>JACQQX010000033.1 GCA_016206805.1 Candidatus Omnitrophota bacterium
CTTATTTTCGAATTAACAACAGCTTTTAGTGCTTTTAGGGGCCGGCTTATCGGGCCGGCTGATAACCTTGGAGCCTGTTAGTTTCTTCCCCCCTTTCGCGGCTAGAGGTGGTTATCTTTTTGTCTGTTAGGACATGATAAATCACCTGTTAAAGTATCAAAATTGACTCTGTCGGTCAAGCAATTTTTACAAATTCTTAACATTTGTCTCGGTTGCGGTAACGAAGCCCGTATCGGCATTCGGTAGCGGTAGCGTCAAGATCTGGGACGCAAGACGCCACCGATAGACGATACGGGCTTCGTTACCGCAACCGCAACCGGTTCATAAACGTGCCCCAGCCCGGAATCGAACCGGGATAGCAGGTTTAGGAAACCTGTGCTCTATCCATTTGAGCTACCGGGGCTGAATCACTGATTAGTTGTGGGAAGCCTTGGATTGGGATTCGGCCAGTTGGCGGAGTTTTCGGAGGGCCACCGCCTCAATTTGACGCACCCGCTCCCGGGTGATCTTGAAACGCTTGGCGGCCTCATTCAGCGTGTGAATTTCTCCGTCCTTCAAACCGAAGCGCATCTCTAAAATCTCCCTCTCCCGCGAATTCATTTCCTGAAGAAGGGACTCCACGCGTTCACTCCTGAGAAAGTCGTCCACATGGGTCTGGGAGTTGGTGGTTTTGGGATCTTCCAAAAGATCCATCATTGAGGCATCGCCTTCGGTCCCCACAGGCTGATCCAGTGATGTGGTGGTTTGATCCATTTGCATGAGTTGGCGAATTTTGGAAACGGGCACTCTCATGCCACGGGCCAGTTCCGAAACTTTGGGCTTGCGGCGGTAGCGGTGCGTCAAACGCTCATTCACTTTTTTAAAACGGGAAAGGGTTTCCACCATGTAAACGGGGATGCGAACCGTCTTTCCCTGGTCGGCCAAAGCGCGGGTCACATGCTGTTTGATCCACCAGGCCGCGTAAGTGGAAAAGCGGTAACCCAGCTTGTGGTTAAACTTACTCACCGCTTTCATCAGGCCAAGATTCCCCTCCTCAATCAAATCCAGCAGAGGAACCCCGAACGTGGAATACTGTTTGGCGATGTTGATCACCAGGCGCAGGTTGGAACGAATCATGCGAAGCCGGGCCTTGGGGTCACCGCGTCTGACCTGCTTGGCCAGCTTCAGCTCCTCTTCGGGAGTCAGGAGAGGAATATGCTTGATATCTTTGAGGTAAAGCTTAATGGCGTCGATGGCGCTTACCTCCTGATTACTTTCCTTGACTCTCCTTCAAAACAGCCTGCGCGGCGGCAAGACGCGCGATCGGCACGCGGAACGGCGAGCAGCTCACGTAATCCAGCTTCGAGCGGTGGCAGAACTCCACCGAAGCGGGATCTCCCCCGTGTTCACCGCAAATACCGATTTTGAGATCGGGCTTGACGCCGCGGCCCTTGGCCACCGCCATCTCAACGATCTTGCCCACGCCCACCTGATCCAGAGTGACAAAAGGATCGACTTTAATGATTTGGCGGTCGAGATAGAACGGAAGGAATTTACTGATATCATCGCGCGAAAACCCGAACGTCAACTGCGTCAGGTCATTGGTGCCGAAGCTGAAAAACTCGGCTTCTTTCGCGATTTCATCGGCAATGATGGCCGCGCGGGGAATTTCAATCATGGTTCCCACGAAATAATCGATTTTCAATTTCTTGGCCTTCATCACCTGATCCGCCACATGAATCACGTCGGATTTGGTGAAAGTGAGTTCTCCGATAATGCCGACGATGGGGATCATCACTTCCGGCACGACGCGCAGACCTTCTTTGGCCAATTCACAAGTCGCTTCAAAAATGGCCTGAGACTGCATGCGGTAAATCTCAGGATACGTCACGGCCAAACGGCAGCCGCGATGCCCCAACATCGGATTCACCTCATGAAGCGATTCGACTTTTTTAGCCAATTCCTTCACCGAGATTTTGAGATCCTTGGCGACTTTGACCAATTCCTTTTCACCCTTCGGGAGAAATTCGTGAAGCGGCGGATCCAATAAACGGATCGTCACCGGCAAACCGGCCATCGCTTTAAAAATCCCCTTGAAGTCTTTTTTCTGCTGCGGCTCGAGTTTCTTGAGCGCCTTGACGCGGTCCGCCTCATTATCCGCTAAAATCATCTCGCGCATGGCTCTTAGGCGATCTTCGCCGAAAAACATGTGCTCGGTGCGACAGAGTCCGATGCCTTCCGCTCCAAAATCACGGGCGATTTTGGCGTCTTCGGGAGTATCCGCGTTGGTGCGGACCTTGAGACGACGGACCGCGTCCGCCCACCGCATGAATTGTTTAAAATCCTCACCCAGCTCCGGTTTGGTCAGTTTGGCTTCGCCGAGGATCACTTCCCCCGTGCTGCCGTTGAGGGTAATGACATCCCCTTCTTTAATCTTCAACAAAGCGCCGCCGCTTTTGACGGTAAAATTCCGGCCTTTCGCGTCAATGTGAATCTGCCCGCAGCCGGCGATACAGCATTTGCCCATGCCGCGCGCCACAACCGCCGCGTGGCTCGTCATGCCGCCGGTGGCGGTGAGAATGCCCTGCGCCGCCGCCATGCCTCCCACGTCTTCGGGGGAAGTTTCCAGGCGAACGAGGATAACATGCTCGCCTCTTTCTTCGCTCCACTCGATGGCGTCTTCGGCGTTAAAAACAACGCGGCCCACGGCCGCTCCGGGCGAAGCCGGCAAACCTTTGGCCATCACCTTTACTTTGGCCTTGGGATCGATAGTGGGATGCAATAGCTGATCCAGCTGTTCGGGCGCCACGCGCAACAGCGCTTCGTCTTTTGAAATCATCTGCTCTTTAACCATGTCGCAGGCAATTTTCACGGCCGCGGCGGCGGAACGTTTGCCGTTACGGGTCTGCAATAGAAAAAGCTTTCTATCTTCAATGGTGAATTCCAAATCCTGCATATCCCGGAAATGAGCCTCCAGTTTTTTGTAAATGCGCTCAAGCTCTCCGTAGGCATCGGGCATCGCCTTGGCCAACCGGCTGATGGGCTGCGGGGTGCGAATACCGGCCACCACGTCTTCACCCTGCGCGTTCATCAAGAATTCGCCGAAAAATTTCTTTTCGCCGGTGCCCGGATCGCGGGTAAACGCGACACCCGTGCCGCTGGTCTCACCCATATTGCCGAACACCATGGCCTGGACGTTCACGCCGGTTCCCAGGTCATGCGGAATTTTGCTGATATTGCGGTAAGTGATCGCGCGCTGATTGTTCCAGGATTGGAAAACCGCGTTGCAGGCAAGTTTCAGCTGCGTGTAAGCGTCTTCGGGGAATGCCTTTTTAGTGCTTTTTTTGACGTATTCTTTATATTCCGCGACGACTTCCTTGAGATCCGCGGCCGTCAACTGGGTGTCTTCGGTGACTTTGCGTTTCTTTTTTTTGTCCGCGAGGATGCGCTCAAAACCATGGTGATCCATTTCCAGCACCACGTTGCCGAACATTTGAATGAAACGGCGGAAAGCATCCCAGGCAAAACGCTCGTTGCGGGATTTTTTAATCAAACCCTTTACCGTCTCTTCACTCAAGCCCAGATTCAAAATCGTGTCCATCATGCCCGGCAGCGAAACGGACGCGCCGCTGCGCACGGAAACCAAAAGAGGGTTTTCTTTGGAACCGAATTTTTTTCCGGTTGCCTCTTCGAGCTTGGCCAGGTTTTCTTTGATTTCCGCTTCCAATCCATCGGGCCATTTTTGGCCCAACGCGTAAAATTCTTTGCAGGCCACGGTTGAGATCGTAAACCCGGGAGGAACCGGAATTCCAAGATTGGTCATCTCCGCGAGGTTGGCGCCCTTGCCGCCCAAAAGCAATCGTTGATCGCGGGTGCCTTCAGCCTTGCCATTGCCAAAAAAATAAACGTATTTTTTCATGGTGTTGAGAGAACTCCGTTTCATCTTGTTGTCTTCGGTTGCCACCGTCATTATTGGAATCTCCGGATTTTGGATAAATCTGAGATGTTGGTCGTATAAAGATTTTTTACCGCGCAAAGCAGCGCCAGGCGGTTTTTTCTGACATTCAAGTCTTCGTCGTTCACAAAAACCTTGTCGAAGAATTCACTTAAGATATCAAAAAACGACTCGGCATACAAGCTTGTCGCCAAACGAAAATCGCGCTTGTCCGCCGCCTGCTGGACCTTATTTTTAAAAGCCTCGTAACGCTCAAAAACCCTGCGCTCCAGGTCTTCGGTAAAAACCGCCGGATTCACTTGATCGGGCAATTTTTCCTTATTGCCCTTCAGAATATTGACCGTGCGCTCCACCACTTTACAGGCTTGCATAAAAAACACTTCCTCAGCGATCTCGGACAGTAAGCTCGCCCGCTGGGACACCTCATAAACCCGATCGGAATGCGGCCCCGCCAAAACCGCCTCCACAATGTCTTCGCGGTAACCTTGGTCCGTTAAAAGCGCTTTCAAACGCTCCTTCATGAAATCTTCCAGCTTCTTGTCTACGAAAAGCCGCTGGAGCGAAAGCGGCATCCGGCGCTCAAGAATAATTTTAAGAATCGCCGTGGCGCTGCGCCGCAAGCCATAAGGATCAAGACTGCTGGTGGGTTCAAGTCCCAATCGGAAACAGGCGCTCAACAAATCCGCCTTGTCGAGCAAGGAAAGCGCGGCGCCCGCCGGCGTTGCGGGAAGCGGGTCGGAAACCATGCGCGGCAAATATTGCTCGCCGACGGCCGAGGCCACGGCCTCGTCTTCCCCGTTTTCGCGGGAATAATATTTGCCCATGATGCCTTGAAGTTCGGGAAACTCTCCCACCATTTGCGTCAAAAGGTCGGCTTTGGCCAGAAATGCCGCGCGCAAAAGCGCTTTTTTGTCCGCCGGCGCGAGTCCCAGATCCTCCGCAAGCGTTTCCGAAAGCTTGACCAGGCGCTCGGACTTTTCCAGCATCGAACCGGCCCCTTTCAAGAAAACGAGGCTCGCCAGCTCTTTTCTTTTTTCGGTCAAAGGAACTTTGGTGTCCTCGCGGTAGAAAAAAAGGCTGTCTTTCAGTTTGGCCCGCAAAACGCCTTCCATATTTTTTACGATGATTTTCTTCTGCTTGTCCGTGGTCGCCCCGTCCAACACCGCCAAGAAGCGCGCCATCACCCGTCCTTCGCGGTCCACTAACCCGAAGAGTCTTTGTTTTCTGGCCATGCTCACCGTCAACACTTCCATCGGAAGCTTAAGAAACTCTTCGGCGAAAGGCGCCGAAAGACCGCCGGGGTTTTCAACAAGAAAATTCACCTCGGAAAGCAAAAAGGGATCATCGTACAGCCTGGCTCCGCTCGCCTTGGCCAGCCGATCCAATTCCTGGCTAATGGTTTGTTTGCGCTCAACCGGACTTAAGAGAATCCCGTTTTTCTTCAATATCTGAAAATAAGCGGGAATGTCCTTTACCGCAAAACGCAACCGCCGGCTTTTGGAAAATACCCATACTTCGCTTTTAGCGATCAAATGGCCTATCTTGAGTCGGATGGGCTTACGGCCATAAAAACATAAGAGGCTCCGAATCGGCCTTGGAAACACGAGCCCCGAATCGTCCCAGCGCATGTTCTTGGGGAATGAAAGCGTTTTGAGATAAGTTTCGAAAATTTCGCCCAGCAGCGCCGCCGTTTTCTGGGCCGGCTCCATCTTTTTGATGAAAACATAAGGCTTGCCGTTGGCCTCGGCAATCACCGTATCCGCCAAAGCGGCGTTGCGGTGCTTTAAAATGGTCAGAAGCTTTTCGGAGGGTTTTCCGTCCGCTCCATAGGCTTCTTCTTTAACCAGAACGCGCGTCATCACTTCCTTGGCTTCCTGAACGGCCGAAACCGACTCCAGATACGCGACGATACGGCGCGGCGTCGCCCATACCGTCACCTTGCCCGCCTGGATGCGGTGAGATTCTAAAATCTTTTTGAGTTTTAATTCGAGAACATTGTCCGGCTGTTCGAAGATATCGGCGAGATTAGTGGCTGGCAGCTCTTCCGAGCCGATTTCAAAAAGCACGTTCTCCAAAGCTTTAGGAGGGGTTTTCATTTTTGGCCTCACTGAGCCTCCCCTAAATTATGGGCACAATGGAAGCCAGAATTTTGCCCAACTGCAAGGCGCGACGACGAGGCGTAGTGGTGACTACGCCGAGGAGGAGCAACGCAGTCAGATGGGCAAAATTCTGACTTCCCCGAAGGGGCTGGACGATTTTGGGCTGCGCCTGCGTCCCTCGTCGTCGGCATAGTTAAAACTATGCCTCCTCCTCGCTCCTTGTCTCGCTCCAAACTTGTCTCAGCCATTGTGCCCATAATTTAGGGGAGGCTCAGTAGATAATTTTGCGCGCAACGCTTGGCGAGATTGCGAACACGCGCAATATAGGTGGGCCGCTCGTTCACGCTCACCGCGCCCCGCGCGTCCAGCATGTTGAACACATGGGACGTTTTGAGCGTGAATTCATAGGCGGGGAGCACCAGCGTTTTGGCCGAGGGCTCATCCCCCAAAAGACGCTTGGCCTCCGCTTCATACATTTCAAAAAGTTTGTGGAGCATTGCGGTGTCGCTGGTGTCAAAATTATAGCGGCAGCGCTCTTCCTCGTCTTTTTTGTGAATTTGGCCATAGGTGAGGTTTTTAGTCCACTGCAATTCAAAAAGATCATGCCGGCCCTGCAGGAACATGCAAATGCGCTCAAGGCCATAAGTGATTTCGCAGGAAATGGGCTCTAGGGCAAAACCCGCCATTTGCTGGAAATAAGTGAATTGAGTCACTTCCAAACTATCCAGCCACACCTCCCACCCCAAGCCCGAAGCGCCCAGCGTCGGAGATTCCCAATCGTCCTGCACAAAACGAACATCGTGGTCTTCCAGGCGCAGGCCCACCGCGCGAAGACTGTCCAAATAAAGGTCCTGCACATTATCGGGAGAAGGTTTTAAAATCACCTGGTATTGGTAGTAGTGTTGGGTGCGAAGCGGATTATCCCCATAACGGCCGTCGGTGGGACGACGTGTCGGCTGGACATAACCGACTTTCCAGGGCTGGGGACCCAAAGAGCCAAAGAAAGTGGCCGGGTGAAAGGTTCCGGCGCCCACCTCCAAGTCATAAGGCTGAAGAATGGCGCAGCCTTTCTTGGCCCAATAGTCGGATAATCTTGCGATCAAGTCCTGGAAATAAACCATGGTCAGCCAGTATATCCCATTTTTTCCAAAAAAATAATGGATTTCAGCGGATAGGTCAAGTGATAGTCCACGAAACGGCGGAGGATTTTTTCAAGCTCTTCCCCCACCTCCTGTGACACTTTCACCGAGGCCAAAGCCTTTAAATCCGCCCTCAGTACATGACTGAGAAACTGAAGCGTTCCCTTAGAAACCGAAAATGAGGCTTGTCCTTTTTTTTCGCTTCTTGCCTGACAAGCCGCGCACCGCACGCCGCCCGCGGAAACGCTGAAAAAAGCCGGATCCGGCGACTCGGTCCTGCAAACCACGCAGGCTTTGATTTCCGGCATCAAACCCAAAAGCTCAAGCAGTTTCACTTCAAATATCCGGGCGCTTCTTCGGGCCGAAGCGCCGCTGGAAAGAAATTCCAGTGAATCCTTCAAGAGATCAAAAATCTCCGGCTGCGGGTCCTCGACTTCCACCAGAGCGTCCAAAAGCTCGGTGAAATAACTGGCGTAAGAAAGCCGTTCCAGGTCGTCCCGCACGGGCGTAAAAAGATCCACCAGATCCGCCTGGGTCACCTGATGAAGATCACCGCCGCGCCGGCGCTTGTAAAAAAGAATTTCGTTCAGCGAAAAAGGCTCAAGGCTGGACCCGTAACGCGCCCGCGCGTCCCGCACCCCCTTTAAGATCCCGCGGATTTTCCCATGTTCCTGGGTGAGAAAAACACCCAGAAGACTGGTGTCGCGGTAATCCTGGGTTTTCAAAACAAAAGCGAGTGTTTTGGTGGCGGCCATTGCTGATGTTTTTATTTCCTGGGTGGCGGAAGCGCGGCGCCTCCGCTAAAAACAAGTCGGATCCCCTCTTCCACGGTGATCGAGGTCTCGATCAAGTCCTTTTTTGGCACAAAAATAAAATAACCGGTCGCGGGATTGGGGGGAGTCGGCACAAAAACAGTGACGAGCTCTTTGCCCGTAATATCGCTCAATTCCCAAGGCTTTTCCTGGGTGACAAAACCCAGCGCGTAAATACCCAGCCGCGGGTATTCCAGAAAAACCACCCGTTTGAACACGCCCGACTTATCGCCGAAAAAAGCCTGGGCGATTTCTTTGAAGGAAACATACACTTTGTTGAAAATGGGGATATTGCCGAAAATGCCCTCCAGTCCTGAAAAAATATTCCTGAAAAGAAAACGCTCGGCCATGAGGCCCACCATTCCCACAAAAAAAACAACCAGAACCGCGATGAGAATCTTCGCCAGCAGAACCTTGAAACCCACGCTGATTTCCATCGGCAGGCTTTGAAAAACAGGATTGACGATGAAGTTGTCCGTCAGGCGGATTAGGTAGCGGATCACCAAAATCGTGAAAAAAAGAGGCGCCAGGACCACCAAACCCGAAACCAGATAATGCCGGAAGCGATGCATTGGTTATTCCTTTTTTATTCCTTTAGTAAATAAAAAGTTTGAATAAAAGCATGGTCACCAGCACGCCGACTGCCGCGCCCCACAAAACTTCAACCAGCGAATGGATTCTCGCGCGTAAACGGCTTTGGGCCACCAGCGCCGCCAGGAAAAATGTCAGGCTTGAGATCAACGTATTGTCTTGGGAAAGCGCCACCGCCGTCCACACGGAAAACGCTATCGCGGAGTGGCCGCTCACCGCTCCCCCGCGAAACGGCGTGCCCTTCCGCGAAAATGTTTTCCCGCTGATCACCAGAAAAATAACCAGAAGCAGCGTGATAAAAACCACGCGGGAAGACGTGTGCCGCATCTGGAGCGCCGCAAATTCCATGGGCCAGCCCAGATAGCGGGAGAAAATAAAAAAACCAACGATCAATGCGTTTAAAGCGCTCACGAGCACCATGCCCGCGGAAATGTCTTTGATAATCCGCACGGCCGGATGGAACGAGCCTTTGACCAGATCCATCATGTCTTCAATCACGGTATTGATCATCTCCGTGATCAGCACAAAAGTGACCGTGACGCTCAATATCATCCATTCAATCCGCCGCACGCCCAAAAAAATGGCCAAGAGCAGCACAAAAAAAGCGACCAGGAAATGGGCGCGCATGTTCCGCTCGCGCTTCATGACATAAATGAAGCCTTCAACGGCGTTATTCAGTCTGTGGACGAAGGTGCGCTTGTTCTTCATTGTGTCATCTCAAATGGCATTCTGTCATTTCGAGGTCGCCGCAGGCGGCCGAGAAATCTTTCTTGTCTCTCATGCATCCTTTTTCTGTCACTTTCTTTCCTATCGTCATACCCCAAAAGATGAAGCGTCCCATGGACGATATAACGGGCCAGTTCCTCTTTGTAAGCGATCTTTAACTCTCCGGCCATCCGTCTGGCGGTGTCCTTGGAAACGACGATGTCGCCCAATTTGTCGCCATAGCCAAACGCGATCACATCCGTCGCGTAGTCGTGATTCAAATATCGTTTATTGATCGCGCGGATTTGGCGGTCATTGACGAGATTCACGCCGATAGACCAGCCGCCGGCTTTCTCCGCCCGGAGTGTCGCCGCGATAATCTTTTGAGCCCACGCGTTATCGAATTTTAATGCCAAGATCTTTTAGCTGCCGCTCATTCACCGGCGACGGCGCTTCGGTCATCGGGCAAACCGCTTTTTGGTTTTTAGGGAAAGCGATCACTTCTCGGATGGATTCCAGCCCCAGAAAGATCGCCAGGATCCGGTCAATGCCCAGCGCGATGCCGCCATGCGGCGGCGCCCCAAACTCAAACGCCTTCAAAAGAAAACCAAACCGGCTGGCGGCTTCTTTCTCGTCCAGGCCGATGGCATCAAAGATTTCCTTCTGCACGGATTTCTCGTGAATACGCACGGAACCGGAAGCGATCTCGTTGCCATTGAGCACCAAATCATAAGCGCGGGAACGTATTTTGCCGAGCTCCCCCGCCGGGCGGAATTTTTTCCAATCCTCCGCGTGGGGACAGGTAAAAGGATGATGTTCGCACTCCCAGCGCTTATCCTCCTCATTCCATTTGAATAATGGAAACTCCGTAACCCAGCTCAGGTGAAAACCGGTTGAAGCCAGTTTTTTCCACTGAGCGACACGAAGCCGAAGAGCGCCCAACACTTTTTGAGCCCTGGCGCGATCGTCGGCAACAATAAGAATCAAATCTCCTTCATTGGCCTTAAAAAGTTCGCTGATTTTTTGGAGTGTCGCGGCATCAAAAAACTTGGCGATCGGCGAATCCAAAACTCCGGCCGGTCCCACTTTAAAATAAGCCAACCCCTTGGCGCCCTCCGCTTTGGAAAATTCCGTCAAATCATCAATGTCTTTTCGAGAGGCCTCGGCCTTGGGCACCGCAATCCCGAGAATGGCGCCCTTATCGGTAGAAACAACATCCTTAAAAACTTTAAACTCACTGTTTTTCACAAGCGCTGAGAGGTCTTCGATCGCCAGTCCAAACCGCAAATCCGGTTTGTCCGAACCATAACGAGACATCGCCTCTTTGTAGGTCAGGCGTGGAAATGGCGTGGAAATGGAAACGCCGAACGCTTCTTTCAAAATCACCGACAACACTTCTTCGATCACGCCAAAAAGATCTGCCTCCTCCAAAAAAGACATTTCCATGTCCAGCTGCGTAAACTCCGGCTGGCGGTCCGCGCGCAAGTCTTCGTCACGGAAACATTTGGCGACTTGGAAATAACGGTCAAAACCCGAAACCATGAGGATTTGTTTGAAAAGCTGCGGGGACTGCGGCAGCGCGAAAAACTCGCCTCGGTTGACGCGGCTGGGAACCAAATAATCCCGCGCCCCCTCCGGCGTTGATTTGGTGAGAATCGGCGTTTCGACCTCGATGAAGCCGCGCGCGTCCAATACCTTGCGGATGATTTGACAGGCGCGATGACGAATGAATAAATTTTTCTGCACTTCGGGATTGCGCAAATCCAAATACCGATAAGTCATGCGAAGCTCTTCATTCGTTTTTGTACTTTTAGAAATTTCAAAAGGCAAAGGCCCGGACGATGAAAACGTTTTGATCGTGGTGACGGCTATTTCAATTTTTCCGGTGGAAATTTTGGAATTTTCTGTGCCTTTGGGCCTACCCTTAACCACGCCTTCAACCTGGACGCAATCTTCAGATTTATAATCAGTAATTCTGCCGGAATAAACAAGCTGTGTCTTTCCATAACGATCCCGAAGATCGATAAAAACCAAACCTCCGTGATCCCTGACGGTATCCACCCATCCGCAGAGTCTCACCGCTTCGTTAATATTTTTTTCCGTTAGTTCCCCACACGTATGCGTGCGAAGCATTTAACCTTTTCCTTTCAAGATCTTTACAGCGTCATTCAGGGCGTGCTCTTCCTGCGCGCCCTCTTTCATGTCTTTTAAATTAAAAACACCTTTTTGGATTTCATTGTCGCCCAGGATGACAACATAGCGGCAATGAATCTTATCGGCGGTGCGCATTTGGCTTTTTAAAGACTTGGCTTCGAAATCCATCTGGACCTGGATTCCCGCGGCACGAAGTGTAGACAGGACTTCAAAACCCTTCTGAAGCGCCGCCTCTCCCAACGTCGCCACGAAAAAACTTGATACTGCTTGACCGGCTTCTTGTTCAGCCAGACACATCAAAAGCCGCTCCACACCGATAGCAAAACCAACCGCTCCTGTCGGCGCTCCGCCAAAAGACTCGACCAGCCTGTCATACCGTCCGCCGGCGGCCAGCGCGTCCTGAGCGCCCAGTGAGGCATGCGTCACTTCAAAAACCGTCTTCGTGTAATAATCCAGTCCCCGCGCCATGCGGGCGTTGATTTGATAAACAACGCCGGCGCCGTCCAGCGCCCGCCGCACCGCGTCAAAATGTTTTTTACTGGCTTCGCCCAGATGGGAAGTGATTTCCGGAGAACGCTCGACAATCACGCGGCAAGAGGCGGTTTTACAATCTAAAAGCCGGAACACATTCCGCGAAAGACGCGCTTTGCAGTCTTCGCAAAGCTCTTTTTCACGCGGCTTGAAATACTCGGTCAAAACTTTTTTAAAAGCCTCACGCTCCTCAAAAGTACCGAGATTATTGAGTTTGATTTCATAGCCCTTGATCCCCAGAGAATCAAAATAAACCGCCAGGCATTGAATGGTCTCGGCGTCCGCGTAGGGGCTGGCTACACCCAGCGACTCCACGCCGATCTGGTGAAATTGGCGCAAGCGTCCGGCCTGAGGACGCTCACTGCGGAACATCGGGCCACTGTAAAAAAATTTGGATTGGCCTTCGGTTTTATCGAAATGGTTTTCAAGATAAGCGCGAACAATGCCTGCCGTGCCTTCCGGCCTTAGGGCGACCAGGGTTTTGGAGCGGTCCGTAAACTCGTACATTTCTTTTTGAACGACATCGGTTTCCGTTCCCAGTGCCCGTGTGAAAAGCTCTTTTTCTTCCATGATGGGGGTGAGAAGTTCCTGGAAGCCAAAACGGGCAAAAACGTCCCGAGCGATGCGCTCCACGCGGTCAAAACCAAGCGCGTCCTTGCCAAAAACATCGTGCATGCCCCGAAGGCGTTTGAATTTCATTCGGGCAGGTGCTTTATTTGACGTCCTTTTTCATGACAAGACCCGGTTTAAAAACCACCACTTTTTTGGGTGGAACCGGGACTTCCTGGCCGGTGCGGGGATTGCGTCCGAGACGCCCGCGGCGGGATTTGACCTTAAAAATACCAAAATTGCGAAGCTCGACGGTTTGACCCGTGGAGAGATATTCGGTGATTTTGTCCAAAGCGCTTTGCACGACTCGCTTTACGTCAATTTGCTTGATACCAGTCTCGTTGGAGATTTTGAGAACAATATCCTTTTTCGTAATAGCCATAGAGTCCTTTCATTAGATCCTTCGGCAGGCGCTGGGCAGCGCCTGCTCAGGATTGATTCGCGCGGGCGACTTGACGCTCCCTTTGGTCGCGTAAGTCGCGCGCTCATTAATTTTCGCATCATGCTATCACACAATAACTTACAAAGTCAATTCAGCCACAATATTCATGTCTCTACCCATCAATTCGATAGCTAGTGAGCTCCGGGTAGACGCCCTTCTGGGGGACGGTTCCTTTTTGGCCTAAAAGTGCCAGGTGTTGATTGCAATTGGCTTATCGATGAATTCACACCTAGTAATGTGCGGTGCTCCGGTAGGTGTCCTCCCCGGCTGCTCCGTCCAACGGTTGAAACTATCTCTACCACGCCCACCTGTCCTACGCAGGAGCTCAAGGGGAGGATGCCTGCCGGAGCTCACGGGTGATGGAATTCATAAGTAAGGACGAACTATTTTAGATTTTAAGGCTGACGGCTTCTTCGCCCAGGATTTGTTGGAGGGAGAGAACCAGGGATTCGTCGGGGCGGACGAAGAGGCTGCGGTCGACTAGGAGTTGGGAACGGGAATCGTCCTGACCGACAAATTCGATATAAACCGGGATGGTGCCGGGGTGCTTGGCCAGGGTTTCCTGCAAGCTTTTCATCATCATTTCCCCGGTTCCCCCTTGATCGGCAGTCACCAAACGCACATGGATGCTGCGCGTGTATTTCTTGTGAATATCCGCCACAGGGGTAATGTCGTTGACCAAAAGCTTGGGCGTGTCCTCTCTTTTATCCACATTGCCTTTGAAGAATAAGATAGCATCCTTGACCAAATGCTGGCCGCATTCCTTGAACGCCCGCGGGAAAATAAGAAGATCAATTGTCCCATCCAGGTCTTCCAAAGTGACAATGGCCATCTTTTCGCCGGTTTTTTTGGTTTGAGTGAATTTGAGCTTTTGAACAATGCCGCCCATCATCACCTCTTCGCCTTCACGGCGCTGCACCAACGTCACCGTATTGGCCGTGGAATAACTTTTAAGTTCCTTTTTATAACGGTCTAGCGGGTGGCCAGTCACATAAAAACCGAGCATTTCTTTTTCATTCAACAGCAGCGTGCTCTCGGGCCACTCGGGAATTTGCGGAACCTCCTGAAAATTTTTGGCCGCGTGGCCTTCGGCTTCCATCAAATCAAAAAAGGATTTCTGGCCGCTTTCACGGTCTTTTTGAATGTCTCCGGCCACCGAAAGCGCTTTGTCCAGCGCCTCGTAAAGCCGGGAACGGTAAACACCCATGGTGTCGAAAGCGCCGCATTTGATCAGACTTTCCAGAACCTTACGGTTAACCACCCGCAAATCGACATGCTCGATCAAGTCATGAAAGGACTTGAAACGGTTGCGCTTGATGCGTCCCTGGATAATGGCGTCGATGGCCGCTTGTCCCACATTTTTCACGGCCGACAGTCCAAAGCGGATCGTGTCCTGGCCCACAACGGTAAACTGCGGAAAACTCTCATTGACGTCGGGCGGCAGCACTTTCAAAGCCATGCGCTTGGCCTCATCGATATACAACACCACCTTATCCGTGTTGTCTTTTTCCGATGAAAGCAGCGCCGTCATGAACTCCACCGGATAATTGGCCTTCAAGTACGCGGTGCGATAGGAAATCATCGCGTAAGCCGCTGAATGGCTTTTATTGAAACCGTAACCGGCAAAATGCATGATGAAATTGAAAATCTTATCGGCGATTTTCTGGTCGATCTTATTGCCCGCGGCGCCCTTCACGAAGTCTTCACGCACCTCTTTCATCACGTCTTCTTTTTTCTTGGAAATCGCGCGGCGCAGCGTATCGGCTTTGGCCAGCGTAAATCCGGCCAGCACGTTGACGATTTTCATGATCTGCTCTTGGAAGACAATGATTCCGTAGGTGTCTTTCAAAACCGATTCCAAGAGCGGGTGGTCGTACACAATGGGAATCTGCCCGTGTTTGCGTTTGATGAATTCGTCCACCATGCCCGAACCGATGGGGCCCGGACGGTACAGCGCGAGGATGGCGATCAGGTCTTCAAATTTATCGGGCTTCAGTTTTTTAAGAATGTCGCGCATGCCCGAACTTTCCAGCTGAAACACGCCGATGGACTGGGCGTTGGACAGCATTTCAAACGTCGGACGGTCATCCAGCGGAATCTGGCTCCAATCGATGTCTTGTTTGCGGATACGCTTGATGATTTTCATCGTGTCATCCACGACGGTGAGCGTGCGAAGACCCAGAAAGTCCATTTTGAGGAGCCCGATCTTTTCCAGCGACTCCATCGAATACTGGGTTGAGATCTGGCCGTCCGCCGTTTTAAAAAGCGGCATGTGTTCTTTGAGAGGCTTTTCGCTGATGACTACCCCCGCCGCGTGCGTCGAAGCGTGGCGCGTCGTGCCTTCCAGGATGCGCGAAGTATCAATCAGTTCTTTGACCTGAGGATTGATTTTATAAAGGTTTTTGAGCTCCTCCTCGCGCTCCAGCGCGTCGTCTATCGTGATATCCAGTTCTGTGGGAATAAGTTTGGCGATTTTATCCACTTCGGCGTACGGCATGGCCATGACACGGCCGACGTCGCGGATCACGGCCTTGGCCATCATCGTTCCAAACGTGATGATTTGCGCGACATTGTCTTTGGAATATTTATCGGTGACATAGCGGATCACTTCATCGCGGCGCTCATAACAAAAATCGATATCAATATCCGGCATGGTGACGCGGTCAGGATTGAGAAACCGCTCAAACAGAAGATCGTAGCGGAGGGGGTCGATATCGGTGATACCCAAAGCATAACTGACAACACTGCCGGCCGCCGAACCGCGACCCGGGCCGACGGGGATGCCTTTTTCCTTGGTGAAACGCACAAAATCCCAAACGATTAAAAAATAACTCGTGTAACCGCTCTTTTGAATAACCGAAAGCTCATGCTCCGAACGGCGCTCCAATGTTTCATTCCAGTCGGGATAGCGTTTTTTTAAACCCTCCATGGTCAACTCGCGCAAATACTGCTCCTGCGTTTTTCCCGCGGGCGGCGTAAACTGCGGAACGTGGGTTTTGGTGAAATCGAGCTCCAGATTGCATCGCTGGGCAATTTTGACGGTGTTGGCAATAGCTTCTGGCAAGTCTTTAAAGAGCTCTTTCATTTCCGCCGGGGTTTTGAAATAAAGATCGTCCGTCTGGCGGCGAGCGCGATTGGGGTCATCCAGCGTCGCCTGCGTTTGAATGCAAATCAAGGCTTCATGGGCGCGCGCAAATTCTTTTTTCAAGTAATGAACGTCATTGGCCGCCACTAAATCCAATCCATGCTTTTGGGCCAGCTTCACCAATTCCCCATTCACCCGCTCCTGTTCCCGAATGCCGCTGCGGACAACCTCAATAAAAAAATTGTCCCTGCCGAAAATGTCGCTGTATTCCTGGGCGGCGGCGGCGGCTTTTTCGAGTTGATTGATATTCAGAAGATGCGGGACCTCGCCGCGCAGATTTCCGGAAAGCGCGATGAGGCCTTGGGAATGTTTTTTGAGGACTTCCTTGTCAACGCGGGGCCGGTAGTAAAAACCTTCGAGATAGCCGATAGTCACCAGCTCCATCAGGTTTTTATACCCCGTCATGTCCTGGCATAGGAGGACCAGAGGATAAGACGCGCCCTGCAATCCATGCGTGGCCCGCTCAAAGCGGCTTTGCGGCGCCACGTACATTTCCGCGCCGATGATGGGCTTGACACCCGCCTTATGGAGCGTCGAATAAAACTCGATCGCGCCAAAAAGATTGCCATTATCCGTCATCGCGATGGCGGGCATCTTGAGATCTCGAGCGAGGTCCGCTAAGTCCTCGATATGGCAAACGGCATCGAGAAGACTGTACTTGGTATGGACATGCAGATGGACGAAATCAGCGGCCATAACGGGACTATTTTACCGGTTTTTTCCCCGATTAAAATAAGGTTTTTTGGGACGGTCGCCATGTCCATGCTGTCCATGCTGTCCCTGACCTTCGTGGTTCCCGCCGTGACGGGGAGGCCCGCTATGCGGACGGCCATAAGGCCGGAACGGCCGCGAGAATTTTCTTTCGCCGCGGTCGAACGAAGGTTTTTGCTGGGACTGTTGTATCAGCGTATCGATTTTCTTCTCCAAAAACATCAACTGCTTCTGCATTCTCTGCAAAAGTTCCATCACACCCGTCTCCTGATCATTCATCGACTCACTCATGGTCTTTCTCCTCTGTTAAAAGCGACGAACCACTCTTTATTGGTGGGATATTTTTCTAATTGCCGGACAAGCGTCTTGGCCGCTTCGACGGGCCCCAGCCCCAACAGCGCGCGGCGGATTTTCCGGACCTGATCCAGTTCTTCGGGGTCCAAAAGCAGTTCTTCTTTACGCGTCGCGCTTTTAGGAATATCGATGGCCGGAAAAATCCGGTGGTTGGCGATTTCCCGCGATAAGACAATTTCCATGTTGCCGGTGCCTTTAAACTCTTCAAAAATCACCTGGTCCATTCGGCTGCCGGTGTCCACCAAAAGCGTTCCCAAAATCGAAAGGGATCCCCCGTTTTCGATTTTCCGCGCCGAACCAAAAATACGCCGCGGGGCTTCCAGGGACCGCGCGTCCACGCCGCCCGAAAGTGTCCGGCCGCTGGAACGCCCTCCGGCATTATGCACCCGGGCCAAACGCGTCAGCGAATCAATCACCACCATCACATTTTCACCGGCACCCGCTTCACGGAGGGCCTGACGCATCAGTTCATCGGCTGTCGCGATATGGTGATCATAACTTTCGTCCGAAGAGGACCAGCGGACTTGCGCCGTCATGCTGCGCCGGAAATCCGTGACTTCTTCGGGACGCTCATCAATCAAAAGGCAGTAAAGCTTGACGGAAGGGCAGCTTTTGGCCACTGCCTCGCAAATATGTTTGAGAAAAGTGGTTTTTCCGCTCCCGGGAGGCGCGACAATCAACCCGCGCTGCCCCATACCGATCGGGCAGATGATGTCCATCGCGCGCATGGTGAACTCCCGCGAACCGTCCTCCAATCGTATTCGCGGTGACGGGTCCACCGCCGTTCCGGCAAGAAATTCTGATTTGGGTCTCACAAAATCAACCTATTCCCACTCGATGGTTGCCGGCGGCTTGGAACTGATATCGTAAACGACGCGGTTAACCCCTTTGACTTCGTTGATGATGCGGTTGGAGGCATGGGCCAGGACTTTTTTGGGAATTTCAAACCAGTCCGCCGTCATGCCGTCGACGCTGGTGACGGCCCGCAGCGCGATCACATTTTCATAAGTGCGCTCATCGCCCATCACGCCGACACTTTTGATCGGCAACAACACCGCAAAAGCCTGCCAAATCTTGCCGTAAAGACCGGCTTTTTTGATTTCCTCCAGAAAACGCAAATCGGCTTCGCGTAAAATCTGAAGTCTTTCCTGGGTGATCTCCCCCAAGATGCGCACGGCAAGACCGGGACCGGGAAAGGGATGGCGCCACACCAGATCTTTGGGAAGGCCCAACGCGCGGCCAAGCGCGCGCGCCTCATCCTTAAACAATTCCTTCAAAGGTTCGATGAGTTTTAAATCCATTTTTTCCGGCAAACCGCCCACATTGTGATGGGTCTTGATAACAGCGGTAGGCCCTCCAAAAGCCGATCGACTTTCGATCACATCCGGGTAAAGCGTTCCCTGAGCCAAATAATGCGCATTTTTGATTTTGCGCGCTTCCCGTTCAAAAACATAAACGAATTCATGTCCGATAATCCTGCGCTTTTGCTCAGGATCGGTGACGCCTTTCAGTTTTTTAAGAAATATCCGCTCGGCATGGATGACGCGCAAATCCAATTTGCGCCCTTTAAACGCCCGCCGGACTCCCTCAACTTCATTTTTGCGCAGCAATCCATTATTCACAAAAATACACACCAGCTGCCTGCCGATGGATTTGGCCAACAACGCCGCCGCCACCGAAGAATCCACTCCGCCCGAAAGCCCCAGAATCACCCGGCTTTTGCCGACCTGGCGGCGAATGCGCTCGGTCGTGTCGTGAATAAAATTTTTCATGTTCCAAGAACCCCGGAATCCGCAAATGGAAAATAAGAAATTCCGGATGACGCGGGAACCAAACGCCGTGTGCATCACCTCCGGATGGAATTGAACGCCGTAAATCCGCCGGGTAGGATTTTCAAAACCGGCCATATGGGTGCTGGAGGTTTTCGCGGTCTTGTAAAACCCGGCGGGAATAGCCGATACATAGTCGCCGTGGCTCATCCAGCAAACGGATTTTTTCGCGACCCCATGAAAAAGCTTTCCGGAGCGGGGGGTTAAGAGAAGTTCCGCGCGGCCATATTCCCTCTGCCTGGCGCGGCGGACGCGTCCTCCCAAAAGATGGGTAATGGCCTGCATGCCGTAACAAATCCCCAGCACCGGCACCCCCAAGGCCAGAAATTCAGGATTGAGCTGCGGAGAATCTTTTTTATAAACGCTGGCGGGACCGCCCGAGAGAATGATGCCTTTGACGTTTTTAAGACGGATTTCCTTCAGCGAAACAGTGGGCGGCACGATTTCGCAGTAAACCTTCGCCTCCCGCGCGCGGCGCGCGATCAGCTGATTGTATTGTGATCCAAAATCGATGATAAGCAATGTTTCCATATCAATAATTACCTATGAAATCCGAAGCACGAAGCACGAAATTCGAAACAAATTCCAATTTTTCAAATTTCAATTTCCCAAATCTCTTGTTTGATATTTTGGTCATTTTAATTTTGAATTTGTTTCGTGCTTCGTGCTTCGGATTTCGGATTTTATCGGCTCAAAGCTTTTTCGATGGATTTCGCAGGGTCCGTGTTTTTTAAGCGCTTGTAAATGCCCGGGGGTGCCGTATCCCTTATGCTGATAGAAACCATACTGCGGAAACTTTTCATGGTATTGCCTCATCAAGCGGTCGCGTGTGACTTTCGCGACAACCGAGGCGCAGGCAATCGAAAAAGAACGCGCGTCCCCTTCGACAATCGGAAATGCCTGGGCGCCCAAAGCCGGGGCGCGATTTCCGTCCACTAAAATGCAATCGGGGCGGACGGGAAGGCCTCTAACCGCCCTTTGCATCGCCAGCATCGTCGCTTGAAAGATATTCACCGCGTCGATTTCTTCATGGCTGATGACGGCGATCCCAACCCAGCTTTTTTTAACGATCTCGTCGTATGCCTTCTCGCGCAAAAGCGGAGTCAGACGCTTGGAATCATCAATCCTATTCAAAAAGGAAAAATCCCTGACGATAACCGCTGAAGCGACAAGCGGACCGGCCAGCGGCCCCCTTCCGGCTTCATCGACGCCCGCCAGGGACGCGAAGCCTTTTTTCAGGAAAGAGTCGTCATGCAGAAGGAGCCGGTGTCGCCTCTTCCCGTTTTCCTTCTTCAATTCTCCCTCTCTTGCCGGTTGATTTTCTCAGGTAATAAAGTTTGGCGCGACGGATCTTGCCGGTACGCACGAGCTCTATTTTCTGGACTGTCGGGGAATGGATCGGGAAAGCTCTCTCGACGCCTTCGCCGAAAGAAATACGTCTGACGGTAAAACTCTCACGGAGACCCGAGCCCTGTCGGCTGATCACGGTGCCTTCGAAAAGCTGGGTACGGGTTTTGTCGCCCTCGTCCACCTTCACCGAAACGCGTATCGTGTCTCCGATTTTGAACTTCGGGAGATCCTTCTTCATCTGTTCTTGCTCAATCGCCTTAATCGTGGGATGCATGTTTCACCTTTTTTAAAAGATCCGGCCGTTGGCGCCGGGTCCGGCTAAGCGCCTGGCTCTCTTTCCACTCCTCAATGGCCTTGTGGTTACCGGATAATAAAACCGAGGGAACCTTCCGGCCGCGATAGTCCGCTGGCCGCGTATATTGGGGGTATTCTAGCAGATTGCGGCTGAAAGATTCAAATTCCTTCGAAGCCTCATTCCCCAGCACCCCTTTGATCAAACGGACCACCGCGTCGGTAATCACCATGGCGGGAAGCTCTCCCCCCGTCAACACATAGTCCCCGATGGAGAGTTCATCGGTGACAAATTCGTCAATCACCCGCTGGTCCACCCCCTCGTAATGGCCGCAGAGTATAACAAACTCCTTCAAACAGGCGATTTCCGCCGCCTTTTTCTGGTCAAACTGAATCCCCTGGGCGCTGGGATAAAGAAAACGGGGTTTTCGCCGCCCAAAAAGCTTTTTCATCGCCTCAAAAATAGGTTCCGGCTTCATCAACATCCCCGGCCCTCCCCCGAACGGCCTGTCATCACAAGTCCGGTGTTTGTCATGCGTATAATCCCGGAGATTGTGAATCAAGATCGAAACCCGTTTCCTGGCGATCGCCCGCTTCATGATCGAGTGAGAAAGAAAAGATTCAAAAACTTCCGGAAATAAAGTGAGGATATGGATCTTCAATTTAAATCCGAAGCACGAAGCACGAAATTCGAAACAAATTTCAATTTTTTAAATCCCAATGCTCCAAACCTCTTGTTTGAAATTTTAGTCATTTTAATTTCTAATTTGTTTCGTGCTTCGTGCTTCGGATTTCGTGCTTAAAGCTTAACACCTGCCTTTTTTAATATCGACCTCACCGTCTCTGATGGTTTGGCGCCGTTTTTAATCCAATGCTCGACACGCGCGCTCTCAACCTTGATCACTGCCGGCTGCCGGGACGGGTCCCAAATACCGACCTCTTCCAGAAAACGGCCGTTGCGCGGATATTTGGAATCCGTCACCACGATCCGGTGCTTTATTTTTTTCTTGGTACCCATCGTTTTTAAACGAATTACAACTGCCATTGGCCATCTCCTGTAGAAATGTAAAATGTGGAATGAAAAATGCAAAATAATGTGTCGCTAACGCGACTTTCATAAAAAGTCCCGAAGGGACTCCGTTTTTTACATTTTTCATTTTTCATTTTACGTTATTATTCCTTCTCTCTCTTAATCCTCGCCCCCAAATTCTGGAGCTTTCCCACTAAATCTTCATACCCACGGTCCAGGTGATACACGCGGGAAATTTCCGTCGTGCCGTCCGCCACAAGACCCGCCAGCACCAACGCCGCGCTGGCGCGCAAATCCGACGCCATAACCGGGGCCGCCGAAAGCCGCTTTTGTCCGCTAACAATGGCGCTATTGCCTTCCAGCATGATATTGGATCCCATGCGGTTTAATTCGCTCACATGCAAAAAACGGTCCGGATAAATTTTTTCGGTGATGACGCTGATCCCCGGCACGATGCACATGAGCGCCATCATTTGCGCCTGCAGATCCGTCGGAAAACCCGGATACGGCAATGTCGTCACCGAAACCGGCCGAAGAACGCGCTGGCGCCGCACGCGCGCATGACCATTTTTCTGGGTGATGACCACACCGGCGTCTTTCAGCTTGTCCACCATCGCCCCCAACATATTGAGGTCGAGATTTTTGATCGTCACATCGCCCTTGGTCATTGCTGAGGCAATAACGTAAGTGCCCGCCTCAATGCGGTCGGGGATGATTTTGTAAGTCGCTCCGTTTAATCTTTCAACACCTTCTACTTCGATAGAAGGCGACCCCAGGCCGCTGATCCGCGCGCCCATGGCTTTTAAAAAATTTCCCAAATCCACGACTTCGGGCTCGCAGGCCGCGTTATCGATAACGGTTTTCCCTTGGCCTAGACACGCGGCCATCAGAACATTGGCCGTGCCCAAAACGCTCGAACCAAAAGCGCCGCCCAGATAAACCCGCGTGCCGCGCAACCGCTTGGCTTTAGCGAGGATATAACCATGCTCCACCTTAACCTCGGCGCCCAGCGAACGAATGCCCTTCACATGCAAATCAATGGGTCTTGGGCCGATAACGCACCCGCCCGGAAAAGAAACTTTAGCCTCGCCAAATCGCGCCAGAAGCGGCCCCAAAAAACAAATCGAGCCGCGCATCGTGCTCACCAGCTTATAAGGCAAAACAGGATTGACCGCCCCGCGCGGGTCCACTTCAACCGTATTGCCTTTATGCTCCACCCGCGCGCCCAGGGATTTCAAAATCTTCACCATAGTGAAGACATCCGCCACCTGGGGAACGTTATGGATCACCGACGATTCTTTGGAAAGCATGGTCGCGGCCAGGATCGGCAAAGACGCGTTCTTGGCGCCGCTGACTTCTATCACCCCTTCGAGCCTGCGGCCGCCCTCGACAACGAGTTTATCCATGGAAACTCAATGAAAAATGTAAAATGTAAAA
>JACQQX010000032.1 GCA_016206805.1 Candidatus Omnitrophota bacterium
ACATAGACAAGCCGTACGTACTTGGCTTTGCCCCTGGGTTTGGTTTGCTCATCTGGCGGCGTTGACAACGGCGTGGGCATGGTCTGGCGCACATCGTGCGCCAGCCACGCACGTTGTCATCGAATGCGATTCCCGCGCAGGGGGAATCGCATGTCCGCTAGATGGGCAAACCAAAGCCAGGGGCGGGGTGAGGTGCTGTTAAGTGAGTGCCTGAACAAAAAATTGACTTTACTTAAAATTTTATCAGCGACATAATACGTTCACACTCCTCTCAGGGGCAGCGAACCCTCATTCCTGATAGCTTGCCCGAAGTAGTTCAGCCCATCTGAACGAAAAATGATAAACCAGTCATTTATTCAACATCAGAAAAGGAGCTTGAGCTATGGCTAAAAACAGAAAAATCGCAATCGCGACGCTTATTTCACATGAAACTGTTGAGAGGAAAATTTATTTGATTAGGAATAAGAAAGTGATGCTTGCTCCGGACCTGGCAAGCTTATAGCGATCGCTTCCCAGACGACTTTATGTTTCTCCTTACAAACAAAGAAGTTACGGACTTGAGGTACCAAATTGGCACCTCAAGTTGGGGTGGAAGGAGGTACAGTCCGTTGGCTTTTACAGAGCATGGAATCCTATTGAATTCCCATCTTGATCTAAAGCAGCGTATCGATGAGCTGGAGAAAAAATATGACCAGCAATTTCAGGTGGTTTTCAAAGCGATCAAGGCGATATTAGATGATAAGGATAAGGGTAATTTTGGCAACCAAAGGTTTGAAATTGAATAGAACCGATTGACAAGGCTTGGCGGGGTCAATAGAATAGGGCGATCATTATGTTTGAAACGGTACTCTTTTATATTTTTTCGGCTGGCGCTGTCGCGGCCGCGATCGGCGTCATCACTTCGCGCTCTTCGATCTATAGCGCGCTTTTCCTGGTCACCGCCATGTGCATGACAGCGGGGCTTTTTGTTCTTTTGAAAGCCTACCTTGTCGCCACCATACTGGTGCTGGTCTATGCCGGCGCTATCCTAGTCCTCTTCCTGTTTGTGGTGATGATGATTGATTTCAAAAAAACCTCTTTTTCCGACTGGGGACTGAAACCGGCTCCTATTCTCGCTGTCTTGGCCAGCGTTCTCCTTTTCGCTTTAACCTTCCAAGTGATCCGTTCGATAGAAGCGCCGGGCTTCGCTCCTCAAGCGGGAACAACAGCGGAGATGGGCAGGCTTCTTTTTGGACGATACGTTCTTCCTTTTGAATTGACGGCCTTTCTGCTGCTGGCGGCCGTTGTCAGTGTTGTGGTCCTGGCGAAAAAGGATGCAAAATAATGAGGGTTTGCCGATCGGTTGCGTTTGACGGTGACGAAGCCCGTATCGTTAGGCGTTTGCGTCTTTCGTCTTTTGATCTTGACGCCACCGCGGACGTATACCGATACGGGCTTCGTTACCGCAACCGCCCAACGCCAACGGTGCTATCGTGATCTCTCTTCATCATTACTTAACGGTCTCCGCGCTTCTTTTCGCTCTGGGTTTAGCCGGTCTTTTGGTTCGCCGCAACATGTTGATGATTCTTCTTTCCATTGAGCTGATTTTGAACGCGGCCAACCTTTCTTTTGTCGCCTTTTCTTCTTATTGGGGAGATCTTTCCGGTCAGGCGGTGGTATTTTTCACAATGCTGGTGGCAGCCGCTGAAGTAACGGTGGGGCTGTCCATTGCGGTGCTTCTCTACCGCAAAAAAGATACGACAGATACCCGGGAGCTTGAAACGCTTAAATGGTAAATATCACCCTTCTCCCCTGGGTTATCCTCTTTTCTCCGCTTTTGGCCGCGTTTTTTATCGCTCTTTTTTTCCTCCGCTCTCCCAAAATCGCCGGCATTCTCTCGACCGCCAGCGTTCTGATTTCATTCGCGGCCAGCGCGGCCCTTTTTGGCTTCTATCTTAAAAACCCTTCTTTGCTGCCGGTGGAAACAGCCTATGCCTGGATCAGCATTCCGGGACTTTCCATCCCGTTTGGGTTTTTGATCGATAGGCTTTCTCTTTTAATGCTGCTGATTGTCACCGGTGTGGGAAGCTGCATCTTCCTTTATTCCATCGGCTACATGCGCGGCGACCAGAGTTTTCCGCGTTATTTCGCCTCGCTGTCCCTTTTCGCTTTTTCCATGCTAGGCATCGTCCTGGCGCATAACTTCCTCATGCTTTTCGTGTTCTGGGAATTGGTGGCGGTGAGCTCTTACCTTTTGATTGGTTTTTGGTTCGAAAAACCCTCGGCGGCCGATGCCGGCAATAAAGCGTTTATCATCAATCGCGTAGGGGACTTCGGGTTCGTGATTGGCATTTTCATGGTGTGGATGCTCTCAGGACTCGGCGGGGCAGAACGCACTTTCCTCTTTTCGGAACTGGCTACCCGGATACCGGACCTGGCGCATCAAAACCTAGTCACCCCCGCCATTCTCACGGTTGCGGCTTTCCTTGTTTTTTGCGGGGTTGTCGGCAAGTCCGCCCAATTCCCTCTCTACATCTGGCTGCCGGATGCCATGGAAGGCCCAACCCCGGTGAGCGCCCTGATTCACGCCGCCACCATGGTCGCCGCGGGCGTTTATCTTTTGGCGCGGACTTTCTTTTTGATTCATGATCTTCCTAACGTTTTGGAAACCATTGCCGTGATTGGCGTCATCACCGCGGGCATGGCGGCGCTTTTAGCCGTCGTCCAGAACGACATCAAAAAAATTCTCGCTTATTCGACCATCAGCCAGCTGGGTTATATGGTCATGGCGGTGGGCTTAGGGAGTTCGACCATTGGCATGTATCACCTCACCACGCACGCCTTCTTTAAAGCGCTGCTTTTCTTAGGCGCCGGGGCCATGATTCATAGTCTTCACACGCAAAATATTTGGGAAATGGGTTCCTTGTTAAAGAGAATGCCGGTAACGGCGGCGACCTTCCTCATCGGAACCTTAGCGCTTTGCGGTATTTATCCCTTTTCCGGTTTCTTCAGCAAAGATGAGATCTTAGCGCTGGCCTACGAGGAAAACCGGGTGATTTATTTTGCGGCGCTTCTCACCGCGGGGCTGACGGCTTTTTACATGACGCGCGCGGTATGGATTGCCATTCTTGGGCCTGATCGAAAAACGCATGGCCACGACCATCACGCCGTGCATGACGCGGAGCCTATTATGAAATGGCCGTTGATTGTCTTGGCTTTTTTTTCCGTCACGGCAGGCTTTATGGGCATTCCCGCTTTTATCATGGGAGGCCATGGCGAACACCCGCATTTCAATATGGCGGTGGCCATCACCTCCACGGGTGTGGCCCTTGCCGGCATTGCGCTGGGAACCCTGCTCTACGCGCGTGTTAAAAATAGGCAGGACCCGCTCGAGCGGTTCTTTGGCAAGGCTTATGATGTCCTTGTTAAAAAATATTACCTGGATGAGGCTTTTTTGGCGCTGGCCAATTTCTTTCAAAAGCTGATCGCGCAAATTCTTTTCATCTTTGATTCCAAAGTCATTATCGATCGCGGCGCCAATGGCGCGGCGCAATTAACCGCTGGCCTGGGCTCTTTTATCCGTTATGCGCAAACCGGCAAGCTTCAAACGACAGCCTTGGTGTTTAGTTTTGGGCTGGTGGCCCTGGTGGCTTTCATGTTTTTAAGAGGATTCTAAATGCCTTTTGGACTGACTTCCTGGATTCTTTTAACGCCGGCGCTGGGCGGATGCCTCTTGCTTTTCGTGCCGAAAAACCGGCCGGACACCCTGAAAGCCATTGCCGTTTTGTCGGTCACGGTTTCCCTGTTTCTGGCGGCCTTGACATTTTTTAATTACGACAAAGTCGCCGGCGGCTATCAATTTGTCGATCGCGTCGAGTGGGTCAAATCCCTTGGCATTTTCTACCATGTGGGCCTGGACGGCATTAGTTCGGTCCTTGTCCTCATGACGGCCATTCTCGCTTTTGCGGGAGTGATGGTCTCTTGTTCGGTCACTCGCGATTTAAAAGAATACCTCATTTTTTACCTCTTCCTCATCGTGGGCTGTTTCGGGGTGCTGGTGTCCCTCAATATCTTTTTCATGTATTTCTTTTATGAAACCGCCGTCGTTCCGGTATTCCCGCTCATCGGTGTCTGGGGTTCGGGCAATAAAGAATATGCCACGATGAAACTGACCCTCTACCTGACGCTCGGCGCGCTGCTGGCGCTTATCGCGCTTTTAGGGCTTTATTTTGTGACGGGGCTTCAGACATTTGAACTGCCGTTGATTGAAGCGGCCGTCACCGCCCAACCGCTTCCCATCGAATTCCAAATGTGGGCATTCCCTCTCATCATGGTGGGTTTTGGCGTTATTTTAACGCTCTGGCCTTTTCACACGTGGTCGCCGATGGGTTATGCGGCGGCTCCCACTTCGGTCAGCATGCTGCATGCCGGGGTTTTAAAAAAACTGGGGGCTTTTGCCATTATCAAACTGGGGATTGGCCTCATGCCGCAAGGCGCCGCTTACTGGATGCCTTATGTGGCCTGGATCGCGGTGATCAACATCGTTTACTGCGGCCTCATCGCCTTCTCACAGAAAGATTTGAAATTCATTCTGGGTTATTCCAGCTGCAGTCACATGGGCTTCATTCTCCTGGGCCTGGCCTGCCTGACTCCCACCGCTTTAAATGGCGCCGTCTTTTTCATGTTTTCGCATGGCTTGATGGCGGCCCTCGGATTCGCGTTGGTGGGGTTCATTTATGACCAAACCCATACCCGCCTATTAGAAGATTGGGGCGGGTTCGGCAAAAAAGTGCCGCTGGTGGGAACCCTTTTTGTCATGACGGCCCTTGCTTCCGCGGGTGTCCCGGGTTTTGGTAATTTCATCGGGGAGATCATGATTCTTCTCGGCGCCTGGGACCGCCACCGCGTTCCGGCGATTTTGGCGGTGACGGGGCTTATCATCACGGCGGGTTATATGCTCAAAACTGTCCGCGGCGCGTTTCAAGGTCCCTTAAAAACCAAAGGCAATATGCTGAAGGACGCGACAGGCGCGGGCCGGCTTCCCTATCTTCTTTTGATCGCCATTCTTTTGCTGGTCGGACTTTTGCCGTCTCTTCTTTTGCCTTCCATCTCGGCGGGCACTAAACCTATTCTGGAAAGGCTGGCTTCCAGTGGCATTTGACATTCACTGGCCTATCCTGGCTACGGAGGTGATTTTGATCATCACGGCCGTCACCGGACTTTTGCTCGATCTATTCTTCGCCAATCACGAAAAAAGAGGGTCCATTCTTTCGGGTGTGGGCATGGCGGGCACGGGACTGGCCTTTTTAAACCTGGTCGGTTTTCAATATTTCAACTACGGCTATAGTTTTGGCGGGAGTTTCTCCCAGGACGGTCTTTCGGTTTTCTTCAAATCCCTCTTTCTATTGGCAGGCTTTTTCACGCTCTTCATGGTCTCGGGCTATCAAAAGAAATTAAAGCGCGGACATGGCGAGTTTTCGCTGCTTATCCTTTTCAGCCTGATCGGCATTTGCTTTCTGGCGTCCGCCCATGACTTTCTTCTTTTCTTCGTGGCCCTGGAAACGCTGACGGTTTCGCTTTACGCGATGACGGCCTATCTGCGCGACAAAACCAGCTCCATCGAAGCGGGTGTCAAATACATCATCATCGGCGCCCTTTCCACCGCGGTTTTTCTGTATGGACTCAGCTTTATCTATGGCGCTGTAGGCTCGACGGCCTATTCCGAAATCCAGAGAAAACTGGTATTATTCGACACCCTGCCGCCGGCTTTTATTTTTGGAATGATTCTCATCGTCGCTTCCCTTTGCTTCAAAATCTCAGCCGTTCCTTTTCATCTCTGGGCTCCGGATGTTTATGAAGGCGCGCCAACCCCCGTCACCGCGTATCTGGCCACCGCCTCGAAGGCCGCCGGCTTCGCGGCGCTGCTCAAACTCATGCTGACGGTGTTCATGCCCGCCTGGGACAAGCTAACGATTTTATTCGCGGCTTTATCGGCCCTGACCATCCTTTATGGCAATCTGGCGGCCATTCCTCAAACCAATATCAAAAGACTTCTGGCCTACTCCAGCATCGGACATGCCGGTTATCTTTTGATGGGACTGGCCAGCCTGACCCATTCCGGCAAAGAAGCGCTTTGTTTCTATCTTTTAAGCTATGTTTTCAGCACGGCAGGCGCGTTTTTAGTCATCGTGGCGGTGTCTAACCATGTAAAGTCCGATGAAATCTCCGAATACAACGGGCTGGCCAAAAAGTCACCCCTTTTGGCGGCGGGAATGTTGTTGGCGCTTTTTTCACTGGCCGGAGTGCCGCCACTGGCCGGTTTCTTCGCCAAGTTCTACATTCTCTGGGCCGGCATGCAGGCGGGGTTTTTCTGGCTGGCCGTCCTCGGCATCCTCAACGTCATCGTTTCGCTTTACTATTACCTCAAAATCGTCAAAGCCATTTACATCAATCCCCCATCCGGCGACCTTATCCTCACCGTCTCCCCCACCCAAAAAGCCATGCAATACGCCGCCATCATCGCCATTTTACTACTAGGCCTAGCCCCAGGCCCTTTCCTCTCCGCCTTACTCGCGTTTTAAGTCCCAACTCACGTTTACTTAACTTATAAATTCAATAGCTAGTGAGCTCCGGGTGGATGTCCTGTCTTGGGGACGCGCCATTTCCCACCGGAAATGACGCTCGGTTCCAGCGCGCATGGATCGCCTTCGGCGATACCGGGCCACGCGCGCTGTCAACGCCCCAAGACAGGACATCCA
>JACQQX010000030.1 GCA_016206805.1 Candidatus Omnitrophota bacterium
CAAGATTTCTCGGCCGCCTACGGCGACCTCGAAATGACAATTATTTTTTTGCTTGATATAGCCGCACCGCGCCAAACATAAAAGACTTCACGCGAATATTCTGAAAACCGGTTTCTTTCAGTTTTTGAACAAACTCACCGGCTTTTAAAAAACGCCGCGCGGATTCGGTCAAATAAAACGCGGGGTAATCTTTTCCAAAAAGAAGCTTGCCGTACAATGCCACCATCGTATTCATATAGGTTTGCCATAGCAATAGCCAGCCTTTTTGATCAGGCTCGGTGATATCCAAAAAACTCACTTGCCCCCCCGTTTTGAGCGACCGAAAAACGCCCTCCAGCACCTTATCGATATTCTCATATAGATTTCTCAAAACAAAACCAGACACCACGACATCATAGGGCTTGTCTTCGATCGGAAGGTTTTCAGCCTTATCCTCCACAAACCGGACAGGAGCGTATTCGTTGGGTTCCATTTGCTCAACCCGCCGCCGGGCCACTGCCAGCATATTGGGCGAAAAATCCAGGCCCACCACCTCACCCTCGAGGCCCGCTAGCGGGATGGCTTCGAGCATCAAATCCCCCGTTCCACAGCCCAAATCCAGCACTCGCATTCCCGGCCGAACCGGCTTTAAGGTCTCCCGGCGCCAACCGGTAGCCATTCCCAAGCTTGTTAAGTGGTTAAAAAGGTCGTAGCGCTCCGCCAAGCGGTCAAACATGGTTCGAATAGTAGCGGAATCGGGGTTTTTGTGAGAGTCCACGTGGTTTTTTGGCTTTTTTGACGCTTGGTTGATTAACGGCTAAAATGTGGTAATATCCTACTATGGAACAAGTTAGATTACAAGAAGAACTCCGGAAAACCCGCCAGGAACTTCTTCTCCTTTACGAAATCGGCAATTTAATCCGTACCACCTTGCTGTTGGATGAGGTTATTTACCTGATCTTGAGCGCCGTTACCAGCCATGAAGGCCTGGCTTATAACCGCGCAATACTATTCATGGTGGATGAATCGGGCACCCAGCTGGAAGGGAAAATGGGCATCGGCCCCACCCACCCGGAAGCCTCGCCGCTGGTTTGGAAAATGATTGAGCAGAATAAAATTACCCTCGAAGGCCTGCTGGACGTTTATCATAAGTCCGGTAAGCAGATTGACATCGAACTCAATAAAATCGCGCGCCAAATTCGCATGCCGATTGAAAAAAGCTACGGCATCCTGGCCAAAACCGTGATTCAGTCTGAACCGGCGCTGGTCACCGGCCGCGACGTGAATCATGAGCTTTGCGACATTCGCCTCCAGGGCTTGGGCATCACCGAGTTTGCCGTTGTCCCCCTCCATGGGAAGAATCACGTGGTGGGCGTCCTCATGATCGATAACGTCACCACCAAAAAACCGATTACACAGGAAGATGTGCGACGCATCATGATGCTGGCCAATCATGCCGGTTTGGCATTAGAAAATGCCAAAACTTACAACGAAGTGGTCGTCAACTCTCAGCAGGACTCGCTCACCAAACTCTGGAATCACGGTCATTTTCAAAAATTATTGATTGAATCCGTCAACCATGCCAAGGCGCTGGACAAACCGCTGAGTCTTTTAGTGTTCGATGTGGATGATTTCAAAACCTACAACGACACCTACGGCCACCAGGCGGGTGACAAGGCGCTGGAGGAAATTTCATCGATCGCCAAAACCGTGATGCGCCGAATGGACGATGTGGCGCGCTATGGCGGCGAGGAATTCGCGGCGGTACTGCCTGGCACCACCAAACAGGAAGCGATTAAGCTGGCCGAACGCCTGCGGGATATCATCCGCGCGCAAACCGCCACTTCCCATGCGATGCATCGCAAAGTAACGGTTTCGGTGGGAGTCGCTTCTTACCCGGAAGACGCCGAAGACAAAGACAAGCTGATTTATTGCGCGGATGGAGCGCTTTACGAAGCCAAACGCTCCGGAAAAGACCAAGTTCGCGCCTACAAAAAACCAGCGGCGCGCTTCCCTTAAACCAAAACCTCTTCCTTATCCTTCTTCAATCCGTCCGGTGAGGGTTTTTCCGAAATCCGGACAGATACCACGCGGCTAACCCCATTCTCCGCCATGGTGATGCCATAGAGCGCGTCGGCCAGGCTCATCGTGCGCTTATTGTGCGTGATCACGATAAACTGCGACTCCCCAATAAAATCTTTCAACATCGAAGAAAAACGGTCCACGTTGGACTCATCCAGCGGCGCGTCGATTTCATCCAATACGCAAAAGGGGCTGGGCTTGACTTTGAATAAAGAAAATAAAAGAGCGATGGCGGTAAGCGCCTTCTCCCCACCCGAAAGCAGGGAAATATTCTGAAGTTTCTTGCCGGGAGGACGAACCACGATTTCAATGCCGCTTTCGAGAACATCATTTTCGTCAGCCAACAAAAGCTCGGCAGAGCCCCCGATAAACAACAAACGAAAATAGTCCGCAAAATGCTTTTGGATCTTGGCAAAAGTCTCGACAAAAAGTTCCCGTGTGGTCCGGTTGATTTTTAAAATGGCCTTATGCAAATCATCCTTGGCCTGCAAAAGGTCCGCTTCCTGCTTGGTGAGAAAATCATAGCGCTCCTGCATTTCACCAAACTCTTCCAATGCCACCAGATTCACCGGCCCCATCCGGGTCAGCTTGTCGCGCTGGGCCTGCATTTGGGCCTTGGCTTCTTCGATATCGAATTCTTCCGGCGCGCCCACCTGAGCCAGATCCACTTGATAAGCGTTATAAATCCTCTCTTTGATCCGATCCATCTCGTAACGCAGCTGGGTGTCTTCCAATTCAAAACGATGCAGTTTTTCCCGGGCGACCTTTAAGAACGCTTCTTTCTGATGGCGTGCCAGCTCCACCCGCTCAAGGCCGGCAGCCGCTTCCGAATACTGGCGCTCCACTTCATTTTTTTCCTTCAAATAACCATCCCGCGCCTCGCTTAAAGAAGCGGCTTCGGACTCAAGCGAGCTATTTTCAGCCTCCAAAGACTCGCGTTTGGCGACTGATTCCTGGATTTGCTTCTGGGCGGCTTCCAGCTGCGCCTCTTCGTTTTGGATGGATTCCAAAACCCAGCTCTTATCCTTTTCAAACTTTTGTCTTTTGGCCGTCAAATGTCCCTGCTCGGAACGGACTTCCGTCAGGCGAATGAGCTTCTGTTCGCGATCCTGAGATAATTGTTTTTCCTGGGCGAGAATGGGCTCAAGCTCCGATTTCCACCGGGCAATCGACTCCGCTATGCCGGAAGTTTCAACAGGTCTTCCCAAAAGTTCCTGGGCAAAATTCCAGGCTTCCGCTTCAATTTTCTGCGCATGCTCTTGAGACAACTGCAGGACGCTTACAATTTTTTGGGCAAATTCTCTGATTTTGCGGGAAAGGCTTTCACGAAAGGAGCTGTCTTTCCCCTCGGCTTCGCGGGCGATTTCAAGCTTGGCTTCCGCTTTAGCGATCTGCCCTTCGATGGCGATACGACGGTCCTTTAACGAAGAAAGGGATGTCTCGAGCGATTCCATGGAAGCGTCGACCTCGGCGGAGTGAAGGCCGACATTGGCTTCTTTTTCCTGGCTAAGGGCCGCTTCGCATTCCGCCGCCAGCCGATCGTATTCGTTTCTAAATTCTTCGACACGTCTTTTGGAAACCTGGATTTGGCGGATCAAATTATCGTGACGCGCGCCAAGCTCCCCGATGCGCTCGCGATTCAAAAGCGACCTATCCTGGTTCCGGCGAAGATTGGCGGAAGCCATCGTTTCTTTCTCGCGGCAGGATTGAAGAGTGCCGAGGTAGCGGCTTAGGTTTTCACGCTCTTTTCGGCATTCCGCTTCCAGCGCATTGACGGCTTCGGCGCAAGCCCCTTCCTCTTCCTTCAGCGATCCGAGCCCTGTTTCCTTTTCTTTGCGGCGCGTTTCAAAAGTCAAAAACTCGCGCGAAGCCACGGACAGCTCCAGCATTTTCAATTTTTCAAACTCAACCTTGTACGCCTCCGCTTTTTTGGCTTGGCGCTCCACAGAGCCGATCTGGCGCTTGACCTCAGCGATAATGTCTTTCACGCGCAGGAGGTTTTGATCCGTTTGTTCGAGTTTGCGCAACGCCTCTTTTTTCTTGGATTTAAACTTGGTGATTCCCGCCGCCTCTTCAAAAATCACACGGCGCTCTTCTGGCCTTGAACTCAAAATCAAATCCATCTTTCCCTGCTCAATAATGGAATAACTCTCGGTTCCGATACCCGTTCCCAGCAAAAGCTCCTGGATGTCACGCAAACGAACGATATTTTTATTCAGCAGGTATTCACTGTCCCCCGAGCGGTAAAGCCGGCGCGTGATAGTCACCTCATCATAGTCGATGGCCAGGATACGGGCCTCATTGGAAAGCGTGAACGAAACTTCGGCGAAATTGAGCGGCTCTTTGAAAGCGGCGCCGTTAAAGATGACATCCTCCATCAGCGAGCCGCGCAGGGACTTGGCGCTTTGCTCACCCAGCACCCAGCGGATGCCGTCGGCGATATTGGATTTGCCGCAGCCGTTGGGACCGACGATGGCCGTCACCCCCGGCTCAAAACGAATCGTGGTTTTATCGGCAAAAGATTTGAAACCAACCAGTTCCAGGCTTTTGAAGTGCATGCGCTGAATTTACATCATTTGGGGGTCAACGTCAATACCCACACAAGATGTAGTATAAAATTTGCTTCGGTAAACCAATTCACTCTTGCCTTCACCCCACCCTCACCCCACAGTGAATTCAAAGGACAGAATAGGGCAACCAACGCACACGCAATGTCATTTCGAGGCCGAAGGCCGAGAAATCCTTCTTTTAAAAGTTCTTTTGCTTGTAAGAAAAGAGCTTTTAAAAGAAGGATTTCTCGCTTCGCTCGAAATGACATAAGGGGATGATATGCGGGGGCATGAAACAAACAAAGCGGTGTTGGTCTTGCCACTGGGTGAGGTGCCTTAAAGTGTTCTAAGCTAAAATGATTTAAAAGAGATTAATTTAAAACGCGAGAGTGCTGAAACCGGAGTCGACGTAGAGGACTTGTCCGGTGATGCCGCGGGAAAGCGCGCTGGAAAGGAATAGTGCTGTATCCCCTACTTCGTCAGCTTCTGTGTTGCGCCGGAGTGGGGAGCGCTCACGGGCGATTTTGAGGATTTCTGAGAAACCGGCGATGCCACGGGCGGCAAGGGTATTGATGGGCCCCGCGGAGATGGCGTTCACGCGGATATTTTTTGGTCCCAGATCGTAAGCGAGATAACGCACGCTGGCCTGGAGCGCGGCCTTAGCCACGCCCATCACATTGTAACCCGGCGCCACACGGTCTCCGCCGAGATAAGTCAAAGTGACGATGGTGCCTCCGCCTCTTTTTTCCATGAGCGGCGCCACTTTCTGAGCCACCAACGTCAAAGAATAAGCGCTGACTCCCAACGCCGTATCAAACCCATCTTTTTTGGTTTTGAGGTACTGCCCTTCCAAATCTTCGGCTTTGGCATAGGCCACGCAATGGGCCACAAAATCAACGCCACCCCAAGTCTCGTCCAGTTTTTGAGCCAGCTTATCCACCTCTTCTTCTTTGGTGACATCACAAGGCACAATGATAGAGCCTTGAAGCGTATTGGCCAATTCTCTGACATTTTCCTCCAGCCGTTCTCCCTGATAGCTAAAAGCCAGTTGAGCCCCCTGGGAAGCAACGCTCCTGGCAATCGACCAGGCGATGCTGCGCTTATTGGCCACACCGAGAATCAAACCTTTTTTCCCTTCAAGCAGTCCGGACATCAGCTCTCCCCCTGTCATTCCTCGATTCGCTAACGCTCACTCGGAATGACAATTTTAACATTATCCTTTGAATTTTTTAAGCACTATCGTCGTGTTGTGACCGCCAAAACCCAAAGAGTTGGACGCGCAAGCTTCGATTTTTGTCTTTCGAGCGGCATGGGGAACATAATCCAGATCGCACTCGGGATCGGGATGGGTGAGATTGATCGTGGGGTGCAGGACCTGCTCTTTCAAAGAAAGACAGCACACGGCAAACTCGATGCCGCCGGCCGCGCCCAGCGTATGACCCATCATGGACTTGGTGGAGTTGACCTGAACCTTTTTGGCCTGATCTTTGAAAACAGTTTTGATGGCGAGCGTTTCGATTTTATCGTTGAGCTCGGTGGAAGTGCCGTGAGCGTTGATGTATTGAATATCTTCCGGTTTCATCCGCGCGTCTTTCAAAGCAAGATTCATGCAATGAGCCGCGCCCTCCCCATCCGGCCGCGGGGCCGTCATATGAAACGCGTCGCCGTTTAAAGCGTAACCCGCCACTTCGGCGTAGATCTTGGCGCCGCGCGCCCTGGCATGCTCCAACTCTTCCAAAACCACCACACCGGCGCCCTCACCCATCACAAATCCGTCTCTTTCTTTGTCAAAAGGACGAGAAGCCGCTTTGGGGTCATCGTTGCGGCGCGACAACGCCTTTAAAGCGCAGAAGCCGCCTATTCCCAGTGGCGTGATGCAGCTTTCCGTTCCGCCCGCCACCATGATCTTGGCCTGATTATGCTGAATCATGCGGTAGGCCTCCCCAATCGCGTGGGTGCCGGTGGCGCATGCGGTGACAACGGCCAGGTTCGGTCCTTTAAGTCCCAAAAGAATGGAAACCCAGCCGGCGGCCATATTGATAATGAGTAAAGGGATCATGAAGGGTGTAAACTTTTCAGGCCCTTTTTCAAGGTAAATCGAATGAGTTTCTTCGACGATGCTGAGGCTTCCGATGCCGGACCCGATCAAAACACCGGCCTCAAAAGGATTTTCCTTATTCATATCGATCCCGGAATCCTTGAAAGCTTCCTGCGCGGCAGTCACCGCCAGTTGGGTAAAACGCTCCATGCGCCGGGATTCTTTAACAGGAATAAAATCTTTGGGATCGAAGCCTTTGACTTCGGCCGCGATATGGGTGGTAAATCGGCTGGGATCAAACGTGGAGATTTTGCCGGCGCCGCTCTTGCCTTCCAAGAGCGCCTGCCACATGTCGGGGATATTGTTCCCGACAGGGGTCACCGCGCCTAACCCGGTGACAACGACACGCGGGTAAGACCCGGTCATTACTTCGTGCTTTTCGCTTTTTCCTCGATGTAGCGGACGGCTTCGCCGACTGAGGTCATTTTTTCGGCGTCTTCATCGGGAATTTCAATGCCAAACTCTTCCTCAAGCGCCATCACCAGCTCTACGGTGTCCAGAGAATCCGCGCCCAGGTCTTCAACAAACGAGGCCGTGTCCGTCACTTCTTCGCTCTTGACACCCAACTGCTCGGCAATGATCGATTTAACTTTCTGCGCTACATCGGCCATCGAATCTTTTCTCCTCTTTTATTTTTACATCACCATACCGCCATCGACGGTGATGACTTGACCTGTTATGAAATTGCTCTCGTCCGAAGCCAAAAAAAGCGCGGCCTGAGCAACATCTGACGGTTTCCCTAAAACCCCTGCCGGAATAGACTTTAAAATCGTTTTCTTGATGTCCTCGCCCAGCGCCTGGGTCATTTCGGTTTCAATAAACCCCGGCGCGATGGCATTGACGAGAACATTGCGCGAGCCAAGCTCTTTTGCGACTGACTTCGTCAGGGCAATGATGCCGGCCTTACTTGCCGCGTAATTGGCTTGCCCGGCGTTACCGATCAAACCGATCACGGACGCCATATTGATGATTTTTCCGGCGCGCTGCCTCATCATCACCTTCGAAACGGCCCGCATAAAAAGAAAAGTGCCCTTCAAATTCGTATCGAGCACCTCGTCCCAGTCCTCATCGGACATGCGCACAAAAAGTCCGTCTCGCGTGACTCCCGCATTGTTGACGAGTATATCAATGCGCTCCGTTTTGTCAAGCGATTTGTCCACCAGTTCTTCGATTTTGACCGCGTCTTTCACATCCAAACTGAAGCAAATCGGTTCCACGCCGCCGGCCGCTTTGATTTCCTGAGCCACCGCCGCCAACGCGTCAGCGGAGCGCGCCGTCAGAATGGTTTTAGCGCCTTCCCGGCCGAAAACCAGCGCGATTTCACGCCCTATCCCGCGGCTGGCGCCGGTAATAATGGCCACTTTCCCATCCAAACGCTTCTTAACCGAGTGCATGAAAGTCCTCCGCGGTTCCCAGAGTTTTGGTTTCCAGCGTGGGGTCGATCTTTTTCAATAAACCCTTCAAAACGCTTCCGGGCGCAAATTCAATGAAAATGCGCACCCCACCGGCCATCATAAAGCGGATCGAATCTTCCCAAAGCGTCCGGTGGTTCATCTGGAGCACCAGATTCCGCTTGATCTTGACGGGATCGGACTCGACATTGGCCGTCAGATTGCTCACCACGGCAATTTGGGGCGGCGAGATAGCAACATTCTTCAAAGCCTCTTCTATTTTTTTGCAAGCCGAGTCCATGCAGCTGGAGTGAAACCCTCCGCTGACATCCAGCGGAATCACCCGCTTGGCTCCGCTCTGTCGGAGCTTTTCCATCGCGACCTCTACCTTGGCTTTGTACCCCGAGATCACGATTTGTCCGGGGGCATTCAAATTGCCCACCTCAGCCCCCGTGGCCTGACAAACCTTTTCCACGGTGGCCAGGTCAGACCCCACGACAGCCGCCATAAGCCCTGGATTTTCCTGGGCCGCGTCATCCATGTATTGACCGCGAGCGCGGACAAATCGCACGCCCTCCTCAAAAGTAATGGCTTGGGCCGCCGTCAAGGCTGTCGCCTCCCCCAAACTCAAGCCCGCCGCGAACCGCGGCGAAAATTCCTTAAACTGGGCGTGATGCTTGAAAACTTCGAGCGCGGCGATACTCGTGACAAAAATAGCCGGCTGACTGTAACGGGTTTGCGTCAGCTTGACCGGCGGGCCCTCAAAACAAACCTGTCGGATGTCAAAATCAAGGATCGAAGCGGCCTTGTCAAAAACCTGGCGCGCCACGGGATACGCATCGTATAAATCCTTGCCCATCCCCACATACTGGGATCCTTGTCCGGGGAAAAGATAGGCTGTTTTTACCACTCCATCACCATCGCGCCCCAAACCAGGCCGCTGCCAAAAGTGGCCAGCACGATCTTGTCTTTCTTCTTAATCTTCCCTTCCTGAACCGCCTCACAAAGCGCGATCGCGCAGGAAGCGCTGGAAGTATTGCCATATTTCTGCAAATTCACAAAAACTTTCTCCTTTGGAAATCCCATGCGCTCGACAACCGCGTCGATAATCCGCTGGTTGGCTTGATGGGGAATCAGGCATTTCACCTCTTCCTTTTTCACGCCGGCCTTTTCCAGCGCTTCATTGACCGCCTCCGCCATCCCGCGCACGGCCAGCTTAAATACCTCAGAACCGCTCATCTTCAAATAATGGTCTTTGTGGGTAACCGTTTCGGGGCTGGCCGGCATTTTGGAGCCGCCGGCGGAGATCTTGAGCAGATCCGTGTAATGCCCGTCGGAACCCAGGACACTGGAAAGGATGCCGCCGGAACCGGCCGGGGTAAGGATAGCGGCTCCCGCCCCATCGCCAAAAAGAACACAGGTGGACCGGTCCGTCCAATCGATAAACGAGGAAATCACATCCGCGCCGATCACCAGCACATTCCGGTAAAAACCGGTTTTCACAAACTGCTCGGCCGCCACCAAGGCGTACACAAAACCCGCGCAAGCCGCACCCAGATCAAACGCGGCGGCGTTCTTGGCGCCGATCTTTTCTTGGATAAAACAAGCGCAGGAGGGCAGCGGCATGTCCGGTGTCGTGGTGGCCGCGATGATGAGATCGATGTCTTCGGCCTTCATCCTGGCATCCGCCAGCGCGCGGCGCGCCGCCTCAGCCGACAAATCGCTTGTGCCCTCTCCCTGCCCCGCGATATGCCGCTCGACAATCCCGGTGCGGGTGCGGATCCATTCGTCGGAAGTTTCCACCATCTTTTCCAGGTCGCGATTGGAAAGCACGCGCTGAGGGACATAAAAACCAAGTCCCGCTATCCCGGCCCGAGCGGAAACAGGATTACTCTTTGCTGTCACGCATTGCCTCTAAAATGTGCTGATTGATTTCATGCTGAACGAACTCGGTGGCTACGCGGATGGCGTTTTTGATCGCGCGCGCGTCGGAGGAACCGTGGCTGATGATGCAATTGCCGTTGATGCCCAAAAGCGGGGCGCCGCCGTACTCGGAGTAATCGACTTCCCTCCGCAGCGCGTCAAACGCGGGCTTGGCCAGAAGCGCGCCCAGCATCGTCATGGGATTTTTCTTAAGCTGGTCTTTCAAAAGTTTCCCCACCACATCGGCGATGGACTCGGCGACTTTCAAAACCACATTCCCGACAAATCCGTCACAAATCACGATGTCCACGGTGCCGTTGAAAATATCCCGCCCTTCGACATTGCCAAGAAAATGAAGGCGGCTTTTGTTCAAAAGCTGATGCGCTTCCTTGACGTAATCGGTGCCCTTGGTCTCTTCCTCGCCGATATTGAGAATGCCGACCGAAGGGCGATTTTTCTTCATGATGTAGCGAAAGTACACATCCCCCATCAACGCGTACTGGTAAAGATGAATGGGTTTGGTGTCGATATTGGCGCCGACATCGATCAGAAAAGTCGGTGTGCCCAGGGTTGGAAAAAGAATGCCGATGCCGGGTCGCTCGATGCCTTCCAAAAGCCTGAGTTTCAGCGTGGTGGCGACAACCGCGGCGCCCGTGTGGCCGGCCGTCACGATAGCGTCGACAAGGCCTTCTTTAGCCATGTCCGCGCAAATAGCCACGGACGCGTCTTTTTTCTTCCGGATGGCGATGGCGGCTGACTCGTCCATCCGCACAAAACTCCCCGCGTGATGGATGGAAATGGATTTGGGAGCGTCCTTATGCTTGGCTAACTCCTCGCGTAAAAGATTTTGATCGCCCACCAGCACAATCCGGCAGTCAATGCTCTTCGCGGCTAAGACGGCTCCGGCGACGATGGCTTGGGGCGCGTTATCTCCGCCCATTCCATCGACAGCAATCCTCATTTAAAGGAGGCGTTCATACCGCCTTTTTCTTTTCCTTGGTTTTGACTTGGAGTACGGCACGACCCTTGTAATGACCGCATACCGTGCAAACCCGGTGACGGCGAAGGGGCACAAACTGGTCGCGGGACGCGCAAGTCGGGCAAGCGGTTGTCTGCGCGGCGGTCATCAGATCATGCGTCCGGCGCTTGCGCGTACGGGTATTGGAATGACGACGTTTGGGATTAGGCATAAAATTCCTTTATAATTTCCGGTGTTACTCGCGAACCTGGCAATCGCAAGACTCGGTATTCAGATTAGCCCCGCAATAGGGACAGAGCCCCCGGCAATCCGGGCGGCACAAAACGCGGATGGGATGCTCTAACAGAATCTCATCGCGCACGTCCTGATCGATACTGACAGAATCCAGGCCCTTGATATCATAATGAAGGGTGATGTCTTTTTCAAATACATTATTAAACTCTTCCAGGCACAGGGAACAGGTAAAAGCCCTCTCTCCCTCGACATGCGCCTCAACCGTCAGGTCGTTATCGCTTTTCCAGGCCTCCGCCTTGAGATACAGCGGCTTGGGGAAATGCATAATCCCGATATCGATATCCAGGTCGTCGGGACTGACTTCTTCCTCGAAGGTAAGACTTTTATCGCCTTTAAACTGATTGATCTGTATTTTCACGACAAATTACTGTTTGGTTTTTTGTTTAATGGCTTCCAGCACAAAATCCGGAACAAACGCGCTGATGTCTCCGCCCAGCATCGCGACCTCGCGGATCAGGCGGCTTGAAATATAGGAATAAGATTCGTTGGGCATTAAAAAAATGGTTTCAATGTCGCCGGCGAGCTTGCGGTTGGTCAAAGCCATTTGGAACTCGTATTCAAAATCCGATATCATGCGCACACCGCGGATCATGACATCGGCTTTCTTCTTGCGGGAAAAGTCGACGACCAGTCCTTCGAAATCCTCGACGGTTACGCCGCTCATCCCGCGCGTGGCCCGTTTCAACAAGTCCACTCGCTCCTTCACGGAAAAAAGAGGCTTCTTCTCCCCGCCGGAATGCGCGACCGCCACGACCACCTCATCAAAAATCTCAAGCGCTCTTTTGATGAGATCGATATGCCCGTTAGTGACCGGATCAAATGTGCCGGGATAAATACTTCTTTTTCGAATGGACGCCATGGTTCGAGTATATGGCGAAGTTTTAAATTTGTCTATGCTATAATAACTTTTATGCGATCACGTCGGAGAGTTTGGCGGAAAACTTTCGTCTGGCTCGGTTTGGCCGGCTTGCTTATTTTTCTTTACGTCCACTACGGCCTCTTCCCGGGCCGCCTGAAGGACACCCTCCTCCAAAAGATAGAGGCCAAGACCCAACACAAAGTCCTTTTTGACAAGGCGCTGTTGGTCCCATTCGAAGGCTTCACGCTTTATAATTTCAAAGTTTTTAAATCCAACGGCTCCCTTCTTTTCTCGGCCCGCAAGTTTGCCGTAAACGTCAAAATCATTCCGTTCATTCAGGAAAATAAAATCGTTATTTCCAATCTTCACTTGGACTGGCCCATTTACCATCACGCGCCTTCGCCGCGCCCGGTGGCGGCGCCCGATCCTCCCCCTCGCAAGTCAAAACTCTCCGGCCAAACTCTTTTACCGGCCATTCCCGCCATCAAAAAGTGGGATTGGTCCATCATCGAGGAAGGTCCTGACTCGCTTTTGCCGGAAAATGTCTACCTCGAACAGATTGAAATCGCCAATGGCCTTGTCACCGCGCGGGGCGAGACGTTTCAGGCCATCAATATCCGCCTGGGCTTTCAAAAACCGCCTCACCTCACGTTTAAGGGTTCCGTTATTTTGGGCGAGAATATTTATGCCCAAGTGGCCTTGCGCGGCAGTTGGGACCTGGAAAAAGCCGAATACGACTTCAATCTGCGCGCGGACTTTAATCGCGTTCCACCATGGCTTGCCGATTATCAAAAAAATAACTTTCTGATTTTAAAAGAGGGTGACTGGGTTCTGGACGTCATTTTAAAAAGCATCGGGGAGGAAAAATGCCGCTTCCACGCGCGGGCCGATCTGCGGGATGCCCGGTTTGGCCTGCGCCAGATGGAAATCCTCGGACGGCTGCTCGTGGATACGGAAGGCGTGTTCCATTTTCCCCAGAAACATTTTGACCATTATAAAGGCAGACTCGAACTGCTGGATGTGGCTGTCCTGGGAGCTTCCGAGCAGATTGAGGAACTCAATAAACTAAAAGGCCTTTTGCGGTTTGAACCGGACCGGATCATCATTGATTCCATTGAAGGCCTGTATAAAGACGCGGCCTTCAAACTTTCCGGAAGACTCGATTCCTTTTCCCAGCTGCTGGTGAATTTAAAAATCCACATGGATTCGCGCATGGAAAAAATCCTGGCCCTCTTGCCGGCCCAGCGGAAGAAATTCCTGTCCAGCTGGCTGGTTGAAGGCGCCTGTCATGCCGTCACCACCCTCACCGGATCCCTTAAAAAACCCGCGGAACTCCGCATGGAGCATGAACTGGTGATTGAAAATGCTCTCATCGCGAGCCTCGATAAAAAGATACGTTTGGAGCGTGTCCATGGCGCTTTGATGGTGAACGATTCGGGTTTGGCGATCCGGAATGGACGTTTTTTCACGTCAGGACAGGATTACACCGTGCAGGCTCGGCTTCCCAAAAAAACCGGAGAGACGGCCCATCTGGAACTAGCTTCGAAGGATTTGCGTCTAACAACCGACGCGGTGATCGGCGAGAATCGAATCAACATCGAAAAAGCCCAGGCCCGTTACCGCGGCATCCATGCCAGGTTCAATGGAACGCTGACTGATTTTGAAAAGCCCTGGATCGATCTGCACGGTGAAGCGCGCGCCGATGCCGGAAAACTGGAAGACGCCTTTCAAAAAGAGGCGCCTTTTCTTAAAAATTTCGGATTACGCGGCGCTCTGGAAGGCCGCTTTCTCCTGAAAGGCTTCACCCAAAACCTGCCGGAGGCCGATTTAAAACTTGATCTTCGGTCCAGGGATTTTATCCTCCATCAAAAAATCCACCTCACTGACTTTGAAATGCAAATCCGGATGAAAGATAAGATCCTAAACATCCCCTATTTCCACGCCAAGCCCTATGGCGGCACTTTTGGCGGCAACGCTGTTTTCGATCTGACAAAACCAAAAACCGCTTTTGAAACACGGCTGCGCGGCAATCAACTGGATTTGGCGCGCTTGCTGCGCGATCTGGAAGTCAAAACCAAGGATCTTTCCGGAAAAGCTATTTTTCAAATATCCCTCAAGGGGATTTTGCAGGATCAGGCCAGTTTTAAAGGCGAAGGGGCCTTCGACGTCAGCGAAGGAAGCCTTTGGAAAACTGATCTTTTCAAAGCCATGGGCCGGCTGCCTCTGGTGCGCGTGGAAGGCCTGGACAATGTGACATTCCGCAGCATGAGCGCGACTTTCCGGATCCTGGATAAGCGCGTATGGACGGACGACTTGTCCCTTTTCAGCGAAACGGTGGATCTTTCGCTCAAAGGCAGCGCGGGCTTTGACAAAAGCCTCGATCTTCTGATGGATATTCAATACTCCAATAGCGTTCTTTTGGGGGCGGAAGATACGGGAGGAATAGCGCCGCTGGTGGTCCGTGAAGCCAGCAACTTTATCTCGCAATACCGGGTGGCGGGCACGCTCACCCAACCCACTTACAATAAAGCCTGAAGCACCTTCATTTTCGCGGCGCGGAGCGCTTTTCCACGATGGCTGATTTTGTTTTTCACCCCGCGGGGTAACTCGGCGAATGTTTTCTTGAAACCTTTGGGAATAAAAACAGGGTCATAACCAAAACCGTTTTTGCCGCGGCTTTCATGGGCGATCTTTCCATGGCACTCCCCTTTCACTACTCCCACAAACCGGCCTGCGCTGTAAATGGCCACAACCGAAACGAACTTTGCCTTTCTTTTCGCCTCGGAAGTATTTTTTAAAAGCCGCAAAAGTTTTGCGTTGTTGTCGGCATAGGAGCATCCGGGGCCGGCAAAACGCGCCGAATAAACCCCGGGCTTGTCGTTTAAAATGGCGACCATCAGGCCCGAGTCATCCGCCAGCGTCAAACAGCCCGTATGCCGGGAGTAAGCCCGCGCCTTCTTCCGCGCGTTGGCCTCAAAAGTTTTCCCAGTTTCCTCAACCTCAGGGGCGCCGGGAAAATCTTTGAGTGAGAGCACCTGGATGGATGTGCCTTTCAGGAGGGATTGAAGCTCTTTAAGCTTGTCCGGATTTTGAGTACCCAGTACCACCGTCACCACCGTCATCTCGAGGGGCCGAAGGCGCCGGGAGATCTCAAGATTTCTCGTCCGCCCGCGGCGACCTCGAAATGACAATGGGGTTCTTTAGTGGTTTCTTACAGCTTGAACAGCATGTCCGCGTAAGACGGCACGGGCCACAGCGATGTCGGCACGAGGGTCTCAAGCGCATCGATGTCCTTGCGCAAATCATTGGCCGCGGGAACCACTTTGTCGCGGAAAGAAGCCGCTTTGGAGTGGGCTTCGCTGATCCCCTGGGCTTTTTTGAGCGCGGCTTCCAGAACGCTGAGTTTTTTCACCGCGGAATCCAGAAGAGCAGAAATATCTCCCAGGATCGCTTTTTGCACCGTGGAGGAAGCGCCGGCGGCGCGAAGGCCGCTGATGACTTGCGCCAACTCTCCCGTGTAACGGATAACGGTCGGAATATAAAGCCGCCTCACCATCTCGACGGAGGCCCTTGCCTCGATATTGATGTCCTTGGAATATTTCTCCAGATAAACTTCATAACGGGAATGAAGCTCTCCCTTGGTCAAGACTTTGTATTTCTCAAAGAGCTTGGCGGTTTCGGGCTTGGCCATAACTTCCAACGCTTCCACCATCGAACGGATGTTCGGAAGGCCGCGCTTCTTGGCCTCTTTGATCCAGTCTTCGGAGTAGTTGTTGCCGTTGAAAATAACGCGGCCGTGCTTGGAGATGATTTCTTTGACCAGAGCCGCGGCTTCCTTGTTGACGTCCTTGGCTTTTTCCAAACGGTTGGCGACCTCATCCAGCGCTTCGGCGGTGATGGTGTTCAACACCGTGTTCGGACCGGAAATCGAGATCGAAGACGGCACCATGCGGAACTCGAACTTATTGCCGGTGAAGGCAAAAGGCGAAGTCCGGTTGCGGTCCGTGTTGTCCTTGGGGAGCGCCGGGAGCGAATCCACGCCGATGTTCAGGTGGTGCTGCCCCTTGGACGAGGCTTTCTTGCCCTTGGCCAGGTCGAAAAGGATTTCGGTCAACTCATCTCCCATGAAAGCGGAGATGATGGCCGGAGGCGCTTCATTGGCTCCCAAACGAAGGTCGTTGCCGGTATTGGCCGAACCCGCTCTCAAAAGATCGGCGTGAACGTCCACCGCCTTGATGACCGCGCTGACGAACACCAGGAACTGCTCGTTGTCATGAGGCGTTTTGCCGGGTTCCAGAAGATTGATCCCGTCATCCGTCGCCAAAGACCAGTTGTTGTGTTTTCCGGAACCGTTAACGCCCGCGAACGGCTTCTCATGGATCAGGCAAACCAAACCATGGCGAAGCGCTATTTTCTGCAGGTATTCCATCACCAGCTGATTGTGATCGGCGGCGATGTTGGTTGTGGAGAAGATCGGGGCCAGCTCAAACTGCGCCGGCGCGACTTCATTGTGCTGAGTTTTGGCCAGCACTCCCATCTTCCAGAGCTCGGTATTGAGATCCGCCATGAAGCCGGAGATCCTGTCGCGAATGGCGCCGAAATACTGGTCTTCCAATTCCTGGCCCTTCGGAGAAGGAGCGCCAAAAAGCGTGCGGCCGGACGCGATCAAGTCAATGCGCTGGTCGTAAAACTTTTTGTCAATCAAGAAATATTCCTGCTCGGGACCGACGGTCGAGGTCACGCGGCTGGAAGTCTTATTGCCCAGCGCGCGGAGAACCCGCACGGCCTGCCTGGAAACGGCTTCCATGGAGCGCAAAAGCGGAGTTTTCTTATCCAGCGCTTCGCCTGTATAGGAGCAGAATGCCGTCGGAACGCAAAGCGTCACATTGCCGGAAGCGTCTTCTTTTAAGAATGCCGGTGAAGTGCAATCCCACGCGGTATAGCCGCGGGCTTCAAAAGTCGCGCGTAGTCCCCCCGAAGGAAATGACGAAGCGTCCGGCTCGCCTTGAATCAATTGTTTGCCCGAAAACTCCATGATGACTCCGCCATCGGCTGTCGGCGAAATGAACGAATCATGCTTTTCGGCGGTGATACCGGTTAATGGCTGGAACCAATGGGTGTAGTGGGACGCGCCTTTTTCAATCGCCCAGTCTTTCATGGCGTTGGCGACGACATTGGCAACTTCTAAAGTCAGCGGCGCGCCCTGCTCAATGGTTTTTCTGAGGCCTTTGTACGTTTCCTTCGGAAGGCGCTCTTTCATCACCTTGTCGCTAAAAACGTTGGTTCCGAAAATTGTGGCAACCCCTTTATTTTTTTTCAAATGACCGTTTGTGCTCACGACGCGCTTGATATCCTGTATGGATTCCATAACTTAAACCTCTCCCATTTGGTTGGTGACATAATTTCCATAAGTCTGCCCCATCAATGTTTCTGAATTGTTACAGAATAATAACAATAATCCCCTCACAGCACAAGGCCGAAAATCCTCTCTGAAAACCTGTCCAATAAGCTATAATCCTGGCTCTATGGAACTAAGCATTGAAAAACTGGTATTTGGCGGTCAGGGGCTGGCTAAAAAGGACGGGAAAACCTACCTAGTCTGGAACGCTCTGCCCGGCGAGACGGTACGAGTGAAGGTCGTCAAAAAGGCTCATTCCGTCTACGAAGCTATTGCCGAGGAGGTCTTGACTCCTTCACCGGACCGGGTTGAGGCGATCGAGACGCATTCTCTCTCCTGCAGTCCCTGGCAAATCTTAAAGTTTGAGGCGGAGAACGCCTGGAAGCAAAAAATCGCCCAAGAAACTTATGAGCGCCTGGGAGATTTAAAAAATAGCGCTCCCATCCCTATCGTCTCAAATGCCGCCCAACAAACCGGCTATCGCAATAAAATTGAGTACAGTTTTTCATCGTCACCAAAAGGCTTATCACTGGCTTTTTTCGAAAGAGACTCTCACACTAAACAGGCCATTCCTTTCTGCTGTTTGGCCGATGACGCGATCCAAAAAAGAACAGACCACATCCTGGATTGGCTGAAAAAAGAAGGCCCGCATGAGCGCTGCCTGAAAAGCCTTGTTATCCGCTCCGATTCCCAAGGCCGCAGCATCGCCGGACTTTTTCTGGAAGAAGCGGTGGGCATCAAAACGCACCCGGCGTTGAATGAGTCGCTAACCGGCTTTCACATTTACGCGGCGAAAAAACCGATCCTGGAGGCCGGAGAAAAAAGTCTCACTACTTCCCTGAACGGCACCGCGCTCACATTTGGTCTTTTCAGTTTTTTTCAAATCAATACCCCTCTTTTTGAAAAAGCACTGTTAGACATGGCGGGCCACCTGGAACCCTCGTCCAAGCTAGTCGATTTTTATTCTGGGGTGGGCGCTATCGGGATAAGTCTCAAGAAACACGTTGAAAGCGCGATTTTAGTCGAAAGTCACGCGGAAGCCGCGGCCTACGCGAAAGCCAACATCAAACGCCATCATTTAAAAAACTACGAAGCCATTCTCTCGGAAACAGAAACCATAACACGGCTCATCACTTCGGACTCGACGGTCATCTTTGACCCCCCGCGCGCGGGCCTGCACTCCAGAGTCCTCCGAAAAATCCTCGCTGAAAAACCGATCCGCATTCTCTACCTCTCCTGCGACATCGCCACCCACGCCAGAGACATCAAAGCCCTCTCCGGCGCTTACAAACTAAAAGATCTCAAACTCTACAACTTCTTTCCCCGCACGCCGCACATCGAGTCCCTGGCCGTCCTGGAACAGATTTAAGATATAAACCCCTGTCATTTCGAAATCGCCTAGGCGACTGAGAAATCTCGCTCTGAAAAGTAAGTTTAAGAGCAGGCTTAGGAACAAGATCTCTCGTCGGTCACCGCGGCGACCTCCTCGAGATGACAATTTCGATGATTTTTTAGAAAATTGTCAAATTTTTAATCGTCGAAGTCTTAACGCGTTGCCGACCACGGACACCGAGCTCAAACTCATCGCGGCGCTGGCGATGATCGGACTGAGAAGGATTCCAAAAAAGGGATAAAGAACGCCGGCGGCCATGGGGACACCCAGGATATTGTAAATAAAAGCGAAGAAAAGATTTTGCCGGATATTTTTCATCGTGCCGCGGCTGAGTTTTCTGGCTTTGGCGATCCCTCTCAAATCCCCCTTCACCAGCGTCACCCCGGCGCTTTCCATCGCCACATCGGTGCCGCTGCCCATGGCGATACCCACGTTGGCCTGGGCAAGCGCGGGCGCGTCATTCACTCCATCACCGGCCATCGCGACCTGCCGGCCCTGGGCTTGGAGCTCCTTGATAATCTTTCCTTTTTCTTCGGGAAGCGCGCCGGCCTTCACTTCGTCGATGCCAAGTTTTTTCGCGACCGCTTCGGCCGTCAGTTGGTTGTCGCCTGTGACCATAATCAGGCAAAGACCTTCTTTATGAAGCATTTGGATCGCTTCCGGAGTGGAGGCTTTGATCGCGTCAGCGACGCCCAGGATGCCCAAAACCTGACGGTCTTTTGCCAGGAACATCACGGTTTGACCGTCTTTCCTTAGCTCGTCCGCTTTCGATACAAACGATTGTGTCGAAACCCCCAGCTCTTCCATCCATTTTTGATTCCCAAGAAAATAAACCTTGCCGTCTATCGCGCCGGCAACCCCTTTTCCGGTAATAGATTTAAAATCCTTTGAGTCACCAAGAGAGACTCCTTTGGCTTCGGCTCCTTTAACAATCGCCTGAGCTAAGGGGTGCTCGCTGCCACGTTCGAGACTCCCGGCAAAACGCAAGAAATCGCTTTCGTTGATATTTGGGGCGGGCAATACGGATATTAATTGAGGCTTGCCTTCGGTGAGAGTGCCGGTTTTGTCAAAAATAAGCGTGTCAACTTTTCGGAATATTTCGAGAGACTCCGCGTTTTTGATCAAGATGCCCTCAAGAGCTCCCCGCCCGACACCGACCATGATCGACATGGGCGTCGCCAACCCCAAAGCGCAGGGACAGGCGATGATCAGCACCGCCACCGCGTTCACCAAAGCATACGCGACTCTCGGCTCCGGCCCGAAAAAACCCCAAACAACCGCGGTCACGACGGCCGTGAAAATAACAAGCGGCACAAAATAGCCGGCAACGGCATCGGCCATGCGCTGAATCGGCGCGCGGCTTCTTTGCGCCTCGCTGACCATGTGAACGATTTGAGAAAGCAGTGTTTCACTGCCAACCCGTTCCGCCTGCATGACAAGCGATCCCGTTCCATTAACGGTACCGCCTATCACCTTTAACCCTTTGGCTTTTTCAACAGGAATGGACTCTCCGGTCACCATCGATTCATCCACCGAGCTCGCGCCTTCCAGAACGACGCCATCGGTGGGTATTTTTTCGCCGGGACGAACGCGTAGCTTATCGCCGCGCTTCACTTCGTCAAGCGGAGTATCCGCCTCCGTCCCATCCGGCCGGATGAGGCGGGCCATTTTGGGAGCCAAATTGAGAAGGGATCGGATCGCGTCACTGGTTTGCGTTCTGGCTTTGAGCTCCAAAACCTGCCCCAAAATCACAAGCACCGTGATGACTGCCGCCGCCTCGAAATAAATGGGCACCTGCCCCTCGTGGCCTTTCAGGGCCTCCGGAAAAAGCGCCGGGAAAACAGTGCCGGCAACGCTATAGAGGTACGCAACGCCGACACCCAGCGCGATCAGCGTGAACATATTCAAACTTCTGCGAATAACGGACAAAAAACCTCTTTCAAAAAACCAAAAACCACCCCAAAGAACCACCGGCGTAACAAAAACAAGTTCGATCCAACTCACAAACCGCATCGAGAAGCGGCCTTCGAGAGGCTGGCCCGGCATCATCTCCAGCGCCGCCAACCCAATAACCGGAAGCGACAACGCGGCACTCACCCAAAACCGCCGCCGCATCGCGCGGTATTCCGCGTCCTCCTGCGAAACTTCACCACCCCTTGTTTCCAGCGACATGCCGCATTTGGGGCAACTTCCCGGGTGGTCTTGAACCACTTCCGGATGCATGGGACAGGTATATTTCACTTGGTCAGATCGATTTTCAGGACTGCTGTCGCAAAAAGGTAGGAAATGGCCAAAAGCGCCAAAGATAGGCAAAAGGTAACGGTGAAATTCATCTTAAGCCACCGGTTTAAAAGAAACGGGATGAAGAAAGTCAACGACAGGGGCACGGCGACAAAAACGGACGACGCAAACTGATTGATTTTCCCCATGTCGCGGTGTTCCCAATAAGCGAATAAAATCGCCAAAATCGACGTCAATGGCAACGCGATGATGAACCCGGCCAAAACAGGCCTGCGCCCCGCCAGCCATGAAGCCAACGCGATCAAACAGCTTGCGATAAGAATCTTAACGATAAACACGTTTCCCATTTTTTTTATTATAGCACCGAAGCGCCTTACAAATACCGGCGGACAATGCTCCAGCGTTTTAATTTATTTTCGTAAGAAAGCGAGGCGTGGAGAATTAGTTTCACGACTCTAAACCTTATTTAAGCTGCCTGATCCCAGCGAGAAGCGTACTGATCCAGAACTTCACGAATCATCTTCTGGTATTTAGTGTGATGCTTACCCGCTTCCTTTTTAAAAAAATTGATACTGGATTCCTTAAGCAAAATAGTGATTTTAACGTTCTTATCAGGGCCCACCAAATCAGCCGGAGAAGGTAAAAAATCATCCACCCTCTTTAAGGAACCTATTGGCATATCCTTATCCATCATTATTTTTTTCATAGTGCTTCTTTCCCCCTCTCCAATATCCGGCGCCAATAATTCTTATTTTATGCCCTCGATAAGTAAATCGAACCGTTATTATTCTATCGCCCAACTCTATATCCATGATAAGTTTACCATATTATTATACATATTTTAAGCCATATAGTTTTCGGGACATCAATGTCCCCCACTATATAAGACGACGCAGGGGTCGTTTTTCGTTCAAACTATTTCTAGCTTTTTTACGATTAACTCTTTTGATTCCCTGATTGAACCCGGACTACGGTGAAGAAAAAGCGAAGTCCAGGACCAGGCGCTTCACAGAAATAGCGCCGCTTCGATCGTGACGCCTGGCCCGAAACCGAGCGCAAGGCAGGGCGTTGCTCCCTTTTGAAGCATGAGCTCATGCAGAATGAAAAGAATGGTGGCTGAGGACATGTTGCCGTGTGACCGGAGAACACTTCTTGAGCGCTCCAAAGCGTCTTTGGGTAAATCTAAACTTTTTTCCACAGCATCCAAAACTCCGGGCCCGCCAGGGTGCACCGCCCACGAGCGGATGTCTTTCAGTTTTATATTTTCTTTCGTCAGCCATCGCTCAAGCCAATCTCGCAGATTTTTTTGAATGAGCCCTCGAATCTTCTGGGATAAACCCATTTCAAAACCAAGATCCCCAATGCGCCACGTAATCGCCCCTTCCGAATCCGGGATAACCGTTGAGCCTTGAGCGGCGATGCGCCAAGCATTCGGCGAGTGTTTTTCCGTGGATACGATAGCCGCCCCAGCGCCGTCCGAAAAAAGCGAATTGCCTAACATCTGACGGAGATCGCCGCCATGGCGGTAATGCAGCGAGCAAAGCTCGACGGAACACACAAGCGCATCCTGGTCGGGCTGAACAAGTCCCGCCGCGACTCTCATCGCGTTAAAAATGCCGTGGCAGCCCATAAAACCAATATGCGTCCGCGATAATGACGGATCCAGTTTCAACGATTTAAGAACGGAAATATCAAATCCGGGCGCCGCAAAACCCGTACAGGACACACTCACCAGATGGCCGATGCTTTTTGAAACAATGCCGGCAGCTTGGATGGCTTTGTGGGAGGCGGCATACGCGAGCTTTGGAGCCTCCTTTTCAAAACGAAGCATGCGCTCTTGAGTGCCGAGCGCGTCACCGACAAAAAAATCCCGATTCAAAACGGAATAACGCGCCTGGACCCCAACTTTTTGATAAACCGCTTTCAGCAGCTTTTTTTGTCGGGGACTGGAAGCGTTCTGCGCCTGGGCTAGGTCGAGAGTTTTTTGCTGAGAAACCCGCCGACCCGGCAAAGCACCCTCGGCGCTAAGAAGATAAACGGGCCCCGCCTCTCTTGACATCCTCAGTTCAGCTTGCTCAGGCCTTTATAAGACCATGCCGTCACCACGCCAAAAACAAGATGAGCGAAGATGCTTACCCAGTTCCGAGCCATCGCAAACCATGGAAAAACTTCCGTAAAACCGTAGAAGTTGACGACATAAAGGGCCAAACCGTAAAGAAGCCCGACGCTGACCGCCGCTCCCGAAGACCACCTGTAGATAAGCAAAGACGCGATAAGCGTGTACACGATGGAAAGAGCGAAGTGGACAAGCATCGCTATCGCTACGATTCCCGCCGAAAATGTCGCCGGCGGCGGCAGCGCGCTCTCTCCCAATACGATCGCCGCTATCATGCGCGGCGGACCCCACATGCTCTCACCTAATAACAACGGAACCATAATCAGCTCAAGCGCCAGAAAGACCGCTCCGCCGACGAGTCCCGCGTAAACGGTCGCTCTTAAGTCAATAGCCGGATGAACGGTCTCGTCTCCCCGCCTGGCCCAAGCCGCATGTATTTTTGCCATTGGGCTACCTCCTTTTGGATTTGATAATCCCAATTTCTTCTTAAATTTTAATTCAGTAAGGATTAAGACGAGATTAAAATAGAATTAAACTTACACTTTCACATCCCAAAGCGGTATCTTGAGATGCTGCCGGAAATTCTCGCCCTTTAATGGCTGGACTTTCCTTTGTGAGAAATCCCCTCTATCGCCCAAATGCTGGCGGTATTCCCGCAAAACATCACTTGAGGCCAGATGCAGAGCGTGTTTGCCATACAGCGCGCCGGCTTCATCAATCACTTTTGAAATTTCTCGTAATGCCGTAATCTTGGCAGGATCATCAAATAAATCCCTTTGAACCTCCGGTCCATATTCAAGATCGTGAAACCATACGCCTGTGGCTCTGTATCGGGTCGCTGGGTTAAACAATCGGTCAAATAGCCGCGAAACAATATCAACTCCCTCAAGCGGCGAATCCGTGTGCCGGGCAAGTTCCGCGAAAAGACCCTGGCCCTGATGATCGTTATTTTTAAGGTATATTCCTATGCCCTTTGTTCGCATATGATGCCGTCGTAATTTTATAAACGCCGATTCCATATTGCGGATTAACTGGGCTCTCACAAAATCGCGATTATTGGAGGCCGGCGTGAATGTCTTGGTTTTGCTTAAAGACGCCTGGGCCTCCTTCTTTTCTGTAAGGATCGGATAAACGGACTCTCCCCGAAGCTCATGCCAAAGTTCGGAGCCGATCTTGCCTAAAAGTTTCCGCGCGAAGATTTCCGGCCTTTGGACATAATCCCAAACGGTATGAACGGCATGCTTGGCTAAAAGCGCCGTGCTGGATGGGCCAAAGCCGCAGACGCGCTGGATTTTAACTGTTTTAAGATAATCTCGAAGCTCATGGCCCCTTACAGCAGTAAACCCGGATGGCTTTCCGTCTTTAGAACAAATTTTTGCCAGAGATTTTGTAAGGCTCAGCCCAACAGATACGGTAATTCCCAGCTCCTTCTCAATGGTCTTCTTGATATCGAACGCGATCGCCTCATAAGAGGCGCGATAAACCCGCCGCAACCCGGACAGTTCCGCAAATGCCTCGTCGATAGAATATTCTTCCACGTCCGGCGTAAAACGCCGCAGGATCGCGTAAAACCGCTGGGAAAAAAGGCTGTAAGATTCATAATCGCATGGCAGGAATACCGCATCGGGGCAAAGCTTCTTGATTTCGGATAATGGCATGGCGCGAATAACCCCCGCCCGCTTGGCCTCATAGCTGAAAGCCGCCGCAATCCCCCGATCCTTGCCCACGATGACAGGCTTTCCTTTGAGAGCGGGCTTCAAGGATTGTTCAACGCTGGCAAAGAAAGCGTCGCAATCAACGTGAATGATCACGCGGGATCTATTTGTATTTTCGAATAACAGCAACGATCACGCCTCCGATTTTAAGTTCTTCTCTGGGCTTAATGGGAGGATATTTCTTATTCGCCGCGACCAGACGGACTTCCTTGCCGTTTTTCTCGTAATATTTCATCGTCCATTCGTTATCCACTTCGGCAATCACAATGTCCTGGTGTTTGGGCTGTCTTCCCCGCTCCACCAAAACAAGGTCGCCCGCGTGAATGCCCGCGTCGATCATCGAATCGCCGGATACCTTGATCAGAAAAGTTTGGTCAGGGTGTTTAATGAGGTATTCGTCAAGGCTCATGACGTCGGCGAGCTCTTCTTCGGCGGGACTGGGCCAGCCCGCTTGGACGGTGCCGAGAAGCCTTACGCCATTGAATGAATCAAAAAGAATCTTCCCCTGCTTATCTTTCTTGAGAAAGCCGCTATCGATCAGCTTGTCGACGAGCCAGAAAGCGGCATTTTTGGATTTGTACCGAAAAAGCTTACGGAGTTCATCAAAACTGGGCGGGCGCTTATTTTCCTGAGAAAACTTTCGGATTTGGCGGACGGCTTGATTGAGATCGATGGGCTTTGGCATTGATCATCTCCAACACCCAGTATATTGAACGAACGTTCAAATGTCAAATTCTCGCGGCCAACAGCTATTTCATTCCTTTGTGCACTGGTGTCAGTTGTTGACATTTGACACTTCATTGAAAAAATCCTCGACCGTCTGCTCCCAAATAGACAGGGTGTGTCAATTATCAACAACTGACACATTGACTTGTTTTGGATAACCTCTTTGGGACTCACCGGAGCTCTTTCTTCCAATCCAATGGCATAACGGGAGCGGCGGATTCATAACGCCCCCATTCCGCTTTCGGAAGCAACACCATGAGCTCAAACTCATTGCCGTCGGGATCAGCGCCATAGACGGACTTGGTCGCTCATGATCGCTTTCGCCTGTAAACGCCTTTGCTTTCGTCAGCACCTCACGCGCCACCGCAAGCTCTTTGATATCGGACAGCTCCCAGGCCAGGTGGTAAAGACCCGTACTTCCCCGCGGAGGTCTCGGCGCTTTGGCACCTATCTCCAATAATCCCAAATCATGGTGGTTTTCAGATTTCTCCGCTCGGAGAAAAGCCATTTGGCCTTCCCTGGCAATAACTCTAAATCCAAAAATGTCCCGGTAAAAAGCAATGGATCGCTCCAGGTCGGAGACGAAAAGAACGGCGTGATTTAGTCGGCGGATTGGAAGCATTAATTCCTCATTAATGCCATTATAGCGGTTTTAAAGATTTAAGTCTCTGGCGGTGGCCGTGCCCCCGGATTTTCAGAATACCTAAAAAAATAGCTCGTAGTCATCGCTTGAACGAAATATATCCCTTCTTTCATTGTCGCGGGAATAAACATGATAGAAAGCTCCGGGAAACTCAAGTCTTAATGGATGAGGCATAAGAGAAGGCTATCAAAACACGCGGCGTGTGTCAATTGTCAACAAC
>JACQQX010000031.1 GCA_016206805.1 Candidatus Omnitrophota bacterium
CGATAAGCCGGCCCCTAAAAGCACTAAAAGCTGTTGTTAATTCGAAAATAAGCCTTACTAATAGGAGAACTGATGAAACACTTAAAAGCGTTGTTTGTTCTCGCGCTGGCTCTGGGCTTTGCGGCCCCGGCCTTTGCCGAGACACAAAACGTTAAGATCAATGGATCGCTGGATGTTTACGCCATTGCCCGCGGCAATTATGACTTGGCCAGCGGCAATGACGTGGCTGCCGATCCTGCCGCCGGAGCATTTCCCGCCAGCGGAACCCTGCTTCACCGTTCGGATGGCGATGAGTTCATCATGAGCATCACGCAGTTGGGTATTGCCGCGGATCTCACCGATGGCGTGTCGACAGTCGTGAACTTGATCAATCAACGTGACTGGAATGCCGATACGTATGGCACAGCCGGCACGGCCCAAACGGGCGCTGAAAACACTGGCGAGGAATTTGACGTTATCCTCGACCTGGCCTACGCGCAGATGAAGGAGATTTTCTACGCTCCTTTAACTCTGACCATCGGTCGTCAGGACCTGCTTTTCGGCCGCGGTTTCATCGTTGGCTGGAATCCTCAGGATCCCACCACGGCAATTCAGGCGGACGAGTTCACCCAAGTGCAGTCTTTTGACGCGCTGCGCGCGACTCTGGATTTCAGCCCTTGGACAGTGGATTTTGTTTATTCCAAGATCACTGAAAACAACCACGGCCCGGAAGATGATCGCGATCTTTACGTCGCCTACACGACCTACAAATTCGCCGAATACAACGCCGTGGCGGATTTGTATTACACAGGTGATTTCGATCGCAGCGCGGGCAACATTTCGGGCGCGGTCGGCACGAGGTCACAGATAACCCATACTTTTGGTGTTCGCGGTCAGTTTGACCCGATCTCCCAAATGACCCTGGGCGCTGAAATCGCTTATCAAGGCGGGGATTATTCCGTTTCCGCGTCAACCCCCAATCGCGATCGCACGGCATGGGGTTTGGATATTTTCGGAGAATACCGCTTTGAAGGCCCATGGAAACCAGTGGGCGGCATTCAATTTGTTTCCTTGTCCGGTGAAAATGATCTTTCCAGCGGGACAGGCGACTACAGCTCATGGAACGGCTCCTTCCGCGGACCGATCTATGGCTGGTACCATGATTACAAGGAAGTGTATTATTCAACCGCTCAGACCAATGACCAGGTAGCCGGACAGAACCAGAACCACGTGTCCCTCTATGGTTCATTGAATCCGATGGATGACTTGAAGCTCACGGGCGCCTTCTGGCACTTCTGGAGCGACGAGGACATGCATACCACCACGACAGATCCTAACACCGGATCCCTGTCGGATCACATCGGTGATGAAGTGGACTTGTCGGCTATTTATAGCTATACCGAAGATGTGACCTTTACGTTCATGGCCAACTGGTTTATTCCAGGGAGTTCGTATGACAGCGCGAACGATTCCACGGCCTCTGAGTTCGTCTCAGAAGTGAAGGTGGTTTTCTAAAGTTAGTCGTATAAAAAGCCCCCTTCTAGGTTAACCCCTGGGAGGGGGTTTTTCTTTACCCCATTTTATGGTATACTTCTAGTAAAGGATAGTAAGAATTAATTAAAATTGATTAAAATGATAAGAAGCCAAAGAGGCGCCACTTTAATTGAGGTGATGATCGCTGTCTTTATCTTTTTGATAGGGATGGCATCGCTTTTGAGTGTTTTGATTCAGTCCATGCAGGCCGGCAAGAGAGCCGAGCACATATACACCGCTTACAATCTTGCCAAAAACCATATGGAGAGGCTAAAAAGCATGGATTACAACTCTCTGGGGTCTGCCGCTGAATCAGCGGTCCTTATTGACGGTGAAGGGAATCCCGACGCCAATGGCCTCTATAGCCGTTCAACCACCGTAACCACCAGCTATAGCGGCAATGCCAACCTTACGTTGGTGGCGGTGTCCGTCCAATACACCATGCAAGGGGTTCAGGGCGCCGCTTCCCAGATTCAAAACGTGATTTATAACGGCGGGTAGACGATGAAGCGCATTAAAAAACACTCCGGTTTCGCGATTATCGAAGCGTTCATCGCTTTGACGGTGGGGACTATATTCCTGGGGTCGGTTGTGAGCACCTGGTATTACAGCTCAAAAGTGTGGCGCGAAGAAAATACGCAGTTTAACCTGCGGCTGGACGTGGAAAAGGCCATGGAGCGCATCAAAAATGATGTGAGGCTTTCGGATTCAAACGGGATTTTATTTTACCCTCAAAATTCGGCCACTTATTCGGCTGTCAGTCTTCCGCGCGGCACAACGGACGCCAACGGTTATCTGACATTTTCCGGCGGCGCCATTTCCTGGGACCAAACGATCATTTACCATATTTATACTGAGAACGGTTTGTCTCAACTGCGCAGAAGTATTTTTAATTCCTACAATGCCAGCTCCGCGGCGCGTCAGGTGCAATTGGAGGATCTGGTGGCCAACGGATCCGATGCCAACGCGACAACGATGATTTTATTGTCCAGCAACACGACGACTTTGGAAATCACGCCTCAGACGGCCACTTTTGACGGATACGCTTCCAGTGTCTCCAGAAGCGGAAGCACGAGCTTTGGCAGCGCGCGTCTGACGGCCGGGAATCATCAGGTTCGATTTGAAGTCACCGGAAAAAACACTTCTTCCAGCGGCTACGGCATCGGCATGGATTCCATTACCTTGAACCCGAGCGGCGGGCCCCAAGAGGCCGAAGCGCTTTTGCCGCTCTATGCCAGTTCGGGCGCTTCCGGGACAGCCCAGGACATGTCTTCCTACGGCGCTTCCTGGGGCGGGAATTATCAGGTCCATTTTCCGGCTTCAGCGGTGGGCCATTACATGACTTTTGAAACCAATTATGACCAGTGGCTGGAATCCAATTTTTCCAATATGACTTATTCCAACGCGCTGACGACCGGCACCAATCCTTATGTCACGCTTTCCAGCCGCCAGACGCAGGGCTTGTCGCCTTCATGGACGGCTGGCGCTCAAACGGGGGAGATTGGGGTGATGAACGACCCTTCGGCGGTAGGGCAAACCGTGCGCACCGTGATTGCCGGAGCTTTTATTATGCGATCGGGGCAGATGATGCGCCTTAAATTTACGGCGGCAACCGACGCGGCGCTTACGATAGATGCCGCTACTTTCGGCCCCCGCGCGGCCGGAGCGGACGCCGCTTCTTTAGTGCTGCTTTATTTTGATAACGCTCCGGTGTTGGCCGGCGATACGGATCCGGAAGGCTCAACAGCCAGTCCCGGAGCCAATAGCAGCGTAACCATTCCGGCTGGTTACCATGTTTGGACCAATTGGTTTATTTATACGGTAACCGCCCCTTCGGCCGTGGATTATGTGGCCAGCGCTTACGTGAGCTCGGGAAGCGCTAGCGTGTGGACCACATCGCCGCCCACCACTCAATCCTATCGCGTGGATGGGAATCACGCGGCAACCGTGACGGGTTGGGATCTCTTGCCCGGCTATGCCACGAACACCGCAACCTGTGCCGTGACGGAATTGGCGACCTGGCAGGATAGCGGTACGGCGACCTCTCAGGTGTACGACACCAAAATGACGGCCCCTGTTTTTAATCAAATCTCCTGGTCTTCCAGCTTGCCGACGGGCGCCACGATTACCATGCGAGTGCGGGCCTCCGCCAACGCCGATATGTCCGGCGCAACGGCTTGGAGCGCGATAGTGGGTTCTTTGATTTCACCCGCCTCTCTTTCGGGTGTCGCCAATCAACGCTATGTCCAATTTCAGGCAACCTTGCAGGCGGCGGCGCCTTATACTTTGTTTCCAACGCTGGATGATGTCAAAATCACCTGGCCCGGCCAAACCGCGATCGTGGAGTTGAGCGGGTATTACACCAGGGGTCCCGATTACGGTATTTTTAAAGTTTTAATTGACGGCGCGCAGCCCACGCGAGGATTGGAAATCAAGCTCAGCGCTTCCGGAAGTCAGCAGGACCGGACGTTCAATTTCTCATCCACGAGTGAGGTTAAAGCCATGAATACCGGAAGGTAGGGAAGTGATGAATAATTCAAAAGGGACTGTATTTTTATCGACGATGATTGCCATGCTCCTGATGATTTTGACCGGAGAGGCGATGTATCTCATGGCGGATCAGGGCGTTTACGCGGTTAAGAGACTGCGTTTGGCCACCCAAGCCAAGCATCTGGCCGATTCAGGTCTTGCGATCGCCTTCGCGTCATTGGCCGGCAATTTTGTCACTAGCTCCACATGGAATGGCAGCATTTCCGGTTTTGGCGGTTATACGGCGACCGCTTCGACGTCCTCGGGACGGACATTGGTTGTCGCCACCGGAACCGTTCAGGGGGTGACGGTAACTTCCAGCGCTGAAGTCACGCCTCCGTCCGCTGATATCATGGATTACAGTCTTGCCGGAAGCAATGTTGACTTTTACCTGGCCGCCTTTAACATGGTGACGGCCACCGGCAGTATCTATTCGGAAGGCAATATGACTTTGGATGCCAATGCCACCACCTCGGTCATTAGTTTGACGTCTCCTGGAAACGTGAATGCCGGCGGAACGATAACAGTCACCGGTTCCGGGCTGATCACGATGGGCACGGCCACCTCCAACGCGTCCCTGGCGTCTTATCCGACGGTTGACTTTGCTTATTATCAAAACTTGGCTCAGAACGGGGGAGGGACGTACGTAAATGGGGATGTCACTTATAACAGCTCTAACGCCATGCCTTCACCGGCGGGCGGCGTCATTTACGTCAACGGCAATGTTAGCATTACTTCAGACCAGACTTCGACGGCGGCGTTGATTGTCAATGGAAACTTAAGCATCAGTCGCGGCGCGACGACGATTGTGGCGCCGGCCAATCTGCCGGCCATCGTTACTCAGGGCGCGATTACCATCAGCGGGATCGGGGCCAACGCGGCTGATTTAACGGTTACAGGACTTATTTATTCCGGAAATGACTTTACCATCACCGGCAATCATCATAACATCATGGTTACCTATGGCGCCATTATTGCCCGCGGCAATTTTGTCGGCAACTCCAGCGGTTTTTCCCAAAGCGCTCTGACAATTATTTATCCCACCACAACGCCCGCGTTTTCATTGAATGGAATTACCAGCGGCGGCAGCTCACAGATGGCCGTAGAAAGCTATAACCGGTAGCTTTCCCCTCTATAATACTTAACATAAGATACATTATGAGACATTAAGAGTGTGAGACTATCGAGCCCGACAGCCCTTGGTGGTTCTGGGTTATTTGGAGAGTTCGTTGATGGCGGACTGCGCTTCGGCTGAAGCGGATTGATCCTGGGTTAAAAAACATACCCCTACGTCGTAGGCATCGCGATGAGTCGGGTTTTCTTCAACCCGGACAACCCGGCCTAGAATGCCGTCTTTGCAAATCAGGGCGCGCTGCTCGATTTCCTTACAAATGCTCAGGGTGCGAATGTCCAGCGATAGCCAGACAATGCTGGAGAGGCTGGGCGGCGTGGTTTCGGTTTGGAAAAGAATCCCGGTTTGGCTGATATTTTGGGAAAAAGCTTTTGAAGAGCTGCCGGCGCGATTCGGGCTGCCGGAATCGAAGTTTTTAAATTTGAAAGATGTTTTATAAGGGATTCGAAAAAATTCTCTGCGATCCGACGCGGAATATGGGGTCAATTTTTTATCCTTGTTATAAGAACACGGCCCTTTATTGAGCCGTGCTCTTACGGTGAGGTTCGCTAGCTTTTATGAACGTTCGCGGCTTGCTCACCCTTGGGCCCTTGGGTGATTTCAAACTCAACAGCTTGTCCTTCGTCCAGAGTCTTATAGCCCTCGCCTTGAATGGCGCTATGATGCACAAACACATCTTTGCCGCCGCCATCCGGCGTGATGAAACCGTAGCCCTTTTGATTGCTGAACCACTTCACGATTCCTTTAGGCATTCGCTATTTCTCCTTCTTTAATAAAATAAAAAGCCATGGGCTTCAGGCTCATGGCTTTTTTCGAGTGGATCGTTTGCTTAAAACATATTGATTTCATCGAATTTCACTATTAACGCTACCATGTTGGTCAGGTTTTGTCAATAATCATCCGATGGATTCTCATCGCGGCAAGTGGCGCAGGGCTTAAAACCGGCCGCGATGGCGTCCATGCGGGTTCTAAAATGCGCCAAATGCGCTTCCGGGATGCCTTCCAGCTCCGGCGAGGTCGGATAATAGTAGACTTTGGTGCTTTTTTCGCCTATAAATTCGCTTTTAAGATAAGGATTGTCCGGCTCCTCCCGCCAAAGGCCCTGTTTTTGGCGGCGGGCCTCCAATTCCACCTGCCGGAAGCGCTCGGCATAACGGATATTGGGCGGCTCGACGCGCCGTTTGGCGTGACCGGCTTTTAAAAGCGCCTCGTTGACAAAGGTTCCATCATCCAAAAAGACGTAACCCAGCAAATTGTTTCGTTCATCACGGATTTGCGCGCCCCACTCCACCTGGATTGTTTTTCCTTCAACAAGCGCTTTATTAAAGGAAAAAGACGCCTGACCATACTCCCGAACGAGCGGAATCATGCTTTGCATCGGCGGCGCTTGGATGCCGGCATAGCTTAGCGTTTGTCCGCCCGCCAGGCGCACCCGAGAGCCTTCCAGGACTTCTTTGACAACGGCCGCCTGCCGGTCATTTTGAGCCGCATGGGATAATGAGGAAAAAGCCAGAAGGCCGATGAGAATGTTAAAACGAATGAGGAATCGGATTTTATTCTTCGAGGATATCAAGCGTTTGTTCGGCGTCTTGCGTTTTAATCACAAAACAGCCGAATTCTTGATTTTTGGTGGCCGTGCAATAGGCGTATTCGATGTTGATGTCCGCGCGGAAAAGCTTTTTGGCGATCATCGCGATCGTGCCGGGCTTATTGTCAATTTCCAGAACCACGACATCCTGAATGATGGTGTAAACTTCCTCCTCTTCCAGAATGACCAGCGCTTTGTTTGGGGAATCGACAATCAGGCGAACGATGGCGTGATCAACCGTGTCATGCACGGACATGGCAAAGATATTGATTTCCGCCTCCGCCAGAGCCGCGCAAATGCGCGAGAGGCGCCCGGGTTTATTTTCCATGAAAACAGAGAGCTGTTTTTCAATGGGCATGTTGAAAAGTTATCCCAGTAATTTCTCGCCGATGGCCCAATTTTCCCGGTCGACCTCGTCGATGACCAGGTACGTGGCGTTTTTGGGTTTGGAGGCGACGCGTTCCAAGGTTTCAGCGAATTCCTTGGCGATGGTTTCTTTTTGCGACCGCGTCAGCCTGCCGGCGACTTTTAAATTGATGTAGGGCATGAAAATCATCCTACTCTTTTTTGGTTCCGGAGACAAGGGGCTTGGAGGTGAACATTTTTGAGGTGATGGCCCGGATTTGCGGGTGAATGCGCCCGTTGGTGGCCAGCACATCCCCGCTTTTCAGGTGGTTATCCCTTCCCCATAGATCGGTGACCTCTCCCCCGGCTTCCCGGACCAAAAGATCGCCCGCGGCGATGTCCCAAATAGACAAATTGATCTCCCAGAAACCGTCAAACCGACCGGAGGCCAGATACGCCAAGTCTAGGGCCGCCGATCCGCCCCGCCGCATCCCCGCCGTATTCATCGCGATGGTTTCCAGGGACGCAAAATACTCTTTGAATCGGTTTCGGGCGCGAAAAGGAATGCCGGTCGCCATCATCGCGTCAGCCATTCGGGCTACCGGCGAAACCCGTATGGTTTTTCGATTCAAGCGGGCTCCTTTGCCCTTCTCGGCCGTGAAGAGCTCTTTGCGCAAAGGGTCGTAGATAACGCCGGCGTTCAACACCCCTTTTTCCATCACGGCGATGGAAACGGCGAACAGCGGGAATTGATGGATATAATTGGCCGTGCCGTCGAGCGGATCGATAATCCAAAGCAAATCCCCTCCGGCGGTGTTGCCGCTTTCTTCCGCTTGAAAAGCGGAGGAGGGAAATGATTTTCGAATCGTCCGGATAATCAGCTCCTCCGACGCTTTGTCGAGTTCCGTCACAAAGTCGTTTTTGGTTTTCACCCGGATCTGGCTATTTTTTAATCGGCCGTAAGAGGATAAAAGCAAGGCTCCGGCTTTTTCGGCGGCCTGGACGGCGGTGTCTAAAAGTTTCATAGGATGGCGAGCGCTTTCATTTGTTTCAGTAGCGCCCGAGTGTTGTTGTGATAAGTGAATGTTTCCAGTCCCAGTGACGAAGCGGCGGCCGTCAAATCCGGCCGATCATCGATATAAAAAATGTGTTCCGGATTGGCGCGGCAAGCGCGGATAGCTTTTTGATAAATGAACTTATCGGGTTTCCGGCGTTTCGCCCGATACGAAAAAATCAGCGTTTGAAAGGCGCTAAACGCGTGAGGATAATGCCGGCGGAGGTGATCGATATGCATGGAGTTGGTATTGGATATTAGAACCAATCGGTGTTTTTTTTGAAGTTTCTTAAGCAGCCGCAGTATTGGAAGATTCGGCTTAAAAATTCCATTCCAGATTTTTTTGAACGCCGCGTAGTTCACCTGTAGCCTCAGCGCTTTCCGAACGTTTTGATAAAACTGGATGGAGGAAATTTTCCCGCTGTCGTAAAGCGCTTCCAGGCCCGATTGGATAAAAAAATCCTCAATTTCACGAACGTTCAAATCCGATCGCTTGGCCAGGCGTTGAAAAGCCGGCGCAAAATCAAAATAAAAAAGCACATTCCCCAAATCAAATAAAACCGCTTTGATTTTAGAGGCTTTCGGCTTTGGCATGGCACGCATTATAGCATATAATAAATGCGCTTATGACTGCCGACGCGATCACCATTCAGGGTTTAGTGAAGTCTTACGGCGCTTTAAAAGCCGTTGATGGGATTGACTTGGCGGTTGCCGAGGGCGACTTTGTGGCTTTCCTGGGTCCCAACGGCGCCGGCAAGACAACCACCATCAATGCCATCACGGGGCTATCCAATTTCCAAAGCGGATCCGTCCGGGTGTTCGGAATGGATGTGGTCGCCGATTACCGAAGGACCCGGCCCTTGATTGGTTTGTGTCCTCAGGAGTTTAATTTCGACCCCTTCCTTTCGATTCACAAGCTCCTGGTTTATCAGGCGGGTTATTTTGGCGTCGCGCCCGCCGAGGCTTCCCATCGCGCCCAGGAGCTCTTGCGGTATTTTCGTCTGGGTGAAAAGCGCAATATTGATTTCCGAAAACTTTCCGGCGGCATGAAACGGCGGCTGCTTTTATGCCGGGCGCTGGTGCATGACCCTAAGATCTTGATTCTGGACGAGCCAACCGCGGGCGCGGATCTGGAGCTCAAATACCGTATCTGGGACTTCCTGACGGATTTAAACCGCAAGGGCAAAACCATTTTTCTCACGACGCATTACATGGAAGAAGCGGAGCGCTTGGCGAATAAAGTCACGATCATCCATCGCGGGAAAATCATTCATCAGGGCGATAAGGCGACGCTTTTGGGCAATCAGACGCTGGAGCAAAAGTATTTGGAATTGACCAAAGGCGCGGGCGAAGAGAGTTGAAGTGATCAAAAACTGGATTGGCTTGAAAACGCTGGTTCGTCGGGAGATTCTGCGGTTTTTTGTGGTTTTCTCGCAAACCCTGATTCCACCGCTCATTTCTTCGGCGCTTTTTATTTTTGTGTTCGGTTTTTCCATCGGCCGCAACTTGCGTTTGGAAGTGGCGGGAGTCAGTTATCTGCAGTTTCTGGTGCCGGGACTGGTGATGATGCACCTGATTGAAAGCCCCTACGCGAATACCTCCTCCTCTCTTTTCATGTCCCGCTGGCACAATATGATTCAGGAGCTTCTACTCTCCCCTCTCTCCTACTTTGAAATGGTCTTGGGGCTTTTGGCGGGGGGTGTCGTGCGCGGCTTGCTGGTGGGAACAGGGGTTTACGCGGTGTCGCTAGGCTTCACCCAGTTTAGTTTTTATAATCCCTGGATCGTTCTTTATTTCTTCGTTGTGGTGACGGTGATTTTTTCATGCCTTGGGCTGCTGGTGGGGTTGTGGGCGGAAGGATTTGAAAAGCTTTCGGTTTGGAGCACTTTTGTGATCACGCCGTTGATTTATTTTGGCGGCGTTTTTCACACACTCGATATGGTTCCCGCGCCACTGCGCATCGTCACAAAGCTGAATCCTATTTTTTACCTGGTCAATGGTTTACGCTACGGCATGATAGGCGTCTCCGACACCAACATCGCCTTCAGCATGATTCTGGCCGCCACTCTAGCCATCTTCCTCTTCCTCGCCGTAGAAACTCTTTTTAGACGGGGCTACAAACTCCGAAGTTAAGTTATATTACTTATCTATAAGCAGCCCACTCTGCCCCTGGGTTTGGTTTGCTCATCTAGCGGACATGCGATTCCCCCTGCGCGGGAATCGCATTCGATGACAACGCGCGTGGCTGGCGCACTGCGTGCGCCAGACCATGCCCACGCCGTTGTCAACGCCGCCAGATGAGCAAACCAAACCCAGGGGCAAAGCCAAGTATCCTTTGCCTCCGTCATGCCTAGGTATGTCATTTCGAGCGAAGCGAGAAATCCTTCTCTTACAAGCAAAAGAAAGATCTCTCGTCGCTATCGCTCCTCGAGATGACAGATGAATTCATAAGTAGGTGAAACTGAACAAAAACTAAGAACTTAAATCGCGGCGCAGCAGAGGATGCCTTTTAGGCGGTCTTTGGGGGCGCGGCGCCGGCTGAGGCATTGGATGAGGAGATCCGCGGGGGATTTTTTAAGCGCCAATAGTTCTTTGATCGGATCGAGATAGGGCGCCTCTTTCCCCAGGCCCTTTTCGGCTAGATGAACTAATTCCAATGCCAAGTCTAAAACCCGGCGATCTCCCGCATGAGCCTGAATTCCCAAGAGCGCCGCTTCCTCCGAAAGCTTTTGCCGTTCTTTGGCGCTGAGATGTGCGACGAGATGCCAAGCGGCTTTCCGGGCGCTCTTGTCATAAAAAATCCCCTTCAGTAGCGCTACCGCCGCCAATCCCAACTCCGTTTTCTGGCAATCCAGGCAGCGGATCTCAATATATTTCTTGAGACGCGCCTCCGTGAAAATGGTTGTCAAATGCAGTTCCCAGTCCGCTTCAGTAGCCTGCCAGCCTTCAAAACCCTTTTCCATAAATTGTTTAAAGGTGCGATTGCGGACGGCTATCCACTCATTGCCGCGGATAATAAAAAGCATCGGAACGCCAAGGGCCAATTCGACGTAATCTTTAAAGGCGCCGCCTTCTCTTAAAAACTGAGCGGGAATTCCTGTCCGCGAAGGATCCGTGTGATGCCAAATATGCAATCGTCGAGAGCGGTAGCGGCCAAGATGCCCGCGGCGCACCGGTGAATTGGCAAAGAGACCCGACAGAACCGGCGCCAAGCCGAAGGCCAGCCTTAGTTTTTCCATCGCGTCGGATTCGTCGGTGTAATCCACCGAGATTTGAACCGATGCCGTTTCTTTCATCATGGACGTGGTTAATCGTCCTTTGCGCTTCAGGTTTTCGCGCATGATTTGATAGCGGGCTTTGGGAACCCATTCGATATCCTTGTCGGTGCTGAAAGGCTGCGCTCCGAGCCCCAGCCAGGTGATTCCCAGGGGCTCTGAAACCATTTTGAGTTCTTTAAGATGCCGGCGCAGTTCGGCGGCGTTTTCATCCAGATTTCTAGCCTTCCAGCCGGAAAGCTCGATTTGGCCGCCCGGTTCCAGCGTGATGGAGCCGGCCTTTTTTTTAAGCGCGATGACATGGCCCCCCGATTCCACCGGTTCCCAGCCAAATTGCCGCGAAAGGGCCTGAAAAATCGCCAACACCCCCCTCTCCCCGAAATAGGCGATGGCTTTTCCGGATTCTTGATAGATACCCACTTTTTCCCATTCGACGCCGACTTGGAGATCGGTGTCTTTTTTGCATCCATCCAGAAAGGTCTCTTCCAGGGTTTCAAGGGTGAGGCGAGGCGTGTTATAATGTCTTTCTTTTGGAGGCTGGGTCATCATGCGCATTGCTTTTTTACTTTATCCCACTCACACGATAAAAGTCAATGAAGACAGTTCTTTTTGGATCATGGTTGAGCTCCAAAGGAGGGGGCATGAGGTCTTTTACTTTGAGGATAAGGACCTTTTTTGGGCTTCTGGAGGCCCCCAGGCCTATTTAAGGCAGGCTCGGTTAGATACCCGAAAGGGGTACCTCCCCTCCCCTCGCCCGCCCCGTCCGGCCGCTTTGGCCGATTTTCAGGCCATTATTATCCGCAAAGAACCCCCTTTTGACGACCGCTACCGGCACGCGCTCCAGCTTTTGGCCCTCCTCAAAGACAAGCTTTTTATCAATGATCCCGGCGGCATTCTGGCAGCCAATGAAAAGCTCTTTATCCTCGGTTTTGAGCGCTTTATCCCGGAAACCCTGGTAACGGCCGGCTATTGGGAGGCGCGCCAGTTCATGAAGGATCTTGGAGTTCCCATCGTAGTGAAGCCGCTGGACAATAAAGGCGGAAAAGGAATTTTTTTCACCACTTTTGCCGACCGCAATTTCCCTTCGCTTTTTGAAACCGCCACCGATTCGGGATTGAGGAAAGTCATGCTCCAGCGTTTTGTATCGGCGGATACCTATGGCGATAAGCGGCTGTTTCTTCTGAGCGGCGAGATTTTAGGCGCTTTTATGCGGAAGCCTTCCCGCGAGGATTTTCGGGCCAATCTCAGCGTCGGCGCGACGATGCACGACGCCGCTATAACCAAGCGCGATCAGGAAATAGTGGAAGCGATGCGGCCGTCTCTGGCGGAAAATGGCTTGATACTGGCGGGGCTGGATGTGATCGGAAAGTTTCTAACGGAAATCAATGTCACCAGTCCCGCCGGGATTCCCGAGATCAATCATTTTCACAAAACGCATCCCGAACGCCGGGTCGTTGATTTTATAGAGGCGAGGTCGGTTGGCCGCAAACACTTATAAGAGTCACCTCCGGCGCGCGCTTGACCCCTTGATCATGTGCCAGCATTTCAATGGTATCCCACGGGCAATGCTTGGCGCATAGCGCGCAGCCAATGCACCGCGCCAAATCCACTTCCACCACCTGTTTGACCTGAGTGAATTCCGCGCCGGGCACGATTTCAATGCAGTCCACGGGGCAAAATACGATGCAGGCTTCGCAGCCGGTGCAGCCGTTTTGGTCAATGACAGCCAGTTTCGGCGGTGTTTTCTTGCGCGGAGGCTTTGCGGCCCGCGCTTTGGCTATTTCTTGGGCTTTGTGCGAGGATTCGATACTCGACATTTTTTTATTATAACACTCCGTCCAGCCGGAGCCAATTTTCTGTATTGAAATTTTTTGGAAGATGGCTCAAATCCGCCGGTTCCACGCCGGCAATGTCCTGGCTTTTAAAATCCATCGAGCCGGCATTGTAAATGCCGAGAATTTCTTTTTTATCGTGAATAAATACGTTTTCGATCCATCGACCGTCGCGTAAAACTAGATGAACCAGGTGTCCTTTTTTCATCGTTTCAGGCAAGGATTTAAGGGTGTCCCGCCAGCGTGACTCCAAAAGCCGATCCTTTGGATCAACCAGAACGCTTCGGATCGGAAACAAGTGGCGCGCCTTTTCAAGTTCGGCCGCTTCCCGCGCCATGCGCGAATCCTCGTAAGCTTTATCGACTTTCGCGTACATGACGATAATCAGCGGAATTAAAAGCACAATCCAGCTGCCGAATACCGCCGTCACCCAAAGAATGGGAACGTCTTTTTGCTGCATGGGCCCCACATGCTGGGCGATAAAATTGGTCCAGAACGCGCAGGATACAAAAAACGAAGCGATGGTCAGGACAATCCATCCGATCCACCACAATACCGTTTGAGAACTTTTAGAGTTTTTGGGCATCTCTCGCCAGCTTTTGCATGGCTTCCGGATCCGAAGAGTCGTAATAACCGCGGATTTGTAAAGTCTGATCCACCAGGGCCAATCGAAGGCTGTGCATCCCGGGATCGTCGCTTGTGTTCACATAAAAACTTTTGAGGACTTCGTCAATTATTGGTTTCTGGCCGGTGAGAAACAGCCACCGGTTGGGTTCTGGATTATAATTTTGGGAGTAGTTTTTGAGGACGGCCGGAGAATCGTATTCCGGGTCCACGCTGAAAGAAATAAGTTTCACGGACGGCGGAAGCTTCTTCTGAAGGCCTGAGATTTTCACATTCATCAATGGGCATTGTCCGGCGCATCGCGTGAACATGAAGCTGCCCACCCATGGTTTACCTTTGAGTTCATCGGAAGTCGTGGTTCGGCTATTTTGATCGACCAGATCAAATTTCTGAACTTGTCCGTATCGCGGCAGCGCTGTTGAGGCGCCGGGAAGCGTTCGGGCATCCGCCACCATAAAAATCAATAAACAGAGCAGATACAAAATGGACGCCGGCACCAGCATTTTGGGCTGGGCTAGCTTTGTGATAAACAGATAAATCGTAAACGCCAGAAATCCGGTACCGGCCAACAACGCCCCCGCGAAATAAAGATCCCCTGTCAGGCCGACCAGAGACGGAGAGACGCTGATCGGCACAAAAAGGGCCGAGTAAAGCGCGATCATCCACGCCGCGCGCTGGCCATCGGCATCTTGAGTCGCCATCATTTTGAGCCCGCTGGCGGTGTAATCCTCTTTATAAAGCCGGGCTATCGCTAAAAAATGAGGCAGCTGCCAAAAATAGAGAATGCCAAATAACGCCAAAGCGCGTTCATTAAGGGCTTGTCCGGCGGCGGTCCATCCCATCACGATGGGGATCGCTCCCGGAATGGCTCCCACGAAAGTGTTGAGAGCGGTTTTGCGTTTCAAAGGGGTGTAGACAAAAAGATAAGCGCAGACGGTTAGTCCGCCCAATGCCATGGTCAGCGTGTTTACCCCGAAAAATAAGATGAACAACCCACCCACGATCAGCGTCAATCCAAAAAAAGCGGCCTCGAGCGATCCTAGGCGGCCGCTGGGCAATGGCCTATTTTTAGTGCGGCTCATCCGCGCATCAACGTCTTTTTCCAGAACTTGATTGAGGGTATTGGCTCCTCCCCCCAAAAGCAAAGCGCCGCTCATAACCGCCAAGAGTTGCGGGGTAAGCGCCGGATGCCCCATCAGGTAACCCACGAGTGTGGTGATCGCTACGGTGACGGTCAGGCGAACTTTAGTGAGTTCGAGGTATTTAGTCATGGGCAGTAAGCCGGAATAATCGTAGTGTCAGAAGAACGCATGTGACCAAAATCAGGGCTCCCGTTGATTGATGGCCGGTGGTAAAAAGGACTTCCGCGAGCCTCGGAACCTCGGAAGGCTCCAAGCGATGGGTGTAGATAAATGAACCCAGCCCCATAAAAATCTGCGCGAGCGCCAAACTGCCCAGAAAAAGCGAATGTCCTGTCAATTTTTCACGAATCCCATCCGCTTGAGAAATGCGGCCGTTTAGAAGCAGCGCGTGCAGGACCACTAAAAATCCGACCACGATATGGGCGCTGACCGCTTTCATATTTCCCGAATGCCGGACGAGGGCCCCGAGGATTAATTGAATAAAAATAAAACCAACGGTTAGAACGGCCAATCTTTTGAGTTTGGGAGCGTCTTCAACAGAAATCCTTTCGGTAGTCAGCCATTCGGGAGAAGTAAAAAGCGCGATGGCGGCGATCAGGCTAAAAAAACTTTGAGCCAGGCAGGCGTGTAAGACCGAAATGGGCATCGGAAGCAGGTATTTGACGGTCAACGCGCCAAGAATAGCCTGAACGAGCACCGCTGCCACGGCAAGGCCCCCCAGCCATTTCACCCAAGACCGCTTTTCGGCCCTCAAAAGATAAAAAAGCAGGAAAAGGGTCAAAAGACCGACGCCGGCGGCGATCACGCGGTGCGTGTGTTCAAAACGAATTCCGCCGATCATCGGTGGGAAAAACTTGCCGTAAGAAAGCGGCCAGTCGGGAACGGAAAGTCCCGAGCCGGTGCTGGTGACAAGGCCCCCGGCTATGATGAGGACAAAAGTCGCCGCGGCGACCAATCGGGAATAAAGATGCAGAGATCTCAAGGCTTAAACGTGAACGAGGTCTCCTGCTCCCCTTCAGCCACTGTCATGTTTTGCGTTTGAGCGCCGTATTTTTCATGCCAGGCTTCGAGAACATAATTGCCCGGGGGAAGATTTTTAATCTCAAACTTTCCTTCGTCATCCGTCACCGAGTAAAAGGGATGATCCAGGACGCCGGCATAGGCGGCCATCCAGGGATGGACCTCGCATTTGATTTTGACCATGACTTCCGGTTTGGAGAAGGATTTTTTGAGTTTCATGCCTTTAATGGGCATGCCCAGGTTAAAACCCTGGCTTTGCGTGGGAAGCGAGTGCACATTGTGGAGCGTATCGTCGCTATTTAAAATCTCAAGCGTTTGGTTGACCTGAATGCCAAACACCTTTGGCTTGTATTCACAACCCACCTGATCAAATACCACGGATTCTTTGGGAGTTTCGAATTTGCCCTGCGCGCCCTCCTTGACATACACAAATACATTTTTCAAGGTGCCGTTGGAATTAACAATAACGGAGCTGGCTTCCAGACCCGCCGGATGCATCATTTTGCACTTGGGGTCAGCGTCCACCTTGATCTTCTCGGCGGCGGGGGCAGCCCCTTCAAAAAGGGCTTTACCGGTTACGGCGGCCTGGGCGGAACCTATCGCAAATGTCATTAAAAGGGAAAACAAAGCAGCTGAAAATAAAGATTTGGGTCGCATTGATTTCTTCTCCTTGTGGATGCTTATAAGTGAATTTTACAGCGAACCTTAGGCTTTCGCAACACCATTTTCGTGGTAGAGATAGTCCCGTATGGCTTCGATTTGCGCCTGGGCATCTCCTCCGAGGATTTCCGTGAGGGGTGTCTGGCCGTCGACGAAAAAGGATGGCATCATGGTGCCCGCTTGAAGCGCTTCGGGGTTTTGAATCCAGGCTTTGACCCAGTTGGGCTTCAGCCGCTTTTTGGTTAAAGACAGGTCCGGCGCCAGGAAAGAGGCGCCCATCGCGGCCGATGAAGCGTCCAGCTGGTGGCATTTGACGCATTGGAATTGGTTGAAAATGGTCTGGCCGGCCGCCAGTTTTTCGGGGGTTGTCTCAGGAACGGGGTGACCCTTATAGGAAGCCTCTTCATGAGAAAGATTGGCAAAATATTCCACCAAAGCCTGGGTGTCTTTTTCATTCAATCCAAACGTAGGCATGCGGTAAGTTAACCAAGGACGGATCACCGTCGGCTGCCGCAGGAATTCGTGCAGCCACTTCTCCTGCACCTTGGCCCCTTCCCCGTCCAAAACGGGCGGCGCCGCGCCCGGATCTTCGGTGAGTTCCCGAAGCGTGCCGTTTTTTCCGTCAAAGGTGTGGCAGCCGTTGCAATTAAACTGCGCCACCAAAAGCCGGCCCTCTTCAACGCGCTCTTCTTTTAAATCCAAACGTTTTCGCATTTGCAGCGGGACCTGCTCTTCAGTGAGGCTGAGGACGAAAGTAGTGAGCGACTCGATCTCGGCATCGGTGAAATTAAACTGCGGCATGCGGAGTTTTTCATAATAAGAGCGGATCTTGCCCCGATCAAAGATCCGCGGATCTTTTAATTTTTGTTCAATAAAGGCTTCGCGGGAATGTTCGATGGGCACAAAGCCGAAGTCAAGCTGATGGATGTCTTTGCGGCCCTCGTTGGACAGGTCGGCGCCGATGGGTTTTTGGTCCTCAAAGCCTTTGATGGCGTGGCAGGTGAAGCAACCCTGATGGGCGATGGATTTCTTGCCCAAAAATTCAAGCCGTTCGTCAGCGTTCATCTGGTCAAGCTTTGCGCGGGCTTCCTGGGCTCGCATGGCGCCCTGAAAGGATTCTAAGATAAGACTGTCAACCACTTCCGGCATCACTTCGGGGATGCTGGTTTTTTCGAAAGACTCATTGCGCTGGGAAAGCAAATAGGCGGTGATATGCGCGGCTTCCGGATCGGATAGCCGAAGATTGGGCATGCGGGTATGGGATGAATAGTGCTTGGGGTCTTTGATCCAGGTAAATAGCCAATCGGCGCCGACCTTGCTGCCCAGATTCGATAGTTCGGGCCCGAAGCTGTCGCCCTTGGCATCGCCCACGCTATGGCAGCCCAGACAGCCCAGAGATTTGACGAGCTTCTCCCCTTCTTCGGGATTGCCGGGAATGGGCGCCGCCATTAAAGTGATGGGCTCAGAGTTTTTTACCAAATAAGCGGTGATAGCGGCGATCGCGGCGTTGTCGCGTTCCCTGTCGGCGGCGTCTTGATGATTGGACAGATGGAAAATTTGGGGCATTTGGGTGGAGGGCCGGAAAGCCTTGGGATCGTGCAGCCAGCGGGTAATCCAGTCTTCATCCACCTTGCCGGACAGATGCGTTAAGTCCGGGCCTACTTTCCAGCGCTCCTCGAAGCCGTTGATTTTATGGCAATTGAAACAGCCGAACTTCGCGGCAAGACGCCGGCCTTCGTTCAAGTGGTCCGCCTGAGGCACTTCCACCACGTCATTGTGGCATTTGGCGCACGAGGCTTGGGCATGCTCCAAAGGAAGCATTTTTTGCTCCCATTTTTCCAGATCGTGCCAGCCGTATTTTTTCTTCCACTGCCTGGCTTCTTCGGGGCCGGATGGCGTATGGGCGGCGTCCGTGAAACTGACGGAATGACCGCTGCCGCTATGGCAAACGGTGCAGCCAAATTTCTCGACCGGATGCGGGGATTGGGAGCCCAGATAAAGATCCAGGTCCGGATGCGTGCGAAAAGGCTGCGGCATGTCTTCGAAACCTTTTTGGTCGATGCCCTGATGACAAGTCGTGCAGCGATCCACTTTTTGAGTTTTGGCGAAGTGATAGTCGTCATACAAGTCTTCGAGGACAATCTGCTGGACCTGGAGAGACGGTTTTAAAAAGTCGAGCATGGGAGCGTTCAAAATATCCTTGGCCAGCGTCGGCTTGACGCGGTCCAGCTTCCCCTGCACCAGCCTTTTTTCGGCCAACAGCTTTTCGATTTCTTTTTTGACCTCTTTTTCTTTGGCGGAAAAGTCTTCCAGCTGAGCGGCCTTTTCATCCCTCAGTTTTTCGGCATCGTCCTGTTCTTTTTTAGCCGCGGCGACTTTGGGGCTTATGGTTTGGAATTTTTTCTGAAATTCCTTGGCGCGCGGATCGTGATGAGTGCTGTATTCTTCAAAATAATACCGGTAGGAGTCCTGAAACTGTTTCTGGTCCTGGTAATGGGTTTTGGCTTGGGCGAAACGAACTTCAAGAGCCTCAAGCTCCTTGCGGGTTTTGGCCATCTCGGCGCGCTGTGATTTTCTTTCCATTTGCGTCTGCTTTAACCGCTCGGCCAGCGTCGCGAGCTGTTTTTTATCGACTTTCGCTTCCGCCTCCGCCAGCTCCTTTTTTGCCCGCTCTGTTTTAATGGCGACAAATTTCTTCTGCCAGACTTTCCACTCGCGGGAATGGTCCATAAGGACGATGGCGACCAAAGACCCCAGCAATAAAAGGCTGATGATCGCAAACCACATGAAAGTTTTGGCGATGCTGTAAAGAGTCGGCGTGGGTTTGGCCATGGCTAGATGTTGAAGAAGAACTCAGGAATGGCGACGATGTATTTGAGATTAAAGGCCCAGCGCAAATACATCTTGATGGGAAGCGAAAGCATCATTAAAAGCAAAAAGACCATGATTTGATAGCGCGCCGGCCCCAGCTTTTTATACACTTCCTTCAGTTTGGTGCGGGCTAAAATCAGCGGCGGAACGGCCAGATACAGCGCGGTTAGAAGTATGCCGGGCGCTTCGCGGATAAACCATTGCTTGGGCAGGCCGATACCCAGCCATTTGATAAAAATGAGCTCCGAAAGGTTAACGTTGAGCAGCGGCACGACTTTGTGCGCATCCCAGGCTTCGAAGGGTCCGAAGAAGTTCCAGTTCGGACCGCGCAGGAACGTGCCCATGATGACCAAAAGCGTCCAAAGGATCCAGAAGCCAAACAGATACGTGACGATGACGGCTTTTCGGCCTTTAAACGAATAATAGCCGGAGCCGGACGGATCGCGGTCAATATACGGAATCGCGCAAAGACCCAGAATAATCAACGTGGGCAAAAGAACGCCGGCTATCCACGGATCAAAGTAAACGAGCATCTCCTGCAGTCCTAAAAAATACCAGGGCGCTTTGCTGGGGTTTGGCGACACGGTGGGATTGGCCGGTTCTTCCAAAGGGGCTTTCAAGAAGATGGACCATAACACCAGAATGACCGCGTAAGCCAGCGCCGTGACAAATTCGATAAAAATAAGATAAGGAAAGACCAGGACTTTTTCGTTGGTTTCGGTTTGTTCCACGGTGGGTTCCCCCCTTTCCACGCGCATGTCATTGATAACGGCTTTGCGCATGGCGTACCACGTGAAATAACCAAAAATAAAAATCAATCCCACGATGGGAACATTATCCGGCATGAAAACGATGCTGCGAAAATGCTTGTCGGTGAGCCCAAGGCCAAAAAAAGCCAGCGCGCCGATCAGAACAGCCAGGCTGACGGGTTTGGAAGTGGCTTGGCGGGGAAAAGTAACAAACAGCGCGAAAACAGCCGTAGCGGCCGAAAAAATCACCACCGGCGAAGAAATGGCATTGACGAAATTCTTGAAGATATCAATCATCGTTTCGTATTTCGAATTTCGTGCTTCGAATTTATCATTTAAAGGGGTCCGCTGATTCCGCCGTCTTTTCGAATGCGCCAAAAATGCACGGACATGAGAATCACCACCGCCGTGGGAATCGCCACACAATGCAAAATATAAAACCGCAACAGCGCTCCCGCGCCGACAAAGCGACCGCCCAACAGCGCGAAGCGCACATCACTGCCGGAGTGAACCAGCTGAATATCTCCGAGCGCTAAAAGCGCCGCGCCCGGGCCTTCATGACCCAGGAAGGGCGTGGCCCTGGCCATATTGCTGCCGACGGTGATGGCCCACATCGCCAGCTGGTCCCAAGGTAAAAGATAGCCGGTGAAGCTCAGCAGCATGGTCAAAACTAAAAGGATGACGCCGATCACCCAGTTGAACTCGCGCGGCGGTTTATAAGAACCGGTCATGAACACCCGGAACATGTGCAGCCACACGGTGATGATCATCGCGTGCGCTCCCCAGCGGTGCAGTTCGCGCATGATGCCAAACGGCACGTGTTCGCGCAGCGCCATAATGTCATTGTAAGCGTGTTCCACGGTCGGCCGGTAATAGAACATCAATAAGATCCCGCTAACCACCAGCGTCAAGAAAACAAAAAACGACAGCCCGCCCGCGCACCAGGTGAAACCAAACCGCGCCCCGGATTTGCGCACCTTCACCGGGTGCAAATGAAAGAAAACGTTGGTCATTACCGAAAGCGCGCGGTCACGCTCAGAAGTGGAATACCCATGCCGAAACATGGATTTATAAATCTGCGATTCTGTGATAATTTTGCCTAGATCAAACTTGGGTTTGTCGCTCATAGCGTGAGAAAAGCCTCCGGATTATTCCATTCCCCTTTTTCCTGCTGGAACTTTTTGCTTTTATCGATGAGGATTTGCCCGTCTTCCGCGCGCATGATGCGGTAACGCTCCAGCGGCCGCGGCGCGGGGCCTTCAAAATTGATGCCTGATTTGTAAAAACCGCTGCCGTGGCAGGGGCATTTGAATTTGCTTTCGGTCGACAGCCAATTGGGCGTGCAGCCCAAATGCGTGCAAATCGTGGAAAGCGCGAACATTCCTTCGGCGGTGCGGATCAGCCAGACGCCGAACTTTTCCTTCCAGCGCTCATCCACCACGCCGATTTCATAATCATCGGGAAAGCCGGCTTTAAAAGAAGTGGGGGGTTCGAATACGACATTGGGGAAAAGATAGCGGAGAACAATCGAAAGAGCGCCGGTGGTCGCGGCGGCAAAACTGACCCAGGCCACTCCGGTCCAGGAAAGAAACGTGCGGCGGTCAATTTTTTGCGGCCCAGCCGGTGTTTGCGGCGCCGGGGGCGGCGTTTGGATTTCTGCCATTTATTGTTTGGTCCCGATGTAAGTGATCGCGTCCATCGCCGCCTGCCTTACTTTCAGATTTTTGTCGTCTTTGGCGATGGATTGTAGAATTTTAATCGACTCAGGCTTACGAATCAAGGCTAATCCTTTAAGCGCGTTGGTCATGATTTTTTCAATCTGGTCTTCCAGGAGCCTGAATTCGGTTTCAAGTGTCCCCCGGTCCAGCATTTGCGCGAGCATCCCTTCTCCGGCGGCGCTGCCCAGACGCGCCAAGCTCAGCGCGGCGTTCCATCGCACATCCGCCACGGGATCCGCCAGCAGTGGTTCCAAATTGGCGGCCGCGCTTTTATCCCCCAGCACTCCCATCGCATAGGCGCCCAATTGCCGCTCTTCCCAGCTTTCGGATTTTAGAAAGGGCGCGATGTGGCCGGCTGCCGCGCGGTCTTTGCGCATGCCCAGCGCCCATAACCCGTACAGCCTGACGTCCGGATAGGAATCATTCAGCGCTTCCATAAGGGCCTCCCCCGCTTCTTTATCCGGGAAATGGCTTAAAGCGATGGCCATGTAGCCGCGGGTTTTGCCGTCGTAACGCGAAGAATCTTTCAGTATCGCGATCGCTTCCCGCATCACGCCCGGACTTTGCCGGTCTTTGCCGCGATTGAGTTCATTGGAAAATTCGTAGGCCTTCTGCCAGCGTTTTCCGGGAGAGCTGGTTTTTATTCCGGCGATCAGTGACTCGGGCGTTTCTTTTTCATGGGTGAGAATAACCACCGTGCAGAGCAAAACAGCCATTCCCACGGCGATGAGCAGCGGGAAAATAAAAAGTCCGAAAAAAAGCTTTCTGCCGGATCCGGCGGGTTTGGTTTCGGTCATGATTCCTTTAAGCTGAGTCCAATGATAATGCTGGTCGATAAAATAAGCGCCGTGACCAGAAAGGGCATTCTAAACGAAAAGGCATATAAAAATCCACCCCAAGCGGGTCCAATCACCCGGCCCAATGCCGCGAGCCCCTGCGATCCGCCCAGCGTCGCTCCGATCCGCCGCGGGTCCGCTTTTTTGGAAATGAGGCTTGTGAGGGTGGGACCATTCAGGCTGGCGCCGATGGCCATGATCGACAGGTAAACGGTCAGTATGGGCGCTGAGGTGGCGAAAGGAATCAGGCCAAGTCCCGCAACCATGAGGATACTGCCCACCAAAAAAAGCCTCTCTTCGCGGAAGCGATGGACGAGCAGGCGGATCAATCCTCCCTGAACGAGCACCGTGACAAGGCCCATGGCGACAAATTGCATCCCCACTTCTTTGGCGGTCAAGCCCAGCTCTGACTTGCAAAACAGCGGGAAACCGCTGTAGAGGCTGGACTGTCCCAGCGAAAAAAGAAATATGCTGAATAAAAGAAGCGGCAGGATGCCGTTGCCCCGCCCGAACAGGGATGTCCAGAAGCGTTTTGTAAAGATGCTGATTTTTTCGATGCGCGTCGGATCCGGCCCTCGGGAAAGATCAACGGTTTCCGGCAGTTTAAAAAGAACCAGCAAAAAACTCATCGCGGAAAGAAAAGCCGCGAAAAAACCGGGAAGCGCGTAATGGTCATGCACCATCAAAAGCAGCGCCGAAAGGGCCGGACCGATCACAAAGCCTATGCCAAACGCGGCGCCGATCAACCCCATCCCCTTCGCCCTGTCCTCGGGACTGGTGACATCCGCCACGTAGGCTTGGGCGGTGGACACATTGCCTCCCATGATGCCGGCTACCAATCGTGACACAAAAAGCATGGTGAGTGACTGGGAAAGCGCGAAAAGGATGTAGGCCACCAAAGCCCCGAAGGTGCTGAGCAGCATGATGGGACGCCGTCCGATGCGATCGGACAAGGCTCCCCAGATCGGAGAAAAAACAAGCTGGGCAAATGAAAAGATACTGTACAGAAGGCCGATCGTCACCGGGGAAGCATTGAATTTTGAGGCATAAAAAGGCAGAAGCGGGAGCACGATGCCAAAGCCGATAAGATCGACCAGAACCACCAGAAAAACCGTTCCGAGCGCTACTTTACGGTTTAAATTCATTCTTCGGGATCCAGATAGATGGTTTCTTCCGCGGAAGGCTCTTCCTCCACTTCCACCTCCACATAGGTATCAGAGGGAAGCTCCGAAATGAAGACGGACGGGCGATTGATGACGGTGCCGGCGTTGAAGTCAAACCGCGTGATGGGATGCGTCATCACGAGCTCTTCTTTCGCGCGGGTGGCGGCCACGTAAAAAAGCCGGCGCTCCTCTTCCAGGCTCTCTTCATGTTCCATGGATTTAAAATGGGGAAATTGCCCTTCCGACAGGCCGATGATAAAAACGGCTCGCCACTCCAGGCCCTTGGCCTGGTGGATGGTGGAAAGGATGAGTTCATTTTTTTCGTCCTCCCCGCCCGATTTCAAAATAGTCTCACCTTTGAAACTTTCCCGCAACGTCACATCGGCTAAAAAATCTTTAAGGTTTTTATAAGTGTGGGCAAAATTCACCAGCTGCTTCAAATCCTCAATGCGGTCCTGGGCATTTTCAAAATTTAAAAGCACATGTTTTTGATAGCCTTGTTCCAGCACTTCTTCTAAAAGACCGTCCGGATGATCCGCCAGGTCCTCTTTGAGGAGGTTCTTCATGGTTTTTTTGAAATAAAAAAAGCCGTCACGCACCCGCGCCGGCAGATGGTCGCCAAAAGCGGGCGCCATGGCGGCCTCCAGGGGATTTTTCTCTTTTCCGGCCAGTGTAAAGATGCGCTCGGCATATCCCGCCCCGATTCCGGACTGCAGCGTCAGCGCGCGGCTCCAGGCGATTTCATCGGCCGGGTTGTTCAATATCTTCAGGTAAGACAACGCGTCTTTGATATGGGCTTGTTCGAAAAAACGGATGCCGCCGCGGACCAGATACGAAATGCCCCGCCGGACCAGCTCCAGTTCCAGCGAAGCGGCCTGGTAATGCGCGCGAAACAAAACGGCGATTTCGGATAGCTCGATGCCGGACTCTTCAAACTCCATGATGCGCTGGACGATGAACTGGGCTTCCTGCCGGGGATCGCGCACTTTCACCAATTGCGGCTTGGAGCCCTGCCCATGCACATGGCGCAGGGTTTTGGGAAACTGATGGACGTTGTGTTTGATGCTTTCATTGGCCAGCGTCAGCACAGACCGGGTGGAACGGTAATTGGTTTCCAGTTTATGGATTTTAGCGCCTGGAAATGTCTCCGGGAATTCGAGGATATTTTTGATTTCCGCCGCGCGGAATGAATAAATCGACTGCGCGTCGTCCCCCACGACCAGCACGTTTTTGTGATGGCCGGACAAGAGGCGGATGATGTCGTGCTGCAGGCGGTTGGTGTCCTGGTATTCATCCACCAGCACGTACTGGAACTGACGGGTCAGCTTTTCGCGGATCTGCGGCGCCCGCTCCAAAAGCGCTATCCAGTAAATCAGGAGATCGTCGTAGTCGAGATTTTTAGTTTTTTTCTTTTTTTCCTCGTACAATATTTTAATTTTTTCAAAAGCCTGGTTGAATGGTAAAAGATAAGGCGCATTTTTGGCCAGCACCTCAGCGATGCTTTTTTTGGCGTTGGAGGCAAAGCTCAGATAAGAACCGACCACCGCCGGTTTCGGGAATTTCGCTTCGGGAAATTTGGCCGTGACTAACTTTATACAGGTTTTGATGAGGTCCCGGCTATCCTCCTCATCCAAAATGCCAAAATCATTGGAAAGGCCGATGGAGGCGCCGTACATCCTTAAAAGACGGTTCCCGATGTGGTGGAACGTGCCGCACCATAAGCCCTTGGACTGGGCCTTCAGCAGCATCTCCACGCGATTGCGCATCTCTCCGGCGGCTTTGTTGGTAAAGGTGACCAGCAGAATATTTTCAGGCCTCACACCCCGCTCCAGAAGGTAAGCCACGCGGTAAATCAGCGTGCGCGTTTTTCCGCTGCCCGCTCCCGCCAGCACCAGGCACGGCCCGTCCCCTTGAGTGACCACTTCCAGCTGCGAAGCGTTCAGCTCTTTGGCGTAATCAATGGTAAAAGCGCCCCCTGATAAACCGGGGGCGCTTTTTAAAACATATTTCTCCGGCATGTTCCCAGGGTTTTACTGTTGGGTGGTGGAGGGCAGTACAAATTCGGGTTGAATGATCGGATCGCTGGGAATAATAAACGTCACGGTTTCAATGACACCGACCGCTGTCCGCGTCAAGGCCTTCCCCACTCCCTGCAGCGTGCCCCACGTCAGGCCGGCGATGAAGTTATGCCGGGCGTTCACCTCCGAGATGCTTTTGGGAATTTCAAGCCATCCGCAAAAGATATTTCCAAGTCCGCGTCCCAGCTTTCGCCCCATAATGCCGCCGACGTCAGGGGGCGGGGCGGGGTCCTGGTATTCCAGGGCAAAAGAAGCGGTGGATGTGGTCAGCAAAATCATCAGAGCTAAGACAGCTTTCCTCATGGTTTCTCCTCTTCGTCGTCCCCTTCCTCTTCATCATCTTCCCCGCCTTCTTCCTGATCAGGAAAATCCTGTCCGGGCTCGGGGTCCGTTTTTACAGGCGCTTCTTCGAGACTTTTGAAGAATTCTTCCGGCGTCATCGTTTTCAGCGAATTTTTAAACTTTTCAATCTCCTCATCCGTGATCTGGCCCTCAATTTGAGGGCATATTTTCAAAACTTTTTCATCGATGAAAATTGGGCAGCGAACGCGCACGGCCAGCGCCAGCGAATCCGAGGGCCGCGCGTCGATTTCAAGGACTTTTCCATTATGGCGGAGATGAATGATCGCGTAGTAGCTGTTCTCTTTGAGGTCGTTGATGACCACTTTTTCTATCTTGGCCTGAACCGAAACCAGCAGGTTGACCACCAGGTCATGCGTGAGGGGCCTGGGAAATTTTTCGCCCTGCATTTCCAGCGCTATGGCGTTGCCCTCATTGACGCCTATCCAAATCGGCACGAGCCTTGTTTTTTCAATATCTTCCAGCACAACCACGTACTGCGGGAGCGGAAAAAGAGAGACGAGCGACGAGATTTTGGCTTCTTTGATCATATTGGAAATTATTGTAACCGCTTACGGGGCGGCCCACAAGCCTTTTTGCAGTTTTTTGGCTTTTTCCTGGGCGGATTTGAGTTCGGGGTAGCGGCGGCGGTTGGGCGGGATGACGATGGCGCGGGCCAAACCTTCCTCTATCAGCCGCGCGTTCACAAAAGTCCCGTCTTTCAGGTAGACATAGGCCAATGTCCGTCCGTATTTATCCTTTTTCTGGAGATCCGTCTCCAGCCGGACTTTTTGTCCCTCCAGAAAGGCCCTGGCGAAAAGCGTCGCTTCCGGGCCGTAAATCTCCACACGATCTTTCCACACCATGTTTTCGGGGGCATCCACGCCAATCAATCGGACTTTTTCGCCGCCTTCCAGCTCAAAGGTGTCTCCGTCAATCACCCAGCGCACAACCCCTTCCTCCGCCGCGAAGGCAAAAGAAATAAAAATAAGTCCCGTCATTGCGAGCGAGCAAAGCGAGCGAAGCAATCTAAGCAATGCGTTTGATCCGGTTGGCGATCGAGGGATGGTCATGCAGCAAAAATTCAAGCCATGCCGGAGGCTCGGGATCCGAAAGGTTGCGCGAAGCCAGCTTTTGCATCATCGACCGGAATATTTCCTTTGAGGGAATGGTTCGAATGGCGTAGCGATCGGCCTCATATTCCATCAGACGGGAAACCGCGTTTTGAGCCGGCAGAATCGCCAGTCCCCCGATAAAACCTAAGAGCGCCAGTATCGGGAAAATGGCCAGGTCCGCCAGATGTTCCGCTTGGAAGGCGATCACAATGGTTCGCGACAGAAGATACAAGAGAAAAAATCCTCCGAACACGACGCAAAAATTAAAAACAAAATTCTTGGGAATATGCCGATGGATTTGATGGCCGACTTCATGGGCAACGACCATTTCGATTTCTTCGTCGGTGAAATGGCTCAGCAGGGTGTCTCCAAGGATGATGCGGCGGCTTTTTCCGATGCCGACCAGGGCCGCGTTGGCTTTGACGGTTTTCTGTGAAAAAGCGATTTCATCGATCCGCGGGATATTTAAACCGCATTTTTTGCAGAGGTTTTCAAGCCGCTCTTTTAAAGGGCCGTCCGGCAGAGGTTTTAACCGGTAGAAAATGGGAATCAGAACGGTCGGCAGGATGCGTGAGACAAAAAGCGTCAAAAAAAGCCAGCCAAACGCCGCGATAATCCACCAAGTCCGGGGGAAAACCTGGATGATGACGAGCAATGCCCCGGTGACCAGGATAAAAAAACCGCCTGATAAAAATAGTTTCTTTATTTCATCCCCGATCCACCCGGCAAGGGTTTGGCGGGAGAGCGCATGCTGTTTTTCGTGAAGGTGGCTTGACCAGAAGCGCAGCGGAAGCCCCACGATAACCAGGAGAAGATAAAAACCGGCCAAATACGGAAAGACATTGCCTCGGGACCAGCTTTTCAAATGAGCGGCCAGTCCTGAAAACTGCGCGAAAAAAAGAAACGCCAGGTTTAGAAAAAGATCCGCCAGAAAAAAGAGATTTTTTTCGCGCTGGTAGCGTTTAGCGCGGGACTCGACGACCTTATACTTCGACAACGGAATCCGCGCCGCCGTAGGGATTGGGTTCGATTTGGTCGTTTGAAGGATCAGTGGTCCACTCGCCGTCGATGACAAATTTATAACGGTAGCGGCCCGGTTCCAGGAAAACTCTTTTTTGCCACAGTCCCTCCTCTTTTTGCCAGAGAAGGGAGTCGGTGGAAACAAGCCAGTTGTTAAAGTCGCCCACCAAATGAACTTCCTTTGCCCCGCCCGCTTTTACCATAAAGTCCCGCAAGAAATTGGAAGGCAGCATCGTCTTTCCATTTTCTTCCTCAGGCAGCAGTGAGCGGCCGGCGGTTTTGGACAATATCTCCTGTGCCAGCAAAAGATAATCGATCGCCGGTCTGGATTTGGGCGCGTGTTTGACCAGCGAAACGCCTTTGGCCTGCGACTCTTTAACCGCGATGCCTTGGTGAATCTGGCTGTTGAATAGATGACCCTGAAAAGTTTCACGGATTTTTTCAATCATATATTTGGCAAAGCGCGTGCGGGAATCCACAAGAGTGGCCAGCGCCGAAACTTTGGGCGCGTAGCGCATTTTAAGGCGCAAGAGCTCAACCATGCTTAAAAGTTTTTTCACGCCCATCAGCGAAAAAGAGCCCAATTCCACCGGCACGATCACCCAGTGGGCCGCCCGGAGCGCGTTAAACGTGAGGAACCCGAGGCTGGGCGGACAATCGATGAGAATGGTTTCGTAGGGAAATGACAGCATGCTGAGCGCTTCCCGGAGCCGCGACACGGACTCGTCTCGACTGGTAAACTCCTGCTCGATGGTGCTCAAAAGCACATGGGAAGGCGCCAAATCAAGGTTCTCGTCCACCGGATAGATGACATTTTCCAAAAAAGGAACGTGTTTACCGGGCTTGGAGGTGAGGATATTGTAAATCGAGCTTTCCAGTTTTTCACTGGTGATTCCCAGGCCAAACGTGGCGTGCGCCTGCGGGTCCAGGTCAATCAGCAGGGTGCGTTTGCCAAGGGACGCCAGCGCGGCGGCAAGGTTAATCGCCGTCGTCGTCTTTCCGCAGCCCCCCTTTTGGTTGGATACGGCGATGATGAACATGCGGTCAGCCGGCGCTCGGAATGATTTGGATATCTTTTACGAAAAGGGTGTCACCCGGACGATTTTCCGTGTCTTTGGAGCCGAATTCGAGGCGAATACTGGAAACGTTCCGGCTGTCGAAACCGCTTTCGGTTTCCATCAGCGTGATCTCGGCTTTTTGCCAGCGGGTGCTCAGGCCCGTGAACGGATGAAACTTGCCTTTGGTGAAAGCGGAAATATTGTTCTGGTCCTTGATGGCGACGGCGATATTCTCGCCCCCTTTATAACCGCGCGCCGAGAACACTATTTTTTTATGGGTGAGGTCAATGGGTTTATCAAACTGAAAGGTGGCGCGGGCAAACGGGGCCACCGAGCTATTGGTGAGCGTCAAGAGATTCGCGTCCTTGGCGCTGGAGAGCTTGGCCGCTCCCTCAAACTGAAAAAGGGAGGGTTTGATCTTGATGATCTCGCCAATGGCTTCCGGCGCCGCGACGGGGCCCTCCTGAGAAGGGGCCGGTTCTTGGTTGAAATAAAGGCTTTTATCGTCGATGACTTTGACGTCGATGAATATCCGCTTGGTTGAAAAAAGGCTGAAGGCCGTGATGAGGAACGCCAGTGACGCGATTAGCCAGGGAAAAACGGAGGCCAGCGTGGGTTTTTCGACAATTTTAACCAGCACCGGTTCGCGGGAAGCCGGAAAATAAACATCGGCCAGATCATTTTGTGTGGGAGACGGCGTTTCTTTTTCGCGCGCTTTCAGCGCGTCGATGATTTTACTCAAGAGAGGAATCCTTTTTCTTTCAAGGCGCATTCGGCCTCAAGAAACGCTTTTTTAAAAGCTTCTATATCCGCCAGCGCGATCGTCACACCCTGTCCCGTGGCGACTTTCCCCTCCCGGCCGTGAAGCGGCGCCCAAACGCGGATGTCCAGCCATTTCCCGCCCCGCAAGTCCTTCAAATCAAAGCGGATGTCCGATTGATTGTGTGAAAAAGTGGAAAGTGTCATACCCGCCCCCCGCTGTCATTTCGAGGTCGCTGCGGCGACCGAGAAATCTCGCCCGAACTCACCTGAAATTATAACAAAGCAGGGAACAATCACAAAGGAAATGTTAACCAATGTCATCTCGGTACCAATGTCATCTCGGTACCAATGCCATCTCGGCACCAATGTCATCTCGGTACCAATGCCATCTCGGCACCAATGTCATCTCGAGCGAAGCGAGAGATCTTTCATTCAGGATTTCTCACTTCGTTCGAAATGACATTTTTTTTCGTATTCCCTATTTTTCTAATTTCTCCCTCGATGGGAATAGGCGCCGGGATGTCCTTGAATTGCCCGCCGAGGGATTTGGTTTTCTCCATCTGAGGCGTGACGCGTGTTTCCCAGGAGCCGATCGCGCTGTTCCAGCTGTCCTTGGCTTTCTGAATGGATGAGCCGACGCTTTGCATGTGTTCCATGAACTTGAAAAGCCGGTTGCCCAGCTCCTCCACGACGGTGGAAAGTTCGCGCGCGTTTTGGGCCAGCCGTTCCCGCTGCCAGCCGTGCCGGATGAGATAAACCAGCGGAAGAATGGTCATGGGGCTGGCCAGGATAACGCGCCGTGTATTGGCTTCCTGAAAAATAGAGGGGTTGGTGGCAAAGGCGGCGCGAATCGCGGCTTCGCTGGGAATAAACATGATAACGAAAGGCACCTCCGGGTCTAATAACGACTGATATTCCTTACGGCCCAGCTTAATGAAGTTGTCGCGAATATTGGAAACCAGCTTCTCGTAATGCTCTTTTTGGATGGCCGGGTCATCGGTTTCTTGGGCTTGGAGGTACTCCCCCGCCACTTCTTTAGAGTCAACGATGAGGCGCTTGCCGCCGGGAAGCCGGATCACAAAGTCCGGCCGCGAATCCGAATCAATGCCGTTGATGGTCACCTGCGTGTCAAAATCAATCCCCCGCACGAAGTCATTTTGTTCGAGGATTTCCTGAAGAACCCGCTCTCCCCATTTGCCGCGGATGCCCGAGCTTGTCGTGAGGGCGTTTTTAATCGAGGCGGCTTCGCGCTGGATGGATTGTCCGGCGTTCAACACTTGTTCGAGAGACTTGTCCAGCTTGCCATACAAAGCAAATCGCTCTTCTTCAAATTTTCTGACGATGCGCTGGGTGTCATCGAGCTTCGATTTCATTTCAGAGACCGAATGAACGATGGCCTGTTTGTGGGTATCCACGCTTTGTTCGGCTTCGGTGCGGACTTGCCTCAGATCCTTAATGGCGGTGGAAAGAAAAAGCTCGTTGGCGTTTTTTAAAGCGTCGGAGGCGAGGGACTTGAATTCGTGGGTGAGATGGCGGAACCGTCTCTGGCAAAAAAGATAACCCGCGAAGGCGCCGAGGATTAAACCGATAAGCCCCGCCAGAAGAGCGGTGGTCATGGCGGAGGCTAGAACCGCTTGCGGTTGCGGCTGGAACGCGCCTTGCGGCGCTTGGCCTCGCTGGGTTTTTCGTAGTGTTTGCGGGCTTTGAGGACCTTGAGAATGCCTTCGCGCTCGATCTTCTTCTTGAAGCGGCGAAGCGCCTTCTCCAGGGGTTCGTTGGGGCCTACTTCGACTTTGGACATGTCCGGAATTATAGCGGTTCTGCCATCGAGTGTCAATTCGTATGAGTTCATCTTGAGTTCATGTTATGAATGCAATCGCCCGTTTGCTCCGGTAGGGCATCCTCCTGGCGGACATGCGATTCCCCCAGCGCGGGAATCGTACTCGATGACAACGTGCGTGGCTGGCGCGCGGCGCGCGCCAGACCATGCCCACGCCGTTGTCAACGCCGCCAGACAGGATACCCTACCGGAGCACCGCATATCATCCCCTTATGTC
>JACQQX010000034.1 GCA_016206805.1 Candidatus Omnitrophota bacterium
GAGATCTCGTTTTTCAGATCGAGATTTCTCAGTCGCCGAGGCGACTTCGAAATGACACGGGGTTTTTCAGCAAACTGTTAATTAAAAATGCAAAATGAAAAATGTAAAAAACGGAGTCCCTTCGGGACTTCTATAAAGGTCGCGCAGCGACACCTTATTTTACATTTTGCATTTTTCATTTTGCATTTCCTATACTATAACTTCCCTTTTGTCGATGGTACATCCTTGGCGCGCGTATCCATCGCGGTTGCCGAGTCCAGCGCTTTGGCCAACGCCTTAAAAGAGGCTTCGATCACGTGATGTGGCTGCTCTCCCGACAAGAAATCGACATGCAGCGTCATCCCCATATGAGCGGCCAAAGATTCAAAAAAGTGCTTAGCGTCCGCCAGCGTATAGTCTTTTTCATTTTTTCTGGCCCGGAGCGCCGGGTGGTCAATCCAACGTGTTTTGGCGTGGGTATGGATATGGCAGGAACCGCGGCCCGAAAGATCCAGGCTCACCCGAACCCCCGTCAGCGCTTCGTCCAAAGGCGCCCGAAAATCCGCGAAACGACGGATGCCCTTTTTATCGCCCAACGCTTTCTTGAACGCCTCCCCCAAAGCGATGCCCACATCCTCGTTGGTGTGATGCGTATCGACGTCCAAGTCTCCTTTGGCCGTCAAATCAATATCAAAAAAACCATGCTTGGCCAGCGTTTCCAGCATGTGGTCCAGAAAACGGATACCGGTCCGAACGCGTGACCGGCCTTCCCCGTCGACAGTCAAAGTCAAACGAATATCCGTTTCTTTGGTCTTCCTTGCGATCCGGGCTTTTCTTTTCATTGTTTTTTTCCCTCAAAACGTATTTTGATGGACTCCATGTGTTTGGTCAGGCCTTCCAGCATCGCCAAATTCTCAATCGGTGTTTTTACTTTTTCCAGCGCCTTTTTCGTGTAAGAAATGACATGGGATCGCTTTAGAAAATCCGTCACGCAAATTCCCGAAAAAAACCGCGCCGTTCCGCCGGTAGGCAGCACGTGGCTGGGGCCGGCCAGGTAATCCCCAACCGCCGTCGGCGTATAGGGCCCGATGAAAATAGCGCCGGCATGACGGATGTCTTTTAAAATGCGCGCGGGATTCTTCACCATGATTTGCAAATGTTCCGGCGCGATGAGATTGGTGACATCAGCCGCCTGCTTCATGTTTTTCACGATAATGATGTAGCCTCTGGCGGGCACTTTTTGCATCAATCGCGCCAAACGTTTGGAAGTGGTGACCAAAAAGGCCGTGCCCATATGATGCTCGCTTTGCGCCAAAAGATCCGCGGCCACATAATCCGGATCCGCGTGGTCATTGGCGATGACCACGACCTCCGACGGCCCGGCAATCATATCAATATCGCAGTAACCAAATACCTGTCGCTTGGCTTCGGCCACATAGGCATTGCCGGGACCGATGATTTTATCCACGCGGGGAATTGAGCGCGTACCAAAAGCAAAAGCGCCGATCGCCTGGGCGCCACCCACCTTGAACACCCCGTCCACTTTTAAGAGATTGGCCACCGCAAGAATATGAGGGTCTACACTTTTATGTTTATTGGGAGGGGTGATGAGATAAACCTTTTCCACGCCGGCCAGTTTTGCCGGAAGCACGGTCATGTAAACTGTGGATGGCAAAGGAACCGTTCCCGAAGGAATATAAATCCCGACGGACTCCAGCGGCCGGATCTTCTCTCCCAAAATCACCCCGTCCTCTCTCAGCGTTTTCCAGGAACGCCGAGACTGCTTTTTATAAAACTGGCTGACATTTTCAACGGCCACTTTGAGCGAAGCGACAAAATCCGGGCATATATTCTGATAAGCGCCGTTGATTTCGCTCTCACTGACCCGAAGCTCTTTGGGGGTGAGCTTAACCTTGTCAAATTGTCGCGTATAGCGGATCACCGCCTCATCGCCGCTTGTTTTGACATCATCAAGAATACGACGAACTTTTTCTTCAATACGGCGGCTACGCACCGTAAACCGGCTAAAAAGTTTCTGAAATTTTTTACTGGATGGTTTAATGACCCGCATCATTTTTTATCCGTTACTGTTTCCGCGTGCTTGCGCAGCGTCTTTTCACCTAAAGCCAGGAGCTTTGGCCGGTGCGCCATATTTTTGCCGCCGCCCACGGCAAAATCAGGGCGGCCGCCGCCGGAGCCCTCCACCGCGGCGGCTATCTCCTTCACCACATTGCCGGAATGAAATCCCCGGCGCGCCAAACCGTCGCTGGCCGAAACCACAAAGCTAAACTTGTCCTCAAAATCCGCCTGGAAAAAGGCCGCGAAGTCCGCGTTCTTGCTTTTCAGGTAAGCGGCTTGTTTCTGTAAAAGCTCCGTATCCGCGCGGGGCGTTTTCAAAACAATGACTTTGGCGCCGCCGACTATCGGCGCTTTTTCAAAAAGCTCGTCCAAAGCGCTCTTTATTTTAGCGGAAAGAACCCCTATAAGCTTCTCTTTTAAACGCGTCACCCGGTCTGCCAGCTGCCGAAGCTGATCCGGGAATTTGGCCTCATCGACGATATGAAAAGCGGCCATCAGCGCCTTGCGCTGGGCTTCAGCCCCTTCCACCATTCGAAGCGCGGCGCAGCCGGTAACCGCTTCGATGCGGCGCACTCCCGCCTGGATCGAGCTTTCCGAGAGAATCTTAAAAAGGCCGATCTCCCCCGTCGAGTGCAAGTGCGTTCCGCCGCAGAACTCCTTCGAGAAATCCCCGATCGAAACCACGCGCACGCGCTCTCCATACTTCTCGCCAAAAAAAGCCACTGCCCCTTCCTTCAAGGCCTCTTCCCTGGACATTTCTTTTTTGCTCAAACGGGTATTTTTGCGGATTTCGTCATTCACCATCCGCTCCACCTCATCCAGCGCCGCGCTTCCCACCGCGCCAAAATGAGTGAAATCAAAACGCAGGTAATCCGGCGCCACCAGCGACCCGCTCTGCTTCACGTGATCCCCCAAAACTTTCCGCAAAGCGCTGTGCAAAAGATGGGTGGCCGTGTGATTTTTCATCACATTGGATCGCCGATCCCCCTCCACGCTTAAAGAATAATTTTTCCCCGTCTGGGCTTTGCCGAGCTCCACCACCGCGCGATGCGCGGCGATTTTATCCCACCACTGCGTATCCTTCACGGCCGCGCGAAACCCTTCCCCGTCCACATGCCCCGTGTCCCCCACCTGTCCGCCGGCCTCGGGATAAAAAGGCGAGCGATCAAAGACCAAAAATCCTTCTTTTCCGGCGGCAATTTCTTCAACCCGCTTCCCGTCCTGAACAATGCCAATCAGCTTTCCTTCGCCGCCGATATTTTCATAGCCCATAAACTCCGTCGCGGGCAGGTCCCGGACCAGCGCAAACGCCTCATTCTTGGCAAAAATTTCTCCCGCGATCTTGCTTCCTTCCCGCGAGCGATTTCTTTGTTCCTCCAAAAGCCTTTCGAATGTTTGGTGATCCACCCGCAAGCCGCTGGCCGCGGCCGAAGCTTCGATAACCTCCAGCGGAAGCCCAAAGGTGTCATAATATTTAAACGCGATCTCCCCGGCCTTTTTCTCCCCTTTAGCGCCGCGAAACTCCTGTTCCAACTTGGGGACTTTGGTCTTTCGTATCTCAAGATAGTTTTCTTCCTCTTTCCGCAAAATCATGGAAATCATCTCTTCCCGAGCGGCAATCTCCGGATAAACGCCGCCATAAACCTCGAGCACCGCCGGAACCAGCTTGTGAAATAAACCGGCATCGGCCGCCCCCGCTTTCAGCAAGTGGTCGCTGGAAAGCCGGATGATTTTACGGACCACATAACCGCGGCCCTCATTGGAAGGCAGCGCGCCATCGGCAATTGAGAAAACAGCGGCGCGAATATGGTCCAATACCGCGTTCTCATGCGCCTTTTCACGGCCCGGTGTTTTCAAAAACGTGTGGAGCCGGCCGCGCATCCTCATGAAATTATCCGTGTCAAAATTGCTGCCAACGCCTTGAAGAACGGCGGCGGCGCGCTCAAGCCCCATCCCCGTATCAATATTCTTTTGCGGAAGCGGCGGCAGGCTGCCATCGCTTTGCCGATCAAATTGGGCGAAAACGAGATTCCAAATCTCCACCCCTTTTCCCGCCTCCTCCCCCACATAAATCTCGGAGCAGGGGCCGCAAGGACCGTTCGGCCCGTCCTGAGGGGCGTTCGAAGGCCAAAAATTATCCTCGGCGCCCATGCGGACAATGCGCGACTCCGACACGCCTGCTTTGCGCTTCCAAAGCGCATAGGCCTCGTCATCCTCCTGATAAACGGAAACCCAGAGCTTGTCTTTGGGCAGCCCCAGGACCTTGGTGACAAACTCCCAGCCCCATTCGATCGCGCCCTCTTTAAAGTAGTCGCCAAACGAGAAATTACCGAGCATTTCAAAAAAAGAATGGTGATACGCCGTTTTGCCGACGCGGTCCAAATCCCCCGTACGGAGACATTTCTGGCAGCTGGCCGCCCGCTTCAAATCCTTTTTTATTCCCAGGAAATAGGGCTTAAATTGATTCATCCCGGCGCCGGTGAATAAAAGCGAGGGGTCATTTTTCGGCACCAGCGAGTCACTCGGAAAAACACGGTGCCCTTTGGATTCAAAGAATTGCAGATAGTATTTTCTTAAATCATCCGTCTTCACAGGTTTCTTCCCGGTACCATTTTTTCTTTTTCATTTTCTTCAATGCCGCGCGTTTATGTTCCCGTTCGGCGCGCAGTTTCAAAGAAAGAAGCCGGAGCGCGTCGCTTTTTGCTTTTAAAAGCGCGTCGAGTTCCGGCTTTTTCTTTTCTTCGGGCACTTACAACTAAACTTTCAGGGAAGCGACGCGGTCGAGAACTTTTTTCTCGAGATCATGCATCACTTTGGGATTCTCCCGCAAATACGCTTTCGCGTTCTCGCGGCCCTGTCCCAGCCGGTCCTCGCCATAGAGGACCCAGCTCCCGCTCTGCTTGATGATTTCAAATGTTTCGGCCATATCGAGCAAGCTTCCCACGGCGGAAATGCCCTCATCATACAACAGGTCAAACTCCGCCTGCTTGAATGGCGGCGCTACTTTATTTTTCACCACTTTCACGCGAACCCGGCCGCCGACATTTTCCTCGCCGCGCTTGATTTGCGCGATACGGCGGATGTCCAGGCGCACGGAAGAATAAAACTTGAGCGCCCGGCCGCCCGGCGTCGTTTCGGGGTTTCCGAACATGATGCCGATTTTCTCGCGAAGCTGATTGATGAAAATAAGCGCCGATTTGGATTTGGAGATGGACCCTGTCAATTTTCTCAAGGCATGGCTCATGAGCCTGGCCTGAAGTCCGACATGCGAAGCGCCCATCTCGCCCTCTATTTCGGCTTTGGGCACCAGAGCCGCCACCGAATCAACGACGATCACGTCAATCGCGTTGGAGCGCACCAGCATTTCGGTGATTTCCAGCGCCTGCTCTCCCGTATCCGGCTGGGAAATCAAAAGATCGTCAAGGTTCACACCCAATTTTTTAGCGTAGGTCGAATCAAAAGCGTGCTCCGCGTCGATAAAAGCGGCCGTTCCGCCCCGCTTTTGGGCCTGAGCGATAACGCTCAAAGTCAGCGTCGTCTTGCCGCTGGACTCCGGACCAAAAATCTCGATCACGCGGCCCCTGGGAATGCCGCCCACGCCCAAAGCCACATCCAGCGCCATCGCCCCTGTCGGAATGGCCGGGACATCCACCTTGATATTCTGGCCAAGCGTCATGATGGAGCCCTTCCCGAACTGCTTTTCAATCTGGGCCAGCGCCAGCGTCAGCGACTTTTTCTTCTCAGCGAGGTTCTCTTTATAAGGCAAACTTTCCTTAACGATGACTTCTTTTTTTTCCTTGAACGGGCGGGACATATTCGACTTGCCTCCGGTTATTTCAGTTTCTCTCTTTATGCCTCTGAATAGCTTAGGGGAAGCGTATTATACCTCTTCATTGGGCCAATCTCAAGCGTAGAGCTTTTAAGGCTCTGGCCACCGCTTGCGCGCGAATTTGAGAACGATTGCCGTGAAAAAAATGCTGATAAACCCTGGTTTTTTGGGCATCAGAGATGGCGATATAAACAAGGCCCACCGGCTTGCGCAAACTGCCGCCGGAGGGGCCCGCGATGCCCGTAATCGACAAACCAAGGTCGCTTTTAAAGCGCCTGCGCGCGCCGATAGCCATCCGCTTGGCCACCGAAGCGCTAACCGCCCCTTCTTTTTTAATTAAAAAAGGGCTGACCCCTAAAAAATGGGATTTTGCCCGGTTGTGATAAGCCACCACCCCGCCCAAAAAGGTGTCTGAGCTGCCCGGTTTTTGGGTGAGTCGCGCGGACAAAAGCCCTCCGGTGCAGGATTCGGCCACCGCGATAGTTTTTTGTTTGGAAGTCATATCACAAACCGGATGATGATTTGTAGGAAAAGGTTCACAAGAACGCCGGCGGCCAGATCATCGGCCATAATGCCAATGGGATTTTTCATCCGCTGAAATAAAATAATAGGCCAGGGCTTCAGGCTATCGGCGACGCGAAAGAGAATGAAGGCCGAAACAACGATCGGAAGAGTCAGCGGCAGGGCAACCAGGCTCAACAACATCCCGCACACCTCATCGAGAACAAAGACTTGCGGGTCTTCCTGGGCAAATGCCGCTTGGGCGGGCGCGCAGAGAAAAAGCCCTAACACCGATAACCCTAGCGCCATAGGCGCCAAACCGGCTGGCCACACCCAGGCCAGCCCTAAACCCGCGACGCTCCCCCACATCCCCGGCCAGGGCCGTAAAAAACCAAAACCAAAAAATGAAACGACAACTTTAACGAAGATTGGCACGATTGAGATAGATGTAATGGGCGCCGCTCCAAAGCGTCATGACAACAATGACCATCATTCCCCAATGGACGCTTCGCGAAACGCCATCCGCCCAGGCAGGATTCCAATACGCCGTGTCGCGTATAACCAGATAAAACAAAACAGCCAGAATGTAAGCGATCTGGAGAATGGTCTTATTTTTTCCGCTGGAGCGCGCGCCAACCGCTACGGCTTCCCGGGGCAAACGAAGTCGAAACGCCGTAATGGCCACATCCCGGATAAGGATCAAAATAACCGCCCAAACCGGCACCAGATTCATAACGGCAAAAGCCACAAACGCTGAAAGCGTGAGCATTTTATCGGCTATCGGATCCATAAGCCGTCCGAAAGAGGTGATCTCCCCTTTTTCTCGGGCGATCACGCCATCCCAATAGTCGGTCAAAGCCGCCAGCACAAATACCAAAAGCGCCGCTCCACTCCAGCGGCCGCGCTCGAAAAAAAGAAGAAAAGTAAAAAGGATGGACAGGATAAACCGGGAACAGGTGAGAAGATTAGGGAGATTGACCTTGCTCGGGCGGATCAGCATGCCCCGATTAAATCGTATTCCAAAGCATCCGTCACCCTCATGCGGACAAAATCACCGGGCGCCAGTTTCCTTTCCGTATGAATAATGGCCTGACCGTCCACTTCCGGCGCGTCAGCTTCGGTGCGGCCATAATAAACGCCGTCTTCCCCTGCTTTTTCATCCACCAGCACTTGGACTTCCTTGCCGATGAAAGACTCCTGGATCTGGTTTGAAATTTCCCGCTGGAGGCTCATGACCGCCCGGAACCGCTCTTCTTTTACTTTCTGAGGCAGCTGATCCGGCATGTCATAAGCGCGGGAGCCCTCTTCGCGCGAGAACATGAACGTGCCCAGCCTTTCAAACCGCGTCTGTCTTAGAAAATCCAGAAGATCCTCAAACTCTTCATCGGTTTCTCCGGGAAAACCAACAATAACCGTTGTGCGAATGGCCGCACCCGGCATGCGGCGGCGCAGCGCTTCTATCCCCCACTCCATCTTGGCGCGCGTCACCGCGCGATTCATGCGTTTTAAAACCGCGTCGTGGCTATGCTCGATGGGGAAGTCAACATAACGGCAGATCGCCGAATGCCGGCCCATGGTTTCCACGAGCGCTTCGGTCACATGCGCGGGATGCGCGTACAAAAGACGGATCCAAGGCGCCGCTTTCGCCTCGGCAAGCGCTTCCAGAAGCTGGGGCAGCTGAAAAGTTCTGTCCCGGTCAAAACCGTAAGCGGCGGTATCCTGGCCTATCAAATTGATTTCCGATGTTTGTTGTCCGACGGCCCGCGCTTTGGCTTCATTCACAATAGAATCAATGGAGCGTGAGCGGTGGCGCCCTTTCATCTGCGGAATCACACAATAGGCGCAGGCGTTGATGCAGCCTTCGGATATTTTTAAATAAGCGGTGTGCGGCGGCGTTAAGCGGTAGCGGGGCGTAGTCTCATCCAGGAGGTAGCGAGGGTGGCTCGTGACATCAAAAATCTTTTCGCTTTTTTTGTTGCGCAGCGGCGCCAAAAGCCTCGGCAGATCCGCGAAACTATTGGTTCCGATCACGCCATCAACCTCGCCCAGCTCTTTTTGAAGCTCGGCGCCGTAGCGCTGGGCCAAACACCCTAAAACCACCACTGCCCGCAGCCGGCCTTCTTTTTTCATTTGGCAAAGCCGCAGAATAGTTTCGATGGATTCCATCTTGGCTTCTTCGATAAACCCACAGGTATTCACAATCGCCACATCCGCCTTTTCAGGCTCATGAACAATGGCGTAACCTTCTTTGGCCAGTCCTCCCAAAGCCACTTCCGAATCCACCAGCGTCCTTGCGCAGCCCAAACTCACCAAATGAACTTTGAATGCCGTATCCGTTTTCATGCGAGCTTCTTAATCCCTTCGTGGCTGACCACCATCTTTTTCACAATGGCGCGCCCCAAAGAACCCAAAGGATAATTATTGATCGTCAGTTGCATGCCGGCGGGATGCCCGGTCCATATCTCAATGAAACTCGCGGCGGTCCAGGCTTCCTGCGCGCCTTTTCTTAAAGTCGACTCGAAAAGAACTTTGGAGTCGCTGGTTACGCGCAGCCACACATTGTCCGTCGCTTTCACCACCAGCAGAAGCGGCTCTTTTTTATCGATCTTGGGAAAATTACCGGCGGCGGGACTTCTCAGCCATTCGGAAGAAAACTGGGCCGGAACAGATGGCGTCGAACGCTTCACTTTTACCTTTTGCGGCGCCGCTTTTTTGGCGGATGTCACAAAGTTCAGCGCGGAGCGAAGCAGAAAAAAAGACACAAAAAGAACAACAGCCGCCAAAACCACAAAAAGAATCGGGCGGACCACATTCTCGCCCAAAAGGGGCGCCGTTCTGATTTTTTCATGCGCGGGCTTGATAAAAATAACCTGCTCAGGATCCTTCCGCTTGTCTTTTTCATACGACTGGATCAGCTCATCCGCGTTGATTTCCAGAAAATCGGCGTATGTTTTGATGAAGCTTTTGACGAACATGGGGCTGGGCAGGGCTTCAAAGCGGTCCTGCTCGAGAGCCTCGACCACGCGGGGATGAATTTTAATTTTATTGTAAACATCTTCCGTGGAAAACCCCTTGCGGGTCCGGGCTTCTCTGAGATGACTGCCGATAGAGCTCATGATGTTTCCCCTGCCCCACCGGACTCGGAGGACTCATTGTTCTGGGCCGTTTTCGGCCGCTCCACCAAAATCTCCCGTGGTTTTGCGCCCCGATAAGGCCCAACCACCCCATCTTCTTCCATCATGTCGATCAAGCGCGCGGCGCGGGTATACCCCACCCCCAAACGCCTTTGCACCATGGAAACGGACGCCTGGCCCGTTTCCAAAACAACGCGCCGCGCCTCTTCATAGATCTCGTCGCGCTTAAAATCCCCGAAACTCTGTTTTTTGTCGGAGGACTGTAAAACTGATTCCTTGTAAACCGCTTTGCGCTGATTTTTGATAAAGCCGGTGACGCGCTCAATTTCACGGTCCTGCACCCACGCGCCTTGGGCGCGGATCACCTTGGATTTGCGGGGATCCATGAAAAGCAGATCGCCGCGGCCCAGGAGTTTATCCGCCCCGTTTTCATCAAGAATCGTCCGGGAATCCACTTTGGAAGCCACCTGGAAAGCAATCCGCGCGGGGAAGTTCGCCTTGATCACACCGGTGATGACATCCACCGAAGGGCGCTGTGTCGCCAAAACCATGTGAATGCCAACCGCGCGGGCCAGCTGCGCCAAACGGGTGATCGCCGTTTCCACTTCCTGCGCCGACGCCATCATGAGATCCGCCAACTCATCGATAATCAAAACAATGTAGGGCATCTTTTTCACGATAATCGGCTCATCATCATTGGACAACTCCGATAGATTGAGTGTTTCGGGGGTAATTTGCTTATTCTCCACCTTCTCATTGAAGGCCAACAAATTCTTCGCGCCCACTTTGGACAAAAGCCGGTAGCGCCTTTCCATTTCAGCCAAAAGCCACGCCAAGACCCCCGGCACTTTGGACCTGTCCGTCACCACCGGGCATATCAAATGCGGGAGATCGTTGTAAAAGTGAAGCTCGACCATCTTGGGGTCAATGATTAAAAATTTCACCTCATCCGGCGTGGACTTAAAAAGAACGCTCATGATCAGCGCGTTGATGCAAACACTTTTACCGGTATTGGTCGCGCCGGCGATCAGAAGATGCGGCATGTCGGCGAGATTGGCCACCAGCGGCGATCCCGCCGTGTCTTTTCCAATCACCACAGAAATTTTTGAGCGGTCATTTTGATATTCCGGCGAAGACAGAACGTCGCGAATGCAAACTGTGGAGGGCGCGGTATTGGGCACTTCGATGCCTACGCGGGATTTTCCGGGAATGGGCGCCACAATGCGGACACTGGTCGCGCGCATGGCCAGCGCGATATCATTCTCGAGAGATGTGATGCGCCCCACCTTCACACCGGCGGCCGGCTGAAGCTCATAGCGCGTAATCGTCGGGCCCTGCTCCACTTCCACAACCTTCGCTTCAATGCCGAAATCCTGCAGCGTGTCTTCCAAAATACGAGAACTCTCTTCGAGATCCCCCCGGACCTGAACCTGATCCACATCCGGCGAGGATTCCAAAAGACTCAGCGCCGGAAGCGCGTAAGCGCCGCTTTCCTCTTCAGCTGTCGGAGGGGTTGTAATCACAGGCGCTTTAGGAGCCGCGGGATCTTTAGGTTCGGGAGGCTTCATGGAAAAGCGAATTTCCGGCTTTGCCTGTGGCTTTAACAACGGTGTTTTTAACGTCTCTTTAATGGCGTCTAAACGCTTGGCATTTAAAATCGGTAGTCCTTTTTCCCTGGCGATTTCTTTTATGGCGCCGGAGGGCTTATCGGTTTTGGAAAGAAAAAGTTTCTGGACGCGATGAAAGAGGTTGGCCGCGATTTGCAGAACCAAAAGCTCGGTGGCCAGAATAACCGACAGGATAAAAAGCGACAACGCGACAAAAACGCCGGCGCCGCCGAAAAGATACGAAAAAAAGTTGGAGGAAAAATAACCGATCAGTCCGCCTGACTGGAACCGCTCGGCGTCCATCGTACCCGCCAGCAGCGAAAAAAGCGCGCAGGAAGACATGAGAAGAATAATCGTTGAAAAGATTTTCAGCCAAAGCGGCTGGCTTTTTTTACCGGCCCAATTTGTAAACGCCCACACCAAAAAAAGCGGCGCTAAAAAATAAGCGGTGCGGCCAAACAAGAGGATCAGCGCCCAGGCCGAATAAGCGCCGACGATGCCGACAAAATTGCGCACCGGCGAATTGGGAGTGGAAACTTCGAAGGGAATATCATCCGGCTTGTAGGAAAAAAGCGCCAGAAACGTCAAAACAGAGATGATGAGCCAGAAAAACGCCAGAACTTCGCTTTTTTTCTTATCGTTCATTTTTAAACCCCTGTATGCCCGAAACCCCCGGCGGCTCTGGCGGTGTCGGGCAGTTCCTGGACTTGCTCAATCTCAGCTTGAGTCACTTCCTGAATCACCATCTGCGCCATACGGGCTCCGCGCTTGATCACATAAGGCTCCTGGCCCAGGTTGACGATGATCAGTGAAATAATACCACGATAATCGCTATCGATGGTGCCGGGTGTGTTGACGAGAGTAATGCCATGCTTCAAAGCCAGACCGCTGCGCGGCCTGATTTGAGCTTCATAGCCGAGCGGAATGGACACCGAAACACCGGTGGGGACCAGCTTGATCTGGCCGGGCCCGATAGTGAGGTCCTTCTCGACGTCAGCCGATAGGTCCATGCCCGAGGCGCCCGCCGACATATACTTCGGCGTCGGCAAATCCTCAGTGCCTGGCTTTTTTTTGATAAGAATCTTTACTTTTTTCACCGCGCTTGGCTACGACAGGCGGGGCATCGGATGACGCTTGTTTACGGGAAAGATTGATCCGGCCCTGCGCGTCGATTTCAATGACTTTCACCTGAATCTCATCGCCGACCTTGACGACGCTTTCGACATTCTCCACATAGCCCTCGGAAAGCTCGGAAATGTGGACGAGCCCCTCCTTGCCGGGAAGAATTTCACAAAAAGCGCCGAAATTCATAAGTCTTTTGACAGTGCCTTTGTAGACCTTACCCACTTCGGCGTCTTCGGTTATTCCCTTGATAAAATCAATCGCCTTCTGCGTGCTGGCATTGTCCGAAGAAGCGATGCGAACCGTGCCGTCGTCCTCCACTTCGATCGAAGCGCCGGACTCCGCGGAAATCTTGCGAATCATCTTGCCGCCGGGACCGATAATCTCACGAATTCTATCCGGATCTATCTTAATCGTGGTAATGCGCGGAGCGAATGCCGAAAGCTGTTTGCGGGGCGCGGACATAGCCGCGACCATTTTTTCAAGAATATGCAGCCGGCCGCGGCGCGCTTGATCCAGCGCCTGGCGGAGCGTGTCCACATCCAAAGATTCTTTCAGTTTGAGATCCAGCTGAATGGCGGTTACGCCGGCAGCCGTCCCCGTGACCTTGAAGTCCATATCGCCCAGGTGATCTTCAACGCCGGCGATATCCGACAAAATGGCCACACGGTTTCCCTCTTTGACCAGGCCCATCGCGATACCGCTGACAGGCGCCAAGATGGGAACGCCGGCATCCATCATGGCGAGTGTGCCGGAACAAACACTGGCCATGCTGGAAGAGCCGTTGGACTCTAAAATATCGGAAACAAGCCGTATCGTGTAGGGAAAAGCGTCTTTGGAAGGAAGGACGGGCTTTAAACCTCTCTCCGCCAAAGCGCCGTGGCCAATTTCCCGACGGCCCGGGCCACGCATCGGCTTGACCTCGCCGACGGAAAAAGGCGGAAAGTTATAGTGCAGCATAAAGGATTTGAAAATATCGCCTTCAATGGCGTCGATGATCTGCTCATCGCGGCTGGTGCCAAGCGTGGCCACACCCAAAGACTGGGTCTGCCCGCGAGTAAAAAGCGCTGAGCCATGGGTTCTTGGCAATACACCGACTTCGCAGGTAATTGGGCGGATCTCATCGAACTTGCGGCCATCCGTGCGCGCTTGATGGTCCAAAATAAATTTCCGGACTTCGACGTACTCAATGTCATGAAAAGCGTGAGCGACCTGGCCCTCGGTGATGTCAGAGCCTTCGACCACCAGCGCCTCGACGGTTTTCTTGAGAACGGCTGCCAGCGCCTCATCCCGGGACTCCTTCGTGCGCTCGGTACGGTTGATTTTCTCAATGTCTTTGATGCAAAACTCGCGAACTTTATCAAAAATCTCATCCGGCAAAGTCTTTAAAACAACTTCTTTTGCCGGCTTGCCGATTTCGGAAGCCATCTTCTTCTGAAGCTCAAGCACCGGCTTCAAAGACTTCTCGGCGAAACGAAGCGCCTCGATGACGCGCTCTTCGGGGACGAAATTGGCTCCGGCCTCGATCATGATAATGCCCTTTTCCGTCGTCGCGATAACGATGTCGAGAGCGCTGGAGGCCAGCTGCTGATAAGTCGGATTCAAAATAAGCTCGCCATTGACTTCGCCCACGCGCGCGGCCGCCACAGGACCCAGATACGGCAAACCGGAAATCATCAGCGCGGCGGAAGCGCCATTCATGGCCAGCACATCCGCGTTATACTCTTTGTCGCTGGAGAGAACGCTGGCGGCCACTTGCACTTCGTTGTAATAGCCTTCGGGAAAAAGAGGTCGGATGGGTCTATCGATCAAACGGGAAGTCAAAGTTTCCTTTTCAGTCGCCTTACCCTCGCGCTTAAAATAACCGCCGGGAATCTTGCCCCCGGCGTAAGCCTTTTCCTGGTAATCCACCGTCAAAGGAAAGAAATCGGTGCCTTCTTTAGGCTTGGCGGCCCCGCAAACGGTAACCAAAACCATGGTATCACCATAACGAACCACAACAGCGCCGTCAGCCTGTTTGGCCATGCGGCCCGTCTCAAAAGACAGCGGACGGCCGCCGATATTCACTTCAAATTTTTTCATGTTTTACTTTCTTAAGTCGAGCTCTTCGATGAGTTTATAGTAGGATTTCTCGTCTTCTCGCTTCAGGTAATTGAGAAGTTTGCGGCGCTGGGAAACGAGCTTTAAAAGCCCGCGGCGGGAATGGTGGTCCTTCACATGGGCCTGAAAATGACTGCCCAAAGCGTTGATCCGCTCGGTCAAAACGGCGATCTGAACAAACGGCGACCCCGTGTCTTTTTCATGGACACGGTAATGCTTGATAAGGTCCTGCTTCCTGGCTGCTGCGATCGGCATAAACGGCGACTCTCTCCTTTGATTAATTTTTTCCAATTATAATAGCTTTCCAGACGCTTGTAAAGCACTTTGTCATCCCGAGCGGCCCGTGTCATCCCGAGCGAGCCCGTGTCATCCCGAGCGAAGCCGAGGGATCAAGCCGCCGCCAGCCGGCTGACGCGGAGACGTCGATACCGGTCGATTTGCCCAACCATGGCCTTAAAAAGAGCTTTGAGAGCCAGCGCGGCCGATAAAGCCCGATCCGCTTTTCTGGTGATCACTAGCCACAGGCTGCTTGATTCAATGTTTAAGACGCCCGATAATGTTGTCCAACCGCTTAAAAACCAATCCGGCATTACCGGCAAAGGCTGTCGGGCCAAAAGCGCCCCGGCGGCGGCAAGCCTGGCCGCCGCGCCCAAAGCCTGGTACTCCCCCGCTTCAGGGGAGCGGATGGGAATGTGGGCCGATCCCGGTATGACCGCTTGCGCTCCAGGAAGTTGTAGCTCAGCCCAGGGTAGTTGGAGATCGGGGACTTCGCCATCATTAATCATGAGCACGACACCGGACTCGGCCAGGCTTGTCTTAAGACTTTCAAGCCATTTTCTTCTATTTTCAGTTCGCAACTCCCCGCCCAAAACCGCTGGATCGACGCGCACGCCCACAGGACCTTGATACTTCATCGCCTCTCTCGCTCTTTGAAAAGTCTCGCCGGCGATTCTTTCGGCCTGGGATTCCAAAAGCCCCATCTCCGTTTGGCTGAGGCCCATCCGCTCATCCCCTCCGGCAGTATTTTCTCTATTTCTCCTATCCAACTCGATCTTTATTCTGCCGTCAAGCGATTGAGCATAAAGTTTATGCCCTTCAACACGAGCCTGGACCACCACCGTCGCATTCGGCCCCGCCTGGGCCGCAAACGCCTTCCCATCCACCGGCATCCACATCGACACCGCCAGTAGAAAAACTCCAAACCTTTTACTAAACCCAGAGGGTAGCGGCTTTCTTTTTTCCAAAAGATTGTTATCCCCTTTTTCTTTCTCTATCAACCCATCGTAAGGCCTTTCATCAATACCGTCATAGGTTTTAAGCGCTCCCGCGGTTATTCGGTCAAAACCTCTATTTCTCATGGCGCGAACCAATGGATCGTCGTCGGATATTAAGAGAATTTTCCGGTCTGAATTCTGAAGACCGCCCGCAATTTTCTCGGCTTCTGAACGGGAAACCCACTGGACTTGAATGCCCGCTTTAACGAAAGCGTCCGAGACCGCCCGGTATTTCTCCATCGACTCCGGGCCAACCCCAACTTTCCAAATGGATCGCGCGATCCCCAGTTTCCGGATATCGTCGGCCATGCCGGCAAGCTGTTCGGGAACGGATGACGTTGGGCCGCCGCTGAAAACAATGGCTGGAGATTTGTTGCCCCGTGAGGAGTCGAATAGATTCTTGTAAAGATCAAATGAGATCGCCGCGACGCGGTTTTTGTTCGCAGGTCTCCTCGCTCGTAAAAGATGATAAACAGGATTGATGTGGTATGCCCCTACGACGAAAAGAATTTTGGCTTTTGAAGTCTGGGCGGCTCTATCGATATGTGATACAAAACTGGGGTTTCTGAATCTTTGAATATTAAGATCACCGATGCTTTGGCCCTTCGCTAATGGGTGGTCGGCGGCGATGAGAACCGCGCCTTTTTTTCTGAAAGCCCCGAGCATGCGTGGATAGCCTTTTCCAAAACCGGCTTCTGAATAATGCCGGGACAGGTCCGTTGATTTCAAGTCTTCACTTTCATTGGCCGGGATCTCAAGAATCAGGTGGGTGACCGGGAGATTCTCGGCGATGTCGGCGATGTCGGCCGCCGCGGTGGATTCGGAGCTATGCGCATACCCGACCAACACGATGTCATTCTTCTTGAAGAGCTCCGTCAGCAACCGTTGTCGCGGATTTAACGTCGGGGTTTGTTCCATTGGCTGCGACCGCCCGCCGGCCGGATGAATCAGTGAAACGACTAAAAACAACGCGATGGCCGACATCCACCGTCCGGTTTTACCCGCTATCCGCGCGGCGTGAGAAAGTTGGTTCTCCTTCGCCCTTCCGCCTTCCGCCGTCAGCCTTCGGCCTAAAGTTACCATCCGCCCGGCGGCAGCTTGACTTGCCCATGACCCTGTGGTAGCTTTGGACCAGGGAAGTAAAAAGGAGGATGACTGGTGTCCCAATATGTAGTTGTGATTGAAAGCGCGGATGATTATTTGGTGGCGTCCGTGCCAAGCCTTAAGGGCTGTCATACCCAGGCCAAGGATATGACCACGCTTCTTAAGCGCGTCAAAGAAGCGATCAAGCTTTGCCTTAAA
>JACQQX010000039.1 GCA_016206805.1 Candidatus Omnitrophota bacterium
TGCATTTTTAATTTTTCATTATTAGTAGGGGTTGTTTATGAATCTAAAACTAAAGGTGTGGCGGCAAAAGAACGCTTCCGATAAAGGGCGCATGGTGAAAATCCAAGCCAAAAACATCAGCGCCGACATGTCATTCCTGGAAATGCTGGATGTCGTCAATGAGGATCTGACGCAAAAGGGGATTGAACCCATCGCTTTCGACCATGATTGCCGCGAAGGGATTTGCGGCATGTGTTCGCTGGTGATCAATGGGATCGCCCATGGGCCTTCGAGGGGTACGGCGACCTGCCAGCTGCATATGCGCAAGTTCAAGGATGGTGATACAATTGTAATAGAGCCCTGGCGCGCCAAAGCATTTCCGGTAGTTAAAGACCTTGTCACGGATCGCGGCGCTTTTGACAGGATTATCCACGCTGGCGGCTATGTTTCCGTCAATACCGGCGCCGCCCCCGAAGCGAATGGAATTCCCGTAGGCAAAGACGACGCGGAGCGCGCCATGGATGCCGCGGCGTGCATCGGCTGCGGAGCCTGCGTGGCCGCCTGCAAGAACGCTTCGGCCATGCTTTTTGTCGGGGCCAAGATCGCTCATTTGGCCGAGCTTCCGCAGGGCAAGGTGGAGCGCAGGGAAAGAGCCAAAAAGATGGTGGCGCAAATGGATAAAGAAGGTTTTGGCAATTGCACCAATCAGTATGAATGCGAAGCGGTTTGTCCCAAGGAAATCAGCGTATCGGTTATCGCGCAAATGAACAGGGAATATTTGAAATGAAGCCGCCCGGCATTGTTATCTTTACGGCCATTTTGAACTTTTTGTCCGCCGGCGTTTTTGCTTTCGCGGCGGTTATTTCGTTGCTTGTCCTTCTATTCCGGAATCTTTTTGGCGTTTATGATTATATGGCCAGGGAATATCCTCAAATGACATCGCTTTCGTTCGGGCTTAATTTTACATTCGGCATTCTCTTGATCGTGAGCCTGATCTTTATGGGTTTGTTTATTCTGCTGGGCATGGGCCTTTTACAGGGCAAAAAAGCCGCCTGGTACGCGCAAGTGGTTTTGAGCATTATCGGCCTGCTGGGTTTTCCGATCGCGCTTTCGGTTACCGGTTTTCTTGGGTTTCCCGTGGGAACGGTTATTCACGCGGTGATTCTTTTTATTTTTTTCCGCCCTTCCATCCGCGGTTATTTTGGAGTTTAGCGAAACGCATGGCCCTGATCAAAGCCAAGATTCGGGTTGGCCATAGCCCTGATCCGGACGACGCTTTCATGTTCTATGCGATCGCGCATGAAAAGATCAAAACCGACGGGATTACTTTTTCCCACGTCATCGAAGATATTGAAAGCCTGAATCGCCGCTCATTCCAGGGGGAGCTGGAAGTCACGGCCCTTTCGGCTTTTACATTTTTCCAAGTGGCGGACCGCTACGCGCTGATGCCCTGCGGCGCGAGCATCGGAGACAACTACGGTCCGATTCTTATTTCCAAAAAGTCACTTTATCCCAAAGATCTCGAGGGAAAGAAAATCGCCGTGCCGGGGCTTCACACCACCGCGTATTTGACGCTGCGCCTTTTTCTCCAAGATTTTAAAGAGGTGGTGGTTCCCTTTGACCGGATATTGGACGCGGTTGAAAAGGGGGAGGTGGACGCGGGGCTTGTGATTCACGAAGGGCAGTTGACTTATGAAACACTCGGATTTAAAAAAGTGGCCGATCTGGGAGAGTGGTTTTATGAAATGACCAAGTTGCCGCTGCCGCTAGGGGTAGACGCCATCCGTAAAAATCTAGGGCGCGATGTCATGCGGAAAGTGACAAAAATTTTAAGAACCAGCATCGAGTACGGACTGGAACACCGTAAAGAAGCGTTGGAATACGCGATGAAATTTGGCCGTGGTATCCCGACGGATACGGCGGACCGTTTTGTGGGGATGTATGTGAATGATTACACGGTGGATATCGGGCGCAAGGGCAAAGAGGGTCTGCGGGTGCTTCAACAGGCCGCCCAGGAGCGCGGGTTGTTGCAAAAAAACGCCAAAATCGAATGGGTAGACATGTGAAATCTCCTGCAAGCTTTGTGCAGGAGTCTTCGGAATGGGTCCGAAAGCCCAAGGCTATCGACGCCAACCTCAAAGATTACGCCAAAGCCTGCCGCTCATTCCGATGGAAAGACGTTGAAAAAGAGTTTGATTGGCATCGGACGAAAAAAGTCAATATCGTCCATGAAATGCTGGACCGGCATGCCGCCGGCCCGCGCAAAAATAAAGTAGCGCTTTATTTTTGGGATCCGGCCGGCCGCGACGAAAAATACACCTTCCTTGATTTAAAAAACGCTTCCTCCCGGTTCGGCAATGTCTTAAAAAAATTCACGATTAAAAAAAATGACCGCGTCGCCGTTTTTCTCCCGCGCACGCCCGAGCTTTATATTTCCATTCTCGGCATCAATCGGATCGGCGCGATCCCCGTGCCGCTTTTTGAGGCTTTCATGGAGGCCGCTTTATTTGACCGGCTGGAAAATAGCGCCGCCTCCGCGATGGTCACGACACCCTTGCTTTTATCCCGAATCCCATTCAAAAAACTTCCGCATCTTAAACATTTATTTTTGATCAAGGGGAAGGGAGAAGCGGCGGAGGGTCTTCCCAGCGGCGTCGGGGTTTATGATTATTTTGAGGAAATGGCCAAGGCCGCCATCCAACTCACGCCGACATGGCTTACGGCGGACGATGGGCTGGTGATTCATTACACTTCCGGGTCAACCGGCCGCGCCAAAGGTGTTTTGCATCGCCAGTACGCGATGGTCGGGCATTATCAAACCACCAAGTGGGCGCTGGACCTGAGGGATGACGATGTTTACTGGTGCACGGCTGATCCCGGTTGGGTGACGGGGACTTCTTATGGAATTTACGGGCCCTGGACGGTGGGGGCCTCGAGCTTAGTGGTGGGAGGACGCTTTTCGGCGGAGCAGTGGTATGAGGCCATTCAGAAATTTGAAGTCACCGTGTGGTACAGCGCGCCGACGGCTTTCCGGCTTTTGATGGCGCAGGGCAAGGATTTGCCCAAGAAGTATTCTTTAAAAAGCTTGCGCCATATCTGTTCGGTAGGCGAGCCGCTTAATCCCGAGGCGCTTCGCTGGATACGGGACATCACGGGCATCGCGCCGCACGAAACGTGGTGGATGACCGAAACCGGCATGCAGTTGATTTGCAATTACCGATCGGCCGATTTTAAATTGGGCGCCACCGGCAAGCCCTTTCCGGGGACTTACGCGGCGATTATTGACGACAAGGGCAGGGAAGTTCCGCTCAATACGCTGGGACAGCTGGCTGTCAAAACCGGCTGGCCCGCCATGATGAAAGCAATTTGGGGCAATAAAGAAAAATACAAAGAATATTTTCGCGTCAAGGGCTGGTATCTGAGCGGCGACACCGCGTACAAAGATAAGGACGGTTTTATCTGGTTTGCCGGCCGGGCGGATGACGTGATCAAAACGGCCGGTGAGCGCGTTGGCCCGTTTGAAGTGGAGAGCGCGCTGGTCCAGCATCCGGCGGTAGCGGAAGCGGGGGTTATCGGAAAGCCGGACGCGGTTCGCGGCCACATTGTGAAGGCCTATATCAGCCTGCGGGCAGGGCAGTCGCCGTCGGAGACATTGAAAAAAGAAATAGCCGAATTTGTGAAGCGCAACATGGCCGCCCACGCGGCGCCGCGCGAAATCGAGTTTTGCCCAAAAATACCGAAAACCCGCTCCGGCAAAATCATGCGTCGCGTGCTCCGCGCCTGGGATCAAGGCCAGCCCGTGGGTGATGTCAGCACGATGGAGGAGTAAGACAGTCGTCGGTCGTGAGTCGTGGGTCGTGAGCGGGAAAAGCGAGGATAAAAATGTTTGGGAATATGAAGAATATGATGGGTCAGTTGCAGATGATGCAGAAGCTGACGCAGAATCCGGATTTTAAGGGGTTTATTTCCAACCCCAAAGTCCAGGAATTGTTTAAAGATCCGGAGTTTAAAGAAGTGGCCCAAACCCGTGATTTCGCGAAGATTTTGGCGCATCCCAAGTTTTCCGCGCTCATGAAGGATCCGGAGCTCGCCGCCTTAATGGCAAAATTAGGACCCGCGCTGGGACAATTAAGGCAGTGAAGCGCGCGCTGTGGTTCCTAGCCATAGCCATCTTTTTGATGTCGGGGTTCGCCGGAGGCGAGGAAGTCAAGCCCAAGACATCCGAAAAAGACGCCAATAATGACGGAAAGCCGGATTCTTTCAAAACTTTTTTGAAAGGGCGAAACCTCATTCTCAGGGAAGAGGACACCAATTTTGACGGCAAAATCGACAAGCGCCGCCTCACCCAATGGGACCCCGACAAAAAACTTCAAATTTTCATGAATAACCGCATGCAATCCACCCCCAATCCCGGCTACGTCACGCTGTGGCGCGAAGAAGACACCGATTTCGACGGCAAAATGGACTTCCGCAAAGAACGCGGCAAGAAATGAAAATCGTGGGCTTCGGCATGAGCGGGCTCATCGGCGGCGCGCTTGGGAGAAAGCTGACCCAAAGACATGATCTGGTTTTGCTGAAACGGGGCGTGGATTGGGATGCCCGCGCGCTCGGGCCTTGGGCAAAAAGGATCGACGGGGCCGACGCCGTCATCAATCTTTCCGGCGAGCCCATTGTCGGAAAACGCTGGACCGCCGGGCAGAAAAAAGCGATACGCGATAGCCGGGTGCTCGCCACACGCGTCATTGTGGAGGCGATAGCCGCCGCGCGCGCAAAGCCGAAAGCGCTTCTCAACGCCTCGGCCACCGGGTTTTACGGCGCGCGGGATCCGGATGAAGTCTTGACTGAAAATTCACCGGCGGGGGAAGGTTTTCTGGCCGATGTTTGCCGGGAGTGGGAAAGAACCGCTCTGCGGGCGCGGGATTACGGCGTGCGCACGGTTTGTCTGAGAACCTCGCCCGTTCTGGCGCGCGAAGGCGGTATGCTCAAGAAAATGCTTCCGCCGTTTCGCGCGGGACTCGGGGGACCGCTGGGGAGCGGTCGCCAGATCGTGAGCTGGATTCACATCGAGGATGAAGAGGGCGCCATCTTGAAATGTCTTGAAGACGTCTCTCTCGAGGGCCCCGTCAATTTGGCCTCTCCCAACCCCGTCCCGATGAAAGAATTTACCCGAACGCTGGCCCGTGCGCTTCACCGGCCCGCTTTTTTTAAGGTCCCGGCCTTTGCTCTGAAAATCCTTCTTGGCGAAATGGCCGATATGCTCGTCACCGGCCAGAAAGTTCTTCCGGAGAAACTCCTCCGCGCCGGTTATGTTTTTAACCACCCCATTTTGGATGAAGCTCTCCGACACGCCGTTCAGTCGGATACTTATTTACGATGATCCCTTCACATAGACGGCTTTCGCATCCGGGGGAGATTCTGCTCCATGAATTTTTGGAGCCGATGCAATTGAGCCAGGTGGAATTGGCCCGTAAGATGGGTGTGCCCGTTCAGCGGATCAATACGCTGGTCAACGGCAAGCGTGACCTCACGGCCGAGACGGCCGTCCTGCTCGGCAGGGCCCTCAAGGTGAGCCCCGAGTTCTGGATGAACCTCCAGTGCGCCTATGACCTTTACGAGGCGAAACTCTCTCTCAAAAAGGCCGCCTAGAGGGGACGACGCTTGACTTTTGGTTTGCCCGATGGTATCCTTTTGAACTCTATGACTACTTTTTACGCCAATAAGAAAGATTATCAGGAAAAGAAGTGGCGGGTGGTGGATGCCCAGGGTCAGATTCTGGGCAGGCTCGCTTCCCGCATTTCTCGGATTTTGCTCGGTAAAACCAGGACCGATTTTACGCCCCATGTGGATACCGGGGACGGCGTCATCGTCGTGAACGCCAAAGAGATTCTCGTGACCGGCAACAAGATCAAGGAAAAAATTTATAAAAATTACTCGGGTTTTCCCAGCGGCCAGCGGGAGCGCACTTTTGAGCGGGTTATGCGGGAAGACCCCACATTCGCGATCAAGCACGCCGTGAAGGGCATGCTCCCCAAAACCCGGATGGGCCGGAAGCTTTCCACCCATCTTTTGGTGTACGCGGGCAGTGAGCATCCTCACGCGGCGCAAAAGCCCAAAACGATAAAGGCGGATTCCCGCTGAAAGATTGCCGGAATGACAGGAACTCATGACACTTAAAGCAGCGAAAGATAAAAAAATGGCGACAGGGCGGAGGAAAGAAGCGACGGCCCGCGTTCAACTTTTTAAAGGCACGGGTATCATCGAGGTTAATCAAAAAAGCCTGGGTGACTACTTCGGCAGACCCACTTTGCAAATGGTCGTGAAACAGCCTCTTGAGGCGGTGCGTTTGGTGGATCAGGTGGACGTCATTGCCAATGTCGCCGGCGGCGGTTTGGCCGGACAGGCGGGCGCGGTGCGTCACGCGATTTCCAGGGCGCTGGTGGATTGGGATGAAACGCTGAAAACTCTTCTGCGTCGCGGCGATTATTTGACTCGCGATCCGCGCATGAAGGAACGCAAGAAATACGGACAGCGCGGCGCCAGGCGGCGGTTCCAATTCTCGAAGAGGTAATCGAAATCACCACAAGTTAATAATTGTCGTAACTCTTGAATTGGCCGAGCCTTATAGCTCGGCCTTTTTATTTAACTTTGACAATAAAGCAAAAGCTAACTATAATGCACATTTTACTCATTAAAGAAGATTTCTCAGTCGCCGCGGCGACTTCGAAATGACAGAACGGAGGGCGGGAGTCGAGTGAAAAAAATAAAAGTGGGCGTCATCGGCGCTACCGGTTACACGGGCGAAGAGCTTGTGCGCATCCTGGTCCGCCATCCCCATATCGAACTCACTTACGCTTCCGGAAACCAAGAGCGCCAGGCGAAGCTTCAGGAAATTTTTCCTTATCTTAAAAATGCCATTGATCTGGAGTGCCGCGCTTTTTCATCGGAAGAGGCCGCGTCCAAAAGTGATTTTGTTTTTCTTTCTCTGCCGCACACCGTTTCCATGGCGACCGCGCCGTCATTTTTAAAAGCGGGAAAAAAAGTGGTGGACGTGAGCGCGGATTACCGCTTGATCGACACGGCGGTTTACGAAAAATTCTATAAAGTAAAACACACGGATCACGAACATCTCAAGGAAGCGGTGTACGGACTCCCTGAAATCAATAGAGAAAAAATCCGCAAAGCCAGTCTCGTGGCCAACCCCGGCTGTTATCCAACGGGCGCCATCCTCGGAGTCTTGCCGGGCGTGAAAGAAAAAGTTTTTATGCCCCAGACGATAGGCATCGACGCTAAAAGCGGCGTAACCGGCGCGGGCCGCAAAGCGGATAAAGCGCTTAATTTTTCCGAGGTCAATGAGTCTTTCAAAGCGTACAAACTTTTTGAACATCAGCATGTGCCGGAGATGGATCAGGAGCTTTCCAGGGCGGCCGGGGAGAAGATCAGCGTCGTCTTTGTTCCGCATCTGCTTCCGATCAATCGCGGGATTTTGAGCACCATTTATGTGGGGCTTCAAAAGAAAATGGATACCGCGGAGCTCGTCGCGCTTTATCAAAATTTCTATAAAAAAGAACCGTTTGTGAATGTCTATGCCGACGGCACGCTTCCGGAAGTCAAGCACGCGGCGCATACTAACTTTTGTCACATCGGCCTGCGGGTGAACGCCGAGCGGGGGATGGCGGTTATTGTCACCGCCATCGATAATCTTGTCAAAGGCGCCGCGGGCCAAGCCGTTCAAAACATGAATATCATGTGCGGTTTTGACGAGAGGGCGGGACTGGTTTGAAAGTCATTCACGGCGGGATCACGGCTCCCATAGGGTTTAAGGCCAACGGTCTTTTCTGCGGAATCAAACGCTCCAAGAAAAAAGACCTGACGCTGATCGTTTCCGATAAGCCCTGTGACGCGGTGGGCGCTTTTACCGCCAATCAAGTGCAGGCCTCCTGCGTCGTGGTCAATAAAGAAAACCTTCGGGATGGGCAGGCGCAGGCCGTTATCGCCAACTCCGGCAACGCCAACTGCATGACGGGTGAAAGCGGTTTTGAGAACACGCGGGCCATGGCGGCTGTTGCGGCGCGACTGCTTAAAATTCGCAAAAAAGACGTGATGGTGGCTTCGACCGGCGTGATCGGGAAGCCATTACCGATCAAGAAGATTTTAGCGGCGGTGCCGGAGCTGGTGAAAGGCTTAAACCGCAAAGGCGGCGAGGCCGCCGCCGCGGGCATTTTGACGACAGACCGTCTTTCCAAGGAAATCGCCGTTGAGTTTTTTGTCGGCGGCCGGCGTGTCCGAGTGGGCGCGATTGCCAAAGGCGCCGGCATGATTCATCCCCAGATGACGGTCAAGTCCGCCACTAAAGCGCCGGCGGATCCGCGACATGCCACGATGCTTTGTTTTGTGACCACCGACGCGGCCATTACCCCCGCGGCTTTGAGAGACGCGCTGGCGCGGGCGGTGGACAAGACTTTCAACACCATTACCATCGATGGCGACATGTCCACCAACGACATGGTATTGGTGCTGGCCAACGGCATGGCGCAAAACAGGCGCATCGCCGAAAAAACCAAGGAGTTCAGGCTTTTTTCGCGGGCGCTGGAGACGATCTTTTTATTTTTGGCCAAGCAAATGGTTCGGGACGCCGAGGGCGCTACCAAGTTTGTGGAAGTGAACGTGAAAAATGCCGGAAGCCGAGAGGATGCCCGGCGTGTCGCGCGTTCGGTGGCCTCCTCCAATTTATTTAAATGCGCGCTGTTTGGGTCAGACCCCAACTGGGGGCGGATCGCGGCCGCCGCGGGGTATGCCGACGCGCATGTGGATCCCTGGAAGCTTCAGATCTTCTTAGGCAAGGAATTGGTTTCCAAAAAGGGCGGGCGTGTGATGAAGCAGGCTGTTGTTCTCAATCGCATTTTTGCCCAAAAGAATATCAAAGTGACGCTGGACTTGGGTCTTGGGAAATACGGCGCAACGGCCTATACGTGCGATCTGTCGACGAGTTATGTGCGGATTAATTCCGCGTACCGAACATAAGAGCATGCAGCAGGCAGCACGCAGCAGACAGCATGCTAAGGAGTTGAAATGCAGGAAATGATTCGTAAGGCGGATGTGTTGATCGAGGCGCTTCCGTACATTCAGAGTTTTTACGATAAGACCATTGTCATCAAATATGGCGGAGCCGCGATGATCGATCCTGAGATCCGCCGCAACGTTTTGGAAGACATTGTTTTTACAAGCTACGTGGGCATGCGGCCGGTGTTGGTGCATGGCGGCGGGCCTTATATCAATAAGCGCCTGGAAGACATGGGCAAGGAAGCCAAATTCGTGAAGGGTTTTCGGGTAACCGACGAAGAGACGATGGAGGTGGTGGAGGAGGAGCTGACGAAGGTCAACCGTGAAATCGTCCGGGAAATCATTTCGCTGGGCGGCAGCGCCATTTCGCTCTCCGGCAAGGAAGACCATTTGATCGAGGTCAAAAAACACGCGGAGCTGGACGGTCAGGACATCGGTTTTGTCGGCGAAATCACCAAAATCAACGGCGATGTGATTCAAAAGATGATCACCAGCGACATCATCCCCGTGATTTCTCCGATCGGCATCGGCAAAGACGGCTTCACCTACAACGTGAACGCGGATCAAGCCTCGGCCGAAATCGCCCGGAGTCTTGGCGCTTTGAAGCTGGTGCTCTTGACGAATGTCCGGGGCATCATGAAGGACATGAATAGTCCCGAGAGCGTGATTTCGCATGTCAGTATTCCCGAAATCGAAGGATTGATCGAATCGAAGGTGCTGACTACGGGCATGATTCCCAAAGTCAAGGCCTGCATGCGGGCCCTGGAACGCGGGGTTAAAAAGACTCACATCATCGATGGCAAGATCCCTCATGGGATACTGCTGGAAATATTCACGGATAAGGGCATCGGGACGGAAATAGTTAAAAGATAAGCACGAAGCACGAAATCCGAAGCACGAAACAAATTAGAAATTAAAATGACCAAAA
>JACQQX010000035.1 GCA_016206805.1 Candidatus Omnitrophota bacterium
GCTCTATCCAGCTGAGCTACAGGCGCGAAATCGAGGGGTTCAATCAGTGGGCTGATTTTATCATCCAGCCCGCGAAATTGAAATAAACGGCTAAAGTTTGCAGATCGCAAATAGCCAGCACCAAAGGCCCCGAAGCGATGGCCGGATCGATTTTGAGGCGCTTGAAAAGAAACGGCAAAACCATCCCAATCGCCGCGGAAATGATGATGGCGATCGCCATCGAGCCGGCGATAGCCACTCCCAAAACGGGGCGAGACTGCCAGTAAGAGGCGGCCCATCCCACAAGGGATCCGCAAATAACGCCGATTAGAACCCCGGCGGCCACTTCCCTCACAAAAAGCGGGATGAGCGCTTTGAAATCGGAATTGTCCGCTTCGATACTGCGCACCACAATCGTCGCGCTTTGAACGCCGGTGCTTTCTGACAAACTCAACACAACCGGCACAAAAAGAAAAAGCGCCGCGACCGTCGGGACATCATTCTGAAAAATACCCGCGATAGCCGCGCAGGCCAGTCCGCTGACGATATTGACCAAAAGCCACGGCAAACGTAAGCGGACAACTTGCCTCACCGAACGCGTGCGCATTTCCTCGGCGCTGGTTCCGATCATGCGAGCGATATCCTTGGCCGCTTCCTCTTCAAAAACCGGCATCGCCACATCCGCGCTGATCACCCCCACCAGCCGCTGGTTTTTATCCACTACCGGAAGCGCCAGATAACGATGCCGCTCCAAAAGCCTTGCCACATCAATTTGGGTCATCTGGGTTTCCACCTGCACCACAGGACTTTTTAAAATCTGCCGAACCGGCGTATCGGGCGAATAAAATACCAGATCCCGGACCTGGATCACGCCTTCCAATCTTTGGTTTTGATCGACCACATAGATATACGAGACCTTGCCTTTGCGATCCCTGGGAACGGACTGGAGGTACTGGGTGGCTTCTTTGAGAGTGGCGTCGACCGGAACGGACAAAACATCCGTGGTCATCAACGCGCCTGCGGTGGAAGAAGAATTCCTCATAGACAAAGATTAACTGACGTTAACCACTTTGTCTATGAGGAATTCGATCAAGAGCGGTGAATTAAAGAGCCTTTTCTCCGCGCTCGTTGGTTCTGATACGGACAACTTCGGAGACATCCGTCACGAAAATCTTTCCATCGCCCACGGAGCCGGTAACGGCCACGCGTTGGATGGTGGAAATGATTTTCTCCTGGTCTCTGTCCGAGACGACGATCTCAACCTTGGTTTTGGGAAGAAGGTCGAGCTTATACACTTCCCCTCTCCACTGCTGAGTCACGCCCTTTTGCTTGCCATGTCCTTCGATTTCAGCGATCGTAATACCCGGATAGCCGGACGATTCCAGCGCTCTGCGCACTTCGTCCAATTTCTCAGGCCGGATAATAGCCTCAATCTTTTTCATGAGGACCTCCCTTCGGAGTTGGAAACCCCCAGATAGCTGATATGGGATTTACGGCCGACAAAGTCGGGATAGGCCTGATTCCCATGCTCTCCGATATCCAATCCTTCGATTTCTTCTTGCAACGATACCCGAATGCCCATCACGGCTTTGACAACCAGCCAGGTGATGGAGGAAGCGACGAGCACGAACGCCCCCACCGCCACAATACCGGTCAACTGCGCCATCAGAAGCTTGGTTCCGCCGCCAAACAAAAGACCGTCGCCGGTCGTGTTGGGGCTGACCCAGTCCTGGGCGAATAAACCCACAAAAAGCGTTCCCAACGTGCCGCACACCAAATGCACCGATGTGGCGCCAACGGGATCGTCTATCCTCATTTTATCAAAGAAAATAACCGCGGGAACCACAATCGCGCCGGCGATGAGACCGATGATCGCCGAGCTCGACACACTGACAAACGCGCAACCGGCGGTAATGGCGACAAGGCCCGCCAAGCAACCGTTGATCGTCATGCCAAAATCAGGCTTCTTGAGCATCCATGTCGACATGGCTGTCGCGGCCAAAAGACCCGTGCAAGCGGCCATGTTGGTCGTCAGACAAATATGCGACATCAGACGCGGATCAGCGGCCATCGTGCTGCCAGGATTAAATCCAAACCATCCCAGCCAAAGAACCAAAGCGCCGATTAAAGCCAACGCCATGTTGTGTCCGGGAATGGCGTTAATCCTGCCATTGGGACCAAACTTCCCAAAACGCGGTCCCAGGATGACGGCTCCCGTCAAAGCGGCCCAACCGCCAACGGAGTGCACCACGGTAGAACCCGCGAAATCCCAGAAACCGGCTTTGGCCAGCCAGCCACCGCCCCATATCCAGTGACCGCTAATGGGATAGATGATGCCGACAAGGACCAATGAAAAAACGATGAAGGAAAAATACTTGATGCGACCTCCGACGGCTCCGGACACGATTGTCGCCGCGGTACCCGCGAAAACAAGCTGAAAGAAGAACTTGGCGGCCAGCGGCACACCAGTCCAGTTCAAAGCGCTGTAAACGCCCTGATACGCGTCCCCCGTCGCGGGACTATTGTCCAATCCGCCGGTCATAAAAAGACCCTGCAAACCGACAAAAGGATTGCCGTCGCCGAACATCAGTCCCCAACCGATGAACCAAAACGCAACGGTGGAGGCCGCGAAGACGACGAAGTTCTTGGACAGAATATTCACGCAGTTCTTACTTTGTTGAAACCCCGCTTCCACACAACCGAAACCCAGGTTCATGAAGAACACCAGCATTCCGGTAATGAGGACCCATAGGGTGTCAGCCATGACTTTCATTTCCATAAGCTGCTTCTCCTCTTTTGACTCTCTGAAGTCTAAAGATGAGTGTTACGGGAATGTTACCCGGAGGTTAATACTCACAAAGCGGGTTGGGGAGATTCTTGGGGAGGCTAACGGGATTTGAACCCGTACTAAGAGAGCCACAATCTCTCGTGCTACCCTTACACCATAGCCTCCGTAGGTTCCCCAGTCTAATGGAGTTTGAGGTTAGGGTCAAGCGAGAGGAATAAAAGAAGGTAATCCCGGATATGGCGCGTTAAAAGAAAGTTTTGCCGCACATGCTCCCGGCCATTCTCCCCCAATTTTCTGGCGAATGCCGGTTCCTGCAAAAGCTGCTTGAGCCAATACGCAGTCCCCTCAATGGAATGAACCAGGATTCCCGAATATTTATGAGTGATTTGAAGCGGAATACCGCCCACAGCCCCAGCGATCACGGGCTTGCCCTTCCAAAGCCCTTCCGTAATCGTCAAACCAAAACCTTCCTTCAATGATTTTTGGAGAATAACCGTAGAGGCGCGCTGAATCGCGTTGATTTCCAGATGAGCCGTGGGCGGCAGCAACAATACAAGAATATCCGGGTCATCGCCGGCCGCTTCTTTGACTTCCAGATAAACTTGGGCTCCTTCCGGATCATCGGTGGCGGACCCGCCTACCAAAAGCAGCCGCGCGTCCACGTATTTTTGAATCTGCCGGAAAGCCTTGATCACGCCTACCGGATCTTTCAAACGGTCGAAACGGGATACTTGGGTCACCAAAGGCTTATCCAGAGGAATCCCCAGGCGCTGAATGACAGCGCTGATTTCGTCCGGCATAAGCTCCCGGTTTTTTTCACTCAAAGGGTCTATGGAAGGGCAGATCAAAACTTGGGGAATCGGAAGCCGTTGCGAAAAAGAAGGAGAGGAAAAGACAGCCTTATCATAGAACTGGAGGTATTTTTCCAGGAAATTCCATATCTCCCGCTGGGGATTGGAAACATCCACGTGACAGCGCCATAACCAGCGGTTACCACAATCTCGTTTGCGCTTCACCAGGCCAATCGGCTGCGGATCGTGGATAAAAATGATGTCTTCATCCAGCGCCATGTTTTTTAAATTGGCCTCCTGAACCTCCTCGAACGCCTCGTAATCTCTGGGGGTAAACATCTGCGCGTGGCCATGCAACGCGTTATGTATTTTTTTGGTGACCGAATAAAATTCCTCTCCCCCCTTAACCACGTCCCATCGCGACTCGACTCCCAGCTCGGTCAATAACGGCAGCATCCGGTTCAATATTTCAGCCACCCCGCCGCCCACCGCCGTCGAATTGATATGCAAAATGCGCTGCCCTTTGAGAGCTTGGGCCAGATAACGCAGCTCTTCCAAAACCTGCGCGCCAACGATCGGTTCGTAATCATTCAGCTGAGGCATATCGAGGTTTTCCTAATCAGTAATAAACCCTATGATTTTTTTGCGCAAGCCGTCCATTGTCAAGGTGTAAGGATCCAGCCGGTCGATTTTTCGGGCCAGCTCCTTCTCTCCCAGGTTTTTTTCGAGCCAATCGGAAAAATCGCTCACCCCCAGCGGAGGACGCAGGCGGCCTTCAAAAATATGATAATAAAGCGAGCTGATCCCCACCTTTTTCAGGCACTCGACAAATTCCTTTAAATTTCTCGCGGTAAAACGAGTGGGGATCGCGAAGAGCGCGCATCGCATAAAATGAAATTCCTGGCCGACTGGCGCTTTGCGTAAATGGGGCCTCTCGGCCAGAAATTGGTCCAGCGTGGTCAAGATGGCTTTTCGCAGCGCTTCCAGCGAATGGTATTGAATGGTGTCAATCGCCGCCAGGCGCTCGCCAATCAGTTCCTCCTGAAGAACATTCACCACCCAATAGGCAAAATCGTTGGGCGGCTCCGGCGTCAGAAACTGATGCTGCTCCAGAAAATGATGGGTGTGGTAATAAACGCAGGACTCCGGAACCGTTTCCAGGTGGTGACGCAGCTCCGACAAATCGGAAGCCTTGAGACCGGTCAGTTCCGTGAGGCTAAGTTGAGTTTTGAAAATAAATGGTTCTTTGGCTTCCTGAGTTGACATAAAAGCTCCAGCAATAAGCCCGCTTCCCGCGGGGATCGCAGTTTAAAGGAAGCGGCGGTGTTCCGGGAATTTCCCACATGAATGGCCAGTCCTTTTCCCGCGATCGCCCGGAACATGTCTTCATCCGTGCGATCATCGCCCATCACAATGGGATACCCTCCAAATTTCTTCAAAAGATAAAGCGCGGCCATCCCTTTATCCCACCGAACCGGCGGCCGCGCTTCCCAGACTTTTTTCCCTTGTTGCCACGACAGCATTTTTCCGTTCTTGGTTCTTTGGATCACTTCCAATTTCCGCTGAAAAACAGGAAGTTGTCCGCTACGCACATTCCGAAAGTGAACGCTTAGCGTCCAGACCTTATCTTCCACCAAAACTCCTTTGACGCCGGTGAATGTTTCCTGCAATTGGCAAGCCACGCGCTTGATCACACGGCCGTAACTTGCCGCTTTTTGAGACAGTGGCGGCGCGTTGACTCCCTCAAACTCAAACCCATGATTGCCGACCAAAATCACCCCAGGCACATTCAATAGCCTCTTTAGCTCCCGAACCGGCCGGCCGCTCACCAAAGCCACCGCACAGGCTTTGTTCTTCGCCAGGTTCCGGATAACATTCCGGGCGCGGGACGGAATACTCGCTTGGCGCGGCATCCGCGCGATCGGCGCTAAAGTCCCGTCCACATCCAGCAAAAAAAACCACTCCGCCTTCACGAAACAACCGCTGAAGACAACCGCACCTGCGCCAACTCCCCCATCAAGTCGGCCGCCCAACGGTAAACATTCCTCTCCCTCAAAACAGCGCGCATACGCTTCATCCGCTCGGCCCGCTCCTCCAGCGGCATCTCCAGCGCTTCCCGGATCGCGTCGGCGGTTTGCCCGATATCATAAGGATTCACGACAATCGCGTCTTTTAATTCCCGGGAAGCGCCGGTAAATTGACTCAAAATCAGAACGCCCTTCTCATCATCACGGGCCATGACAAATTCCTTGGCCACCAGATTCATCCCATCGTGCAAAGAAGTCACCAAACACACATCGGCGTGCTTGTAAAACGGAAGGATGTCTTTATGGCTGTGGTTTTTTTTCAAAAATAAAATGGGCTTCCAGTTTTTCGTTTGGAAAAGAGAGTTGATCCGCTCAACCTCCTTGTCGATTTGATCCGCGAACTGCCGGTATTGCGGGATAAGCGAACGGCTGGGCGCGGCCAGCTCCACAAATGTGAACTTTCCCTGGTAATTCGGATTTTTTTTCAAAAAGCGCTCGATGGCAAAAAATCTCTCCAAAATTCCCTTGGTATAGTCGAGCCGATCCACGCCCACCCCTATCCACTCCGCCGAGAGTCCATAGGGTTTAAGCAAATCTTCCTTCGAAGAAGTGACTTTCTCTGCGCTGGAGGAACTTTCATTCCCGATAAAACTGATGCTGATGGGAAATGGCTTGACCGATGTGATCTGCCCTTCCCGGTTAACGGTAAAATGCTCATAATCAATGCGGGACTCCAAAAATCGATCCACCGTCTCCATGAAATTATTGCAATGGTATTGCGTGTGAAATCCGATAATGTCCGCTCCCAGCATTCCGATCAAAAGTTCTTTTTGCCAGGGGCAAATTCCGAAAGATTCCGGATTCGGCCAGGGGATGTGCCAAAAAATCGCTACCCGCGCGTCCGGACGGCGGGCTTTCACCAGCCGCGGCAAAAGCGCGAAATGATAATCCTGAATCAAAACGCAGGGATCTTCCATGCCATCGATTTCCTGCAAAACCACCTCGGCGAATTTCTCATTGACCGACTGGTAATAAGTCCAGTTTTTCTCGCGAAAAACAGGGCGCGTGTGCGCGATATGGCATAACGGCCAAATCCCTTCATTGGAAAATCCGTAATAATACCCTTCTTCTTCCTCGGGAGTCAGCCATACCCGCCTTAGCGTGTATTTGGGATCTTCCGGCGGTACCCGGAGACGGTCTTTTTCGTCCACGGTTTCGCGATCCGCGTCACCGGCTCCTTGCGCGATCCAAGTGCCGCCGCAGGCCTCGAGTATCGGCTCTATCGCGGTCACCAGTCCGCTGGGAGGAACCATCCATTCGATGTCCCTGCCTTTTTTGACGTGCATGTAAGGTTCGCGGTTGGAAACCACAAAAAGCGGACGGCCCCCCAGTTTAGTGCGGACAAATTCTTTGAGCCGTTCCGGCGTCCAAACGGAGTCTTTGGACTGGCGAAGCCTCGCCTCTTCTTCGGCCGCCAGCCGCGCGGTTTCCAGGCTTCGGACCATTTTTGAAACTTCTTTGACCAGAGGCCCCAGAAGCCTTCTTTCTTTTGAAGGAAGATTTTCAGGCGTTTCGCCCAAGCGTATTTTTTTGACCCACTCCGCCGTGCGGCGGATAGGCGCCATAATATCCGTGTAAAAAAGGACTAAAACCGCCACCCCCACCAGCGCCGCGCGGAACACCGCGCGCGGAAAGGGCGGCAGCCATGACTCACTCAGAGACATGACAGAAGCCGCGCAAATCAGAAAAAAAACGAACTTAAACGCGATCAGCAATTATCCCTCCCCCTGTGAATTCTAGCTCATTCCACATTAAAACCGCATTAAAATAAAATTAATTTCTGGTTTTGGCGGTAGGACTGAAATCCAGTCGCTTCCCCAAAAGCAGGCGCGTTTGGGCATCCAGAGCCGGCAAAGCGCTTAGAAAAGTCACAGCCAGCGGAAAGAATGCCCACTCCACGACAAAAAGAGCCTTCCGCCAAACTGGAGGCTTCGCGGGATTTTCAGGCAGAAGACGCAGGCTCACAAAAACAGAAACTATCATCGAAACCAACGATAGATTGAAAATAATACCAGCTACTCGCGGCCAGGTGTGGTAGAAAACAGTGTTGGAAAATTCCGGCGTCGCGAAAAAAATTGGAATCCACCCGCAAAAAGTCAAAAGAAACGCCCAAGTCGCCCATGCCACATGTCCCTCCAGCAATTTGAAGGCATGCCGCGCCTTACTGGGCCACGGGATGTGATTGCCCAGCAAAAAAGCGCGCATCACCAGCGGAAAATTCTCAACTCCCCATGCCCAGCGCCGTTTTTGACGGTAAATATTTTTCAAGGTCTCCCAGGTATTTTGGCCGGAAACCACATCCATCGAAAGCGTCACATACATGGGAATGACCCGGTAATCGCCGTCATAATGGATGAATGATTTCCAAAAAATAGCGGAGTCGTCTGAAATCATATCCACCGGCCAATACCCCACCTCCACCAGCGCCTTAAAACTCATGCTATGGCTGGAAAATGTAACAAGCTTCTCCGGATCCGTGGCTTCAATCAGAAGAAAAAACGAGGAGCCTGTCTCCAAAACCCGCGCCAGGGCCGATGTCTGCCAGATATTGTTGTGATAAAGCGGAATCGGCTGGAAACTCGCGCGATAGCGTGACGGACAAACACTAAAATGATATGTCAGGCAGGCGAAGTAATGGGAACTCACCACGGTATCCGCGTCGAAACAGGAAACGATCACATTCTTAAAAGCGATGCCGCGCTCCTGAAACCAAACCGCCGCTTTTTTGGCGGCCCAGGTCGCGTTAGCCCCTTTCACGCGCCCTTCGCCCGGCAGATCATCCGGATGCGCCGTCACCAAAAATTCCAAAAAATACTTTTGATATTTCTCCCGCAGGCGACCGGCCATTTCTTTGATCTGGTTTTCCGTGCGCTCCTCCACGGCGAGCACCACAAGGGTCTTAGCGGAAGGGAAACTTTGTTTGGTCAGGCTCAACAGCGCCGGCTCCACCACCTCCTCCGGCTCCCGGAAAACAGGAAAGATCACCAAATGCCGGATATTCCCCACTTCCGTGTTTTTCAAAACCTCGAGCCTGGCCATCCAATCGGTATGCCGCTCCTGGCGAAGCTGAGAATAAGAAATCACCAAAAAAACCGTCGCGTAGAAAATCCTAAGCAGCCAATAGAAATCAAAAGCGATCAGTAGCAGCGCGGCCAACGACGGTTTATTGAACGCCAGAACACAAAATCCGCCCAAAACGATCCAGCTCAGGGCGCCCGGCAGGGTTTCCAAAAAACGCTGGATGATCTTTTCCGTCGAATTCAAGCCTATCCGGGAATAATTAAATCTCATGTCAAATCCACCATGCAGAACCGGCCGCCTTCCTTCTCCAGAAAATAGATTTTTCCGGAAGCGGCGTCATAGACAATGGAGCTGCCTTTGCGGACCTGAAAAAGCTCCTGAACACGCGGAGGCCCCTGGGACAGCGTCTCCAGAAAATAGACACGATCCCCTTTCCGGAAAAGAAGGTGGGATTCCTTATTCTCATCCATCCAAAAAATCTGGTTTTCCTTTTTGCGTTCATCCACAACCGGCGACGAAGATTCCATTTCATCCCGGATACGGAGCACACCTTCATTGGCGTCCATATCAAAAGTTTTCACCCGTCCCCAAAGCCCGGACCGCGCGCGGATCACGGCCGTGGAACGATCTTCCCTTGGCGTAATGGAAAGCACCCTGTCCCGCGAAAAAGGCGCTCGGAAATCTGCGGCTCGAAAAAGGTTTTTCTTCCGGAAATCAAATAAAAACAGATCTTGGATCAACGGCCCGCGGACCAATAAAAGATATCTCCCCCTAACGGGAATCAGATTGTCAAATTGACCCGGACACAAGGGCCCTTGAGGGCTCAAATCCAGTGGCAGCAACAAAATATTCTCGTAAACAATAGCCTGTTCGGTTTCAACGAACACGACGCGCTTCCACGGCTGATAACCTTTTAAATTCACGCTGACGGAATATTCGCCAGGCACGAGGCCCCGAATAACCGTGGGCGTTTTTTCAGAAAACCGGCGGCTGTTGATGTACACGTAAGCGCCGGACGGGTGGGAGGATAAGGAGATAAGACCTGTCCGCGTGATATGCCCTGTCGCGTAAAGCAAAATGATCGGGCACCCGACCGCATAGACAAGAACAAAACCGTAGAAAAGAATTTTTCGAAGACGCGGCATCGCGTCTAATCAATATTCGGTTTTGATGGCCACAGCGCCGGTTTTTTTATCGGCTGTCTGGCCTTCTTCAGGAACGGCGGGCTCTTCGGCGGCGGTCATGGGTTCCCCGGCCACCACCTTCAAGTCCTCATTGATGGGCGCGATCACTTCTTCCGGCGGCTCCACGGCCCGGAGTGGTTCATGGGACCGCTGATCGATCCGCAACGCAGGAGTTTGCTCCCGGCATCCGCCGGCAACCACCAACGAAACCACCAGTAAAAAAACAAATAGGACCATTGATTCACTATGTCGTCGCATGATGATCCTCCTGTTTTAATGCATGATGCACTTTTTCCAATAACACCTGCGTTCCCTGTGTTTTATCGTAATAATCATCGGCATTGACGACACGGGCTTTTTGGTCTTCCAGAGGATAGGCGCTGGTAACAACCACTTTGATCGCGGGATCAAACATCCGGATCAGTTTGTACAACACGCTGCCATTCACCACCGGCATGTTGATGTCCAAAAGAATCAAACGGATGCCCTCTTCCCTCACCAGCAAATTGGCCGCCGTTTGACTGTCACCGGCTTCCACCACCTCAAAGCCCTCATCGAGAAGCAGTTGCTTATAAAGCTGCTTGATTTTAAATTCATCGTCTACCACAAGGATCTTTGGCATGGTTTGAGCATACAACAGCGCCCGTTAACCACCCATTAATTTACGATTAATATTTTTTAACTCTGCTGGTCAGTATTAACCGGCCACTAGCACCGGTGAAGGAGAGGCTTGTTTGGATAAAGGCAGCCGGACCGTGAAAGTGGTGCCTTCTCCGGGAGCGCTTTTGACTTGAATATCCCCTGAATGGATCTTGGCGATCGAAACGGCGATGCTCAAACCCAAACCCAGGCCCGATACGCTTTCCAGATTCAGACCGTCAAAGTGGAAAAATTTATCAAAAATCCTCGGCAAATATTCCTTGGGGATCCCCACACCGCTGTCCCAGACCGAAACAAAGGCCTCCCTTTTTCCAACGCGGAGTTTGATGCCGATCCGGCCTCCGGGCGGCGTGAACTTGACGGCATTATTGATCAAATTATAAAACAGCCGTCTCAAGTGAACCTTGTCTCCTTCTATGAAAATGGGCTTCTCAGGGATGCTGGTTTCAACCGTTATTCTTTTTTCAGCGGCAAGAATACGGCTTGATTCCGTAATTTCTTCAAAAAATTCAATCAGATTGAAATTGGCGAACCGGAAGGTGCCCGGCTGATAATCCAATTTGGTCAGCAGGAGAAGATCTTCGATAAGCCTCGCCATTCGGGTGACTTCTTCGAGGTTGTTATAAATCACCCGTTTATACTCTTCGGCGGAACGATCCGCGCGTAAAGCCAGCTCGGACTCTCCGCGCATGATGGCCAGCGGCGTTTTCAACTCATGGGACACATTGGCGCTAAAATCGGCGATGTAACGAAAAGACTTTTCCAGGCGGGAGATCATTTCGTTCAAAGAGTCCACCAAAACCTTCATTTCCACATCAACCTCTTCGGTTTTGATGCGCACACTCAGATCCCTGTAATCGATATTGCGGGCGGTTTCGGTGATTTCCTGGACAGGTTTCAGCACGCTTTTGGCAAAAAGATGGCTGAGAAAGGCGGCGATGATCAGGATCAGGGTGATCGCGGCCGTTTTAACCACCAAATTTTCATTCAACAGCTGGATCAGGTGTTCCCGGGAAGTCACCACCACAATCACGTAACGCTTTTGAATCTTCGGATAAAATATCGGCTCCATCACGACCCGAAAACGCCGCTTGTCCAGATCCAGGTTCTTGTAAATAGGTCTTCCGCGCCAGGCGCTGACATTCTTGGGAAGCCTTAAAGGCACATCTCGGGCCAGGTTGGCCGAGCGGGTCACGACTTTTCCGCTTTCATCCAGGACTTCCACGTAGTCGCGCGTCAAACCCAGCGGCTGAGCCTGCCCCAGCCAGAGTCTTTCCAGCTTTTCGATCTTATTCTTATGGGGATGGTCGCCTTTTTGGGCGACAATGCGGTTGATCGCGAAATCAAACGCGCGTTGATTGTGTCCCAGGGTATCCAGGTAGGAAACCACGGCGTTATGAGTTTTTCGGGCTTTGACGTGAAGACTCTGGTCCATTTCCTGGTATAGCGCGTACCGGAAACTGAAAAACAAAAAACCGCTGTAAGTGATGAGAATAGCGGCCAAAATAGCCATGGCCAGAACGCTGATTTTGAATTTCAGCGAATTCACCTGCACGATCTCACCTCACTCTTATTGGTTACTCTTTTAAAACGTATCCGGTGCCGCGAATGGAATGAATGAGTGGCTTCTTGGCGGCTTTATCCACTTTATTTCGGAGGTGATTGATATAAACATCCACGACGTTGGAGAAACTGTCGAAGTCCTCGTTCCAAACATGCTCGGAAATCATGGTTCGAGTGACAACATGCCCCGCGTTGCGGGCCAAATATTCGATAAGGGCGTATTCCTTGCCGGTCAGCGTGATCTCCTTGCCGCCGCGCTTGACCGAATGCTTGAGCTGATCGATTTCCAAGTCCCCTACCTTGAGCACGGAAGGCAAGGCCGCGTTGCGACGGCGCAATAAGACCCCCACCCGGGCCAAAAGCTCCTCAAACGCGAAGGGTTTGGTCAGATAATCATCCGCCCCGCCCTCAAAACCGCGCACCTTGTCAATCACCTTGTCTTTGGCGGTCAACATCAGGATGGGCACATCCAGTTTCTTTTTACGGATGTCCCGGCATAAACTGAAACCGTCCATGCCCGGTAGCATCACGTCCAGGATGATGAGGTCATAAGGATTGATGTCAGCGAGGAAACTGCCCTTTTCACCGTCCATGGCCACATCAACGGCATAGCGCTGCTCCTTTAGACCGCGTTCGATGAAATTGGCTATCTTCTTTTCGTCTTCAACGATCAAAATTCGCATGACCTCATTGTATGCCTCGGTGTATCGGCCTGTCAACGTCGCGCCCTTCATTCCCCACCTCCACATCTTAAGAGATTTTTTTGAATGTGTTGAAGCGCCTGGGCATTGCCTGGAGGCGTTTTGGAAAGCGCCTCTCTAAAGTACCGGCGGGCCAGTCCCGGTCCATTCAGCCGGTAAGACACCAGACCCGCCGTATCCAGGATGTCATATTCCCGGGACGCGCCATTCCGGAAAGCAAATCGGATCACTTGAGCCGCCTGGCGCGGCATGCCCTGGTCCAGCCGCACGCAAGCCAAGTTATTGCTGGCAGGCCCCCATAAATGGCCTTCCCGTAAAAGGCCTGTAAAAATAGCCCTAGCCTCTTCCATTCGCTGGGTTTTTCTGTAGATGTTCCCTAGGTTGAAACGGGCGGTTACATTCTGCCGGTCCTTGTCCAGCACGGCCTGATACCGTTTTTGGGCCGCCTCCAACCGCCCCTGGCTTTCAAAAAGAAAGCCCAGATCAACGGCTCCATCCGAACCGGGGTCCCAATGGACCCATTCCGGCGGGCAAATGATCAAACACCACCGCCCCGCCTTTTTCCATTTCACTTCAAAATCCCGGTAGGGAATCGTCCGCGAAACGGACTGGCCGGTGTTGGCGTAAAAAACACCCTTTTGATCATCAAAACCGCTGATCACGATAAAATGGTATTGATGCGCCCATAATAGGCCGTGATCAATCATGACTAGCGGCGGGACGCCTTTTTGAATCCATTCTTTTAAGGAAGCGGTCGAAGACAAAACAGGTGTCTGAGTCCAAAATCCCCTGCGGCGGGCTTCCTGGGTCAGCGAAAAATTAAAAACACCGCGCCAGCCGCGTTTAAATACCGACTCCGAGATCCGCTGAGCGTCCATAGAAGCGCCCCAGTAACGGAAAATGGATTCCAACGCGGCTGGACCGCATTCATGCGCCTTTTGCGCGACCGGAGGGACATTTTTCAGCAACACCACCTCATCTGCCGCCTGAGCGGCAGCCAGGCGGATGAGACTGAAAAAAACCAGCCAAAAAACGGTTTTCGACATTTCTTAGTCTTTGACAACCACAGTTTTATCGGCCAGCTTAACGATCAATATCACTAAAAGCGCGATAACTAGAATAGCGATCACGACACCCAGCCCATCTCCGCCGGCGCGCGCCGCATCGGCCTGTCCGGCCACCTCGGTCAGCTGCCGGTCATCCAACCCCGAAAGTTTCTGCCGAAGCTCTTCTTGGTTTAATCCCATCAGCATCAGATGCGCGCGGGCTTCCGGCCTTGAAAAAACAGTCATGATTTTATCAATGGTCATCTGCCGGGAGGTTTGGGGGGAAAAATAAGCGGCCGAATCCGTCGGCATGGCAAAACTATTGGACGGCGCGATCCCCAAAATCAAAGACCAAAAAGCCACTGCCAACACCAGCGGTTTATTTAAAAATAATTTCCTCATAACCCCTCCTTTTTTAACAAGCGTCTGCGGTGCGACCCCTTAAGACATTTTTGATTTTAGACAGAAGGGTTTGTGTCCCCTCCGCCTTATCATGATACCCCTCCGCCCTGTCAATGACACGTTTTTGATCCTCCAGCGGAAAAACGCTGGTCACAATCACCTTGCTCTCAGGACGGCAAACTTTGATCACATCAAACAACGCGGGGCCGCTGACAACGGGCATCCGGATATCGAGCAAAATAAGATCGATTTTCACCGGTTCAATCAACATCAAACTGGCTTGCTCGCCATTTTCCGCTTCCAAAACTTTAAAACCTTCACTCGTCAAAAGCCGGTTATAGGTATCCCGGATTTTTCTTTCATCATCCACAACCAAAACGGTGCGCGCCAATAGAACCTCCTTGTTTTCGTCAGTTCCAAGCGAGTTTATAAATAATTGAATTAAGAGAAGATTAAAACAAAATTAAAAAAATTTAATCCGAGTTACTAGCGGTTTGACTCACTTACTCCACAATGAATTCCATCGCCCGTGAGCTCCGGCAGGCATCCTCCCCTTGAGCTCCTGCGTAGGAC
>JACQQX010000036.1 GCA_016206805.1 Candidatus Omnitrophota bacterium
CCTTCATCCTGCACGCGGCGTCGCATAGACACCCTTTCCGGCATAGCTAAAGATCCTCGACTGCAGCCTCCCGTAGGAGTCTGGGCAGTGTCTCAGTCCCAATGTTGCTGATCGTCCTCTAAGACCAGCTACCCGTCAAAAGCCTTGGTGGGCCGTTACCTCACCAACTAGCTGATAGGCCGCGGGCTCCTCCCCAATCAGCAGCCCTTGCGAGCTACCTTTGATTACTCAATCATGCGACCAAGTAATGTTATCGGGTATTAGCACCTCTTTCGAGATGTTATCCCCGACTCGGGGGCAGATTACCCACGTGTTACTAACCCTTCTGCCACTGTGGTTCGATTGCTCTCACCACCGTTCGACTTGCATGCCTGAACCACGCCGCCAGCGTTCGTTCTGAGCCAGAATCAAACTCTCCAATTAGTTATAACTGGCGTCGAAGATGAACATGTCCGCCACAAAACGCGGCGGACAATTTTTTATCTTCGACAAAAATTTGAGCTGACCAAGATACTGGGAGATTTTTCGCTTGCTCAAAAAAAGCGGAAAATCCGCACTCTCCAATCAAAAAATGTTTCCATCTTTTGACAGAGAATCAGGCTATTCAATTTTGAAAGAACGAATACGCCAAAAACAGACAACAAAAAAGGCATCAGATGATGCCTCGACTTATCATCCGTTGCGGCGTAAATTTAAATTGTTTATGTCAAATAGGTTCTCAAGCTGGAGTAATTTATACCACCGGCCCCAAAAGCTGTCAAGCCTATTTTTATCATTTTGTCGGTCATTTTTTTGCGATCATAACCCTGTTTTTACCACTGTGCTTGGCTTCATAAAGGGCCTGGTCGGCGCGGCCGATAACGCTGTCCTCGTCCCCGTCCTGGGCCCGCACTTCTGTCACGCCAATACTGATCGTGGTTGAAAAATCCCCCTTCTCATGAGAAAAAATCTTTTGCTCGACGGACTTGCGGATTTTCTCGGCGATTTTAAAAGCCATTTCCTCATCGGCGCCCGGCAGCATCAGAATGAATTCCTCACCGCCATAACGCGCCGCTACGTCCAGCGCGCGGCAATTGGCTTTTACGGTATTGGCCACTTCTCTCAATACAACATCTCCCGTCAGATGCCCGTACGTGTCATTGGTCTTTTTAAAATTATCCACGTCGGCCATGAGAAGTGAAAGTTTCTTTTCACGCCGCATCGCGACGGTGGCCATTTCCGCTTTGAATAAAAGTTTGAAATGGCCGATATTGTAAAGACTCGTGAGCGTGTCGCGCGTGGCCATTTTATAAAGTTTGGCGCGCTCCACGGTGACGGTGATCTGGTTGATGATGGTGGCAAAAAAGTACGTCCCAAAAATAAGCAGCAGCGGATAGACCAACGAAATCCACAAACCAAAGACGATAAAAAGAACGGTAGCGGTGATCGTATAAAAAAGGGCCAGGAGAAGCGTCCAAAGCGCCCCTCGAAAAAAACTTTGTTGATGCAAGATAAGAGAAAGTAGGCCGGCGATACAAAAAAGAATGAGAAGATTCTCCACAGCGCCGGCTTCGCGAATAAAGTGCCCTGAAAAAATATTATTTAAAACGGTGAGGTTGACGCCAACGGCGGGATAAGACGGTTCCAAAGGCGTTGGACGGATATCAAAGAGACCGGTTGCCGTGGTGCCGACGAAACAGATTTTTCCGGCAAATTCCTTTTTGAGATCCAACGGAGACGGCGAACCTTTCTGAGTCAAGGCGTAGGAAGCCACCACATCGAGAAAAGAGTAGTGCTTAAACGTCTCTTTCCACCGGCCCGCCCAAAAAATAAGAAGATTTCCGTGAATATCCAGAGGAATGCGGGAGATCGTTTCTTGCGCCGCGATCTCCCCCTTCAAAAAATAAGCCAGAGACAGTTGAGGAATCTTTTTGCCTCCAAAATCCATGAAAAGCGGGATGCGGCGCATGACGCCGTCTTTGTCGGGATTCAGATGGATGTGCCCTGAGCCTTTCATGCCGGCCCGAAATTCGGGCAAGGATTCCAGGCCATCAGCCTCGGCCAGATAAACATTTCCCGATTCGGCGATGGCCTGCGCCAGGCCCGCGTCTTTTTCTGGATCGCTGGGCTCGCTAAAAATAACGTCAAAAATAACGGCTTTGGCGCCCGCTTCTTTGAGCGCCTTCAAAAGCGCCGAATGCCAGGCCCGGTCCCATGGCCACCGGCCAATGGCCGCGATACTTTCATCGGAAATCTCGATAACACAGATCCGCTTATCGGTGTTTCCATCGCTTTTTAAAATCATGCGCAAATCGTAGGTGACGTATTCGAAACGGTCGAGGATATGGAAGTGCTGGAAAAATAGTACCGCCGCCAAAATGGCGACGGTTATAAGGAGTCGGAAACGATCGGGGCCTTGCAGAGCAAAGCCTTTAGGATTGGGAGACATTAACCTCGAACGTGGTCCCGCGGATCCCCACGATAGAGGTGGGTGTTTTCACTTCAAACTTGGAGTCTCCAACGAGCTTTTCGGCTTTCACCAACACGCTGCCAATTTGAACATCCAGCAAAGTATTGTCGATTTTGGCCGGCTCATCATGACGGAACGTTTTGAAAATAAAATCGCTATTTTGGCGCACGACGATTTCGGCTGTTTTGGCATTGCCTGAAAGCTCAAGACGAATCTCCGAATCCATCGCCGTCTTCAACCGATCCCCTTCGCTCAATACCGCGCCGTTAGCCAGCGGCATCCATTTCTCGGAACCCGATTTCATAAACTCGGCGTTGCCTTGCAGCTCAACGACACGCGCCTGGCTCATTGCCTGACCTTGGGCATGAATAGACCCCATCTGTGTGATAGTTAGGGCTGTTAGACCAACTATGAGGGTTACGATATTTCTTTTCATGGCTAGTACAATACTACATGACACTGTTAAGAAATGCAAGGGATTGAAAAGAATTAGTTAGATGTTTTGTCGACTAACACCGCCATACGTCATTTCGAGGCGGCGGTGCTGCCGAGGAATCTAAGGCTTTTATTTGGAAGGAATTAACTTAAAGTATTTCTTTTTTCCCGCTCGGACAAGCGGCTGTTTGGTAGGAATTAATAAGTGCTTGGGGTCGGTTATTTTGACACCATCTACCGTCACCCCACCCTGCTGAATCAACCGAAAAGCATCACTGGTGGTGTTGGCGGCTCCGGCGCGCTTGATGGCATCGGCCAAACCAATAGAAGATTCCCCGGTTTTCAGGAGATCGGGCTGGGATGGCGCTTCGCGCTTACTATAAACTCTGTCCCATTCTTCAACCTCAACCTGAGCGGCCGCCACGCTATGAAATTGCTCCACGATCCGCCTGGCCAGATCATGCTTGGCATTTCGTGGTTCTTCTTTGATTTTATTCAAAATATTGTTTATCGCTGATTCTTCCAATGGTAGCAAAAGCCGATAATAAGATTCCATCAAACTGTCGGGAATCGACATCGCCTTTCCAAACATGTCCTTAGCGCTATCCATCACCCCTATCGCATTCCCCAAAGACTTGGACATCTTCTGTTTGCCGTCCAAACCCACCAAAAGCGGCAGCGTCATCACCACCTGCGGTTTTTGGTTCCAAGCGCGCTGCAAATCACGCCCCATGAGAAGATTGAATTTTTGGTCCGTTCCCCCAAGCTCGATGTCGGCCCGGACCTGAACAGAATCATAACCTTGGATCAAGGGATACAAAAACTCGCTAATCGTGACCGGCTGGTCCTGCTCCATTCTTTTTTCAAAATCATCGCGCTCCAAAATTTGAGCCACTGTGGCCATCCGCCCCAGGTTTCCCAACAAAATCCGGAACATTTCGGGCTTGCTCAGCCAATCGCTATTGCGGATGATTTCGATCTTTGAGGGGTTTTTATCCAGGATTTTGAAAGCTTGTTCCTGATAGGTTTTTGCGTTTTTTTCGACTTCCTCATTGGAAAGAGCGGGACGGGTTTTGGTTTGACCTGTAGGGTCGCCGATCATCGCCGTATAATCGCCAATGATGAAAATTACCTTATGCCCGAGGTCCTGGAATTGACGAAGCTTGCGCAGCAGGACGGTATGCCCCAGATGAATATCGGGAGAAGAAGGATCGAAACCGGCTTTAATTCGAAGGGGTTTGCTCTCGCGCCCGGACTGGGCCAGACGCAACTCAAGCTCCTTCCTGTCAATGACCTCAACGGCATTTTGACAGAGGAGCTCTAAGTCGTGATTTTTGCCGGGCACTTATTCTTGAGGAACGCCTTTGGCGCTCAGGGCGATTTTGCGGGCTGGGATATCGATTTTCAAAATGCGGGCCTGCACCTTCTTGCCCACGGTGAAAGTCGATTCCAGAAGCTGGGCGGACTGAAGGTCCGTCTCGGAAATATGCAGCAAACCCTCGACGTCTTTCTCGATTTCGATGAATACGCCAAAGCTGGCCACTTTGGTCACCACGCCGGAAACAGATGATCCCACGGAAAGCTTGGAAGCGACTTCTTCCCAAGGATCCATTGTCAATTGTTTCAGGCCCAGCGACAACTTGCGGTTAACCTGGTCGACCATCAAAACAATGGCTTCCACTTCCTGACCCTTTTTGAGCAGGTCTTTGGGATGCCCGACCTTGCGTGTCCACGCCATGTCGGAAACGTGAATGAGGCCGTCGATGCCCTCGGGAAGCTCCACAAAGGCGCCGAACTCCGTGAGGTTGCGGACAACGCCTTTGACGCGCATACCCGTTTTATAACGCTCCTCAATGCCGGTCCAGGGGTTGGACTCGGTTTGTTTGATGCCGAGCGAAATCTTCTCATGCTCTTTATCGATATTGAGCACCATGATATCGACCGCGTCGCCGACTTTGAATACTTCAGCCGGATTGACTACGCGCTTGGTCCATGAAATCTCAGAAACGTGCACCAGACCTTCAATGCCGCGCTCCAATTCCACAAACACGCCGTAAGGCACCACATTGACGACTTTGCCCTTCACCCGGGATCCGATGGGGTATTTCTTGTCCACTTCAAGCCATGGGTTGGAATCTTTTTGTTTCAGACCCAGCGAGACTTTCATAGTTTCTTTGTCAAATGACAGGATTTTCACGTCGATCTTGTCGCCGACTTTCAGAATCTCGGAAGGATGGTTGATGCGGCCCCAGCTCATGTCCGTGATGTGCAAAAGACCGTCGATGCCGCCCAGGTTGATGAACGCGCCGAAGTCGGTGATGTTCTTCACGGTTCCTTTACGAATCGTGCCGGCTTCGAGCTCTTCGAGGATCTTGGCTTTGGATTCCTGCTTTTCTTTTTCCAGAAGATCTTTGCGGGAAACGATGATGTTCTTGCGGCTGGGATTGATTTTAACGATTTTAACCTGAATGGTCTGGCCCAAAAGCGAATTCAAGCTGCCAAAGCCTTTCAAAAACGCCAACGACGCGGGCAAGAAGGCTTCCACGCCGATATCCAGCATGAGACCGCCTTTGACCTTGCGCGTCACGCGCCCGTCAATCGTGTCGCCTTCGCCGTACTGCTCCACAATGCGGTCCCAGCCCTGGCTTTTCTCGGCCTTGCGCTTGGACAACACGACACGGCCATGCTCGTCTTCGATCTGCTCCAGGAGCACTTCCACCTCATCTCCGGCTTTCAATGAAGAAGGGTTGTCAAATTCGTGAGTGGGAACAATGCCTTCGGACTTGAACCCGATATCGATCACCACTTCATTCGCGGTAATAGAGACGATGCGGCCTTTGACCACATGACCGGCCCCAATGCGGTGAAAAGTCTGCTCGTAATCCACCAGCGTGGACTTCGGTTGTTCGTCCGTTTCATCCAACATTGTTTGTCCACCTGCTTTTTTCATTCCGACTCCTCTTTGAGTTTTTTTATTTCATCCATGATCCGCCGGCTCACCGCCATATTGGGATCGGATGCTCCCATCAAGTCCTTGTCTTCGGCGGGAATAAACGGTTTGCCGAAAACAACCGTTAACGGGCTAAAACGAAAAAATCTGGCCTGACGCGGAAACGCCTCATAAGTGCCTGAAATATGCGCCGGGACCACAAACGCGCCGCTTTTGGCGGCCAGAAACCCTATGCCCCCCTCAGGCTCTTGAAACTGCCCATCCGGCGAACGCGTGCCTTCCGGAAAAACCAAAACGCACGCGCCGTCTTTTAAAATACGAATCAACGACCGGATGCTTCTAAAATCATCGGCCCGCGTCTTGATCGGAAACGCCCCGACGGACCGCAGAACGGCGCCGACAAAAAAAGCTTTGAATAAATATTCTTTCGCCAGAAAGGTGACGCGGCGGTCTACCGCGACACCGAAAAGCGGAGGATCCAGGAAACTTTCATGGTTGGACGCCAAAATGACGCCGCGCTTTTCCCATTCGGAAGGAACTTGTTCCGAACCCCGACACTTCAAACGAAAAAAAACCTTGTAAAGAACGAAAAGAGCGGCCTTTAAAACGCCGTAAATAAACGCCGAACCTTTCTCTTTATGCACCGGATTTCCGATACAACGGTTTGGCGTTTAAGGGGTTAGACGCTATGATTTGGAGAATTCTATCAACTGTCTGGCTGATTGTCAACGGCGTCGTATCAATGAGATAAGCGTCCTTGGCCCGCTTTAAAGGCCCCTCTTTGCGGGTTCGGTCACTCCGGTCCCTGGCCTCCATTTCCTTCAAAACCCGGATCAAAGAAGCCCGATGACCGGCGGATTCCAGTTCCTTGCGCCGGCGCTGGGCCCGCAGCTCTTTTTTGGCGACAAAAAAGAACTTATAATCGGCCTTCGGGAAAACAACGGTGCCGATATCCCTGCCTTCCATCACCGCTCCGTGACGGGCGGCCAGACGCCGCTGCTTCTTGACCAACTCCCGGCGGACCTCGGGGATACGGGCCACATAAAAAACTTTATTGGTCAATTCCGGAACCCGGATGGCCGAGGAAACATTTTTTCCGTCCAAAATCACTTTCATGACCTTGCCGTGCTTGCCTTCAAAATGGATTTGCGCGCGGCTGGCGGTCGCCACAAGCGCCTTTTTGTCCTTCAGAGAAACTTTTTCGCTCAACGCTTTCAGCGTCACCGCGCGGTACATCGCGCCGCTATCGATGTAGGGAATTTTTAGGCGGCTCGCCAGGGCTTTGGCCGTCGTGGATTTGCCGCTCCCGGCGGCTCCGTCTATGGCAATAATGAATGAAGATTTAAGATGCGGCATCGAACGAGCGTTGATGCGCTTGGCGAATCAGCGCCAGGATTTGAGAGCGATTGCCCTTTTTTAAAGCGGTTTGGAATCGCGAAAGGTTGCCTTGAAAAGAAACCAGCGCCGGCAAAATATATCGGCGATTAGAAAGAAGGATGTCCGCCCATAACTCAGGATTGGATTTGGCCAGTCGCGCAAAGTCTTCAATGCTGGGATTGACTACCAAAGGTTTTTGGCGCGGGAAGTCCTGAAAAAGCGCGAATGAAATAAGGTGTGGCAAATGACTGGATTGGGCGGCCCATCGGTCATGCCGCTTTGGATCGGCGATCACCACACGCGAGCCCAACGCGCGCCAAAAACGCTCAAGCATGGCATTGCGTTCCGTTAAAAAACAGGCGGATCCTTTAAAAAGATCGACGCGGGCGTTCTCGACTCCGCCTTTTTCGGAACCCGCGATAGGATGGCAGCCAACAAATGAAAAACGTTTGAGGTAACGGCCGGCCGTTTTATTGATTTCTGATTTTGAGCTGCCCACATCCATCACAAGAGCGCCCTTTTTCAAATAAGCGCCGATGGCCTTGATCTGCCGCGCGATAACGGAAACGGGCGCGCAGAGAATCACCAGGTCCGCCGATTTCACGCCCTCCCGCAAATCCCGCGTCACCACATCAACCGCTTTTTTTTGAAAAGCCTTGTCGATGGTCTGCCGGCGGCGCACCACCCCCACGACCACCTTCGCCAGCCCTCCCTTTTTAATCGCCAGGCCCAGCGAGCCGCCGATCAGGCCGACGCCAACAATGGTGATTTGCTGGAAAAGCGGCGCTTTACGCAATCGTTCGTCCTATCACGGAAGCGATGCCGCGCATTTCTTGCATCAGCGCGTCAAATTTATGAGGTTTCAAAGCCTGCGGCCCGTCACACAGCGCTTTTTCAGGATCGTCATGCACTTCGATCAAAAGCCCATCCGCGCCCACGGCGATCGCGGCCTTGGAAAGCGGCGCCACATAGTCCCAAATGCCCGAGCAATGGGACGGATCAATCACCACCGGAAGATGGCTGAGTTTTTTAATCACCGGCACCGCGCTGATGTCGAGCGTGAAGCGCGTGGTGTCCTCAAACGTGCGGATGCCGCGCTCGCAAAGGATGCAGTTGTGATTGCCTTCGGAAATAATGTATTCCGCCGACAGCAAAAAATCTTTGATGGTATTGGCCATGCCGCGCTTGAGTAAAACGGGCTTACGGGTTTTACCCACTTCTTTCAAGAGCTCAAAGTTCTGCATGTTGCGCGCGCCGATCTGGATCACGTCCGAGTATTTTAAAAAAAGTGGGATATCCCGGGGGTCCATGAGCTCGGTCACAATGGGCATGCCCGTGATTTTTTTGGCTTCATACAAGAATTTCATCCCCTTTTCCTTTAACCCCTGGAAGGAATACGGCGAGGTGCGCGGCTTAAACGCGCCACCCCTCAAAACCTTGGCGCCGCTTTTTTTGACGGCATTGGCGATGCTGATCAGCCTTTCTTTATTTTCGACGGTGCAGGGGCCGGCCATGATGATGATCTCATTGCCGCCGACTTCGATGCCGGGGGCGATTTTGATAACGCTTGGCTCTTTTTTGAATTCCCGCGACACGAACTTGTAAGGCTTCTGAATCTGCATGACGCTTTCCACTCCGGGAAAGGCCTCAAAAGGCTGTATGCGGGCCTTGTCCTCTTCGCCGATAATGCCGATGATGGTCCGTTCTTTGCCGACGGACAACATGGGCTTCAAACCCAGCTCGTGGATTTTGTCCTCGATGTGCTTGATTTCTTTTTTGGTCGCTTCCGGTTTTAAAACAATGATCATTTTTCCCGACTCCTGTCTACTGACTTCTGCCTACTGACTACTTCCGTTAACGCCTTAATGAACTTTCTATTTTCCGCCGGCTTTCCAATCGTCACACGGATAAAATCGCCCAACCCCCACGCCGCCATTGAGCGGACAATGACGCCCTTGCGAAGCAGTTTCTCATAAACGTCTTTGGCGTCCCGCTTCACACGGACCAGCATGAAATTAGTAACGGTGTCCACGACTTCGAAACCCAATCGCTTCAGCTCGCGCGATAAAAACTTCCGGCCATCCGCCACGGCGCGCAGCGTGCGCCGCAAATGCGCCTTGTCATCCAACGCCGCCAAAGCCGCCGCCTGTGCCACTAGATTCACATTGAAGGGCTCCCTGACTTTATTGAGAGCGGCGATCACGCTCGGATCGGCCACGCCATAACCCACCCGCAAACCCGAAAGACCGTATGCTTTGGAAAACGTGCGCGTCACAATAAGATTTTTATAATTTTTCAATAACTTCAATGAATCAGGATAACCGGCCGAGTCTTTGGCAAATTCATAATAAGCCTCATCCAATACGACGATGGCGCCCGCGGGCACGGCCTTCAAAAAGGCGACGAGCTCTTTTTCGGGAATATAAGTCCCCACAGGATTGTCCGGATTGGCGATAAAAACAACCTTCGTGCGCCCGCTCAAGCGCCGGCGCATGGCTTCCAAGTCATATCGAAATGACCTCATCGGCACCTTGATGACGCGGGCTCTTTCCACAGTCGCGGCGATTTCATAAATTAAAAACGTCGGGTCGGCGATCAACACCTCATCATCCGGTCCGGCGAAAGCCCGCGTGGCCATTACGAGAATCTCGTCGGAGCCATTTCCAAACACCAGCGTTTTCGGCGCGACTTTCAGAAAACGCGCCAGCTTCCGCCGCAGGTAAAAACAGCCCCCATCGGGATAGCGGTGAACCCCTTTAAGAGCCCTGCGCCCCGCCGCCACCGCTTTGGGCGAAGGACCGAGCGCATTCTCATTGGACGCGAGCTTGATGGCGTGACGGATCCCGTATTCTCTCTGCAATTCCTCTAGAGGCTTGCCGGGCTGATAATTTTTAACGTGCTTGAGATGTTCTTTCATCGGAATCACGGATAGGGGTCAGGCCGCGTCCGCCCGAGGATAGGAACCCAGCACCTTCAAAAAAGTGCAGCTAGCCTGTAAAACATCCAGCGCCTTTTGAATACGCGGCTCCTGATTATGCCCTTCGAAGTCGACGAAGAAATAATAACTCCAGGCTTTTTTCTTCGAAGGCCGCGATTCGATTTTCGTCAAATTGATCCTGGCTTCCTGAAAGGGCACAAGGATATCGTGCAGCGCGCCAACCCGGTCTTTCACCTCAAACACGATGGACGTGCGGTCATTCTGCGTGGGCTTGGACTCCGCGCGCGAAATGACGATGAAACGCGTCGTGTTATTGGCGCTGTCTTCAATCGACTTGGCCAGCACGTTCAGCCGGTATTCCTTGGCTGCCAGAATACTCGCGATGCAGGCGGTTTCGTTTTTGAACTGGGTATGTTCGGCGACATACCGCGCGGCGTCCGCGGTGCTGGTCGTGGGCATGAGCCGAGCGCCCGGCAGATTGGATTCCAGCCATAGACGGCATTGCGCGAAAGCCTGCGGATTGGAATAAACCTGGTTGATCTTTTTGATGGACGAGGCGTTGGACAATAAATGATGGCTGATGGAAAGATACAGCTCCGCGCAAATCTTTAGGCCCGAATCAATGAACATATCGAGCGTGTAATTGATAGCGCCCTCCGTTGAGTTTTCAACCGGCACCACGCCATAATCACAACGGCCGCGTTCGACCTCCGCGAAAACATCCGAAATATTGGTGCATGGGAAATAATCCACCGACGCGCCAAATTTTTTCTGCGCCGCTTGGTGCGTGTAAGTGAACGCGGGCCCAAGGTACGCGATGCTCACGGGCTTCTCCAAGTGAATAGATCCGGACATGATCTCCCGGTAAATGGCTTCAATGGCCTGCGGCGTGATCGGACCTTTATTGGCGGCCTTCAGGCGATCCAGCACTTCCTTCTCGCGATCAGCGGCATAAACCCCCTGGCCTTCTTTGGCTTTGATCTGCCCTATTTTTTGGCAGGCCAAGGCGCGCGAATTCAAAAGCGCGAGGATTTTTAGGTCCAGCGAATCGATGTCTTTTCTTAATTGTTCGACGCTCATACCGTCTCCGTTTTATTTTCTTCCGGCAGTTGAAACCCATTGATGTCCTTGGCTGAGAATGTCGTCAAGGGAGGCAAATCCTGCAAAGAGTTCAACCCGAACCGATCCAGGAAAAAGGGTGTGGTGCCGTACAGCATCGGCCGGCCAGGCACGTCCTTACGGCCCGTGACGCGAACCAAATCCTTTTCCATCAGGCTTTTTAAAGCGCCGTCCACGTTGACGCCGCGGACAAATTCAATATCCGCCTTGGCCACCGGCTGCTTGTAAGCGATCACCGAAAGCGTTTCCAGGCTCGCCGATGAAAGCTTTTTCTTTTCGCGAGACTGATAGAACCGCTTCAAATAAGTTCCCAGCGCCGGATCGGTGGCGATTTGAAACCCGCCGGCTATCGCGATCAGACGAAATCCGCGCCGCTGGGCTTGGTAATCATCACGAAGAACGTCCAATGCTTGCTGAATGTCTTGGGCGCTTACCCCCTCCTCAAAAGCCTGTCCGATTTCACTGACGGTCAATGGACGTTCACTGGCGAAAAGAAGCGCTTCTACCGCGCGTTTCAAATCATTGGATTCCATCGTCTCTTCTCCCGCTCAACCCGTTTTCATTTTTTTGGAAATTTCGATTTCCCCGAAATGCCCCGACTGGCTGATTTCAATTTCTCTCAGCCGAATCAACTCCAAAAGCGCCAAAAACGCGGTGATGACTTCAAAGCGATTCTTAGACGACCGGAAAAGATCGCCGAATCGAACAACCGACTCCTTCACCAGCCGGTGAAAAATCTCGTGGATCTTCTCCGCCACGGTGAATTCGTCCTTTTCCAGATGATGCTCGGCGGTCTTGGGAAGATTTTTCAAAACCTTTCCGAAGGCCGTCAAAAGATCAAACAGCGAGACGTCAATCAGCGTGCCGTCGCTGGAGTCTAATTCAGGCTCGCTCGCCACGCGCGTGAATAAAAAACTCCGATTTTCTTCAAAATCCTTGAGGCGGCCGGCCGCTTCTTTGTAGGCCTTGTACTCCAAAAGGCGGCGGATCAACTCGGCGCGCGGATCCGGCTCCTCGGCCTCCGCCTCAGGATCGGGCGGCAACAGCATCTGGGACTTGATTTGCATCAGCGTGGCCGCCACCACCAGAAACTCGCCGGCGATGTCCAAATCCAAAAGCTCCATCAAATTCAAATACTCGAGATACTGCTCCGTGATTCGCGTGATCGGAATATCGGCGATATTCAACTCTTCTTCCTTGATCAGGTACAAAAGAAGATCGAGCGGGCCTTCAAAAACTTCCAGCTTCACACGAACATTGGGATTATTAGTTGTCATCGGGGCAAATGCAAAAGCTCGGCCACTTCCTTCATCGTCGACTGGGCGATGGCCTGGGCTTTTTTGCGGCCTTTCTCCAAAATATCCCGCGCCTGCTCAGGATTCTTCACAAGCTTCGAACGCCGCTCATGCAGCGGCTTGAGTCTCTCAATCACGATGTCAGCCAGTATTCCTTTGGTTTCCAGGCAGCCTTTCTCACCCTTCAAACACCATTGATCGGTTTGTTCGATCAAGCCCGGCTCGCCAAAAATCCTAAGGTAGTGATGAACAAAGCATTCTTCCGGATGTCCGGGATCCGTTTTACGGGCTCGCCGGCTGTCCGACATCATCGCGAGGATTTTTTGCCGGATCATGTCGACGCTGTCGGAAAGGTTGATGGCATTGCCATAGCTTTTCGACATTTTTCGCTTGTCTGTCCCGAGAATACGGGCCTCCCTGGTCAGCAAAGCCTCCGGCTCCGGGAAGATGCCTTTTTTATACAAATGTTTGAAGCGGCGAACGATTTCGCGGGTCAGCTCCAAATGCGCCAGCTGGTCTTCCCCCACCGGCACTTTATTGGCTTTATACAGCAAAATATCCGCTGCCTGCAAAACCGGGTAGCCCAAAAAGCCGTAAGTGGTCAAATCCCGGCCTGTGATCTCCCGCAGCTGCTCTTTGTAAGTCGGATTGCGCTCAAGCCACCCCAGCGGCGTCAGCATGCCGAGAATCACCGCCAGCTCCGAATGCTCCGGAATCTGTGACTGGACAAAAAGTACGCTTTTTTCGGGGTCCACGCCGCAGGCGATCCAGTCCATGACCATTTCAATGGAATTCTCGCGAATCTCGGCGGGATTTTCGTATTCTCCCATCAACGCGTGCAAATCAGCCACCATGAATAAGCATTCATGGGAAGCCTGCAGCTTCACCCAGTTTTCAAGCGCGCCCAGGAGATGTCCCAGATGCAAAGGGCCCGTCGGGCGCATGCCCGAGAGGACTCGGCTACTCAAGCTTTCTCGCCTTTTTCTGGATTTCGTAAACTTCGATACGGTCGCCGGCCATGATTTCGCTAAAATTGGAAACACCGATGCCGCATTCAAAACCTTCAAGCACTTCGCGCGCATCGTCCTTGAAACGCTTCAAACTCTCGATCTTGCCTTCATGGACTTTCTGTCCGGCACGAAGAACGCGGCAGGGGAAATTACGGACAATCTTGCCTTTTTGGACCGAACAACCGGCAATGGTGCCGGCCTTGGAAACTTTGAACACCTGACGCACTTCCGCCTGGCCCACAAACACCTCTTTCAGCTCAGGCTCGAGCAATCCTTCCATGGCTTTTTCGATGGCTGTCTTGACTTCATAGATAATCTCATAAAACCGGACATCCACGCCTTCTCTTTCGGCGATTTCCGAAGCCGAGCTGACAATGCCCGTGTGGAACCCGATCACAACGGCGTTGGAAGCCGCCGCCAACATCACATCGGACTCGCTGACGTCTCCGATGCCCGCGTGAATGATATTGAGCCGGACATTCTTGGACTGAATCTTGCCCAGCGTCGAACGCAGCGCCTCAATGGAGCCTTGAACATCAGCCTTCAAAATAAGCTTAAGTCCTTCAACTTTTCCGGCCTGAACTTCTTCGAAAAGGTGCTCCAGCGTAACATGGGTCCGGGACTGCCCCTCCTTGGACTGATCGGCGCGCTTTTCAAGCAATTCTTTGGCTTGACGCTCATCCTTCACCACTTCGAAACGATCACCCGCGCGGGGAACCCCGGGAAGGCCCAGGATTTCAACCGGCATCGACGGCGGCGCTTCTTTGATTCTTTGACCACGATCATCAATCATGGCTCTGACTTTGCAAAAATGAGGGCCGACGATCACGACATCTCCTGCGCGAAGGGTTCCGTTTTCCACCAACACCGTCGCCAAAACACCGCTCTCCTTGGAGAGTTCCGCTTCGATCACCACACCCGTGGCTGAAGCCGTAGGATCGGCGCGCAATTCCAATAACTCCGATTCCAAGGCCAAAAAATCCAGAAGATCGTCAATGCCTTTGCCGGTTTTAGCCGATACCGGCACCATAACCGTTTTTCCGCCCCATTCCTCGGGCATGAGCTCATGCTCCATCAAACCTTTTTTCACCCGGTCCGGATTGGCGGCCGGCAGATCAATCTTGTTGATCGCCACGATGATCGGAACGCCCGCAGCCTTCGCGTGATCGATGGCCTCGATGGTTTGCGGCATCACACCGTCGTCGGCGGCCACGACCAGCACCACCACGTCCGTAGCGCGGGCGCCGCGGGCCCGCATGGCGGTAAACGCTTCGTGGCCCGGCGTATCCAAAAAGGTGACCGCTCCTTTGGGCAGAAATACCTCATAAGCGCCGATATGCTGAGTAATACCCCCGGCTTCTTTGGCGGCGACTTTGGTTTTACGGATGGCGTCCAAAAGCGATGTTTTGCCATGGTCCACATGTCCCATGAACGTCACGATGGGCGCGCGCGGTTTCAAGCGTGAAGCGTCCACCGTTTTTTGAGGTGTTGCTTCCTCGGCTTCAACGGCTTTGGGCTCTTCGGCTTCATAGCCATATTCCAAAACCACTTTTTTGGCCGCATCAAAATTGATGGATTGGTTCATGGTCGCGAAAATATTGGCCCGAATCAGACGCTGAATCAAGTCGCTGGGTTTGGCGGCCACTAAAGCGGCCAGGTCTTTCACGGTGATCGGCGCCCGCACCTGCAGTTTTTTGGTGCGAAGTGGTTCGGCCGGCACAGGCTGTTGAGGTTTTACCTCAGGCGCGGCCACTGCGGCGGCCGGAATCGGGGCAGCCGCGGGCTTGGTAATCTTTTTTTCTTCAACCGGCGTCGCTGATAAAGAAGCGGCTTTTGGCTTTTCCGGCGGCCGCGCATCGGGAATCCGTTTAGGCCTGGGCTGGACTTGAGCCGCCTGTCTTTTGACTTCCGGAGCGCTCGGACGCGCCAGGCGCTGCAGCAAAAATTCTTTTTTAACCGACTCCAGAGAAGGAGTTTGAGAAAGGGTTGGCGCGGGTTTGGCGGCGGGCGCTGTTTTCTTCAAAGCGGTTTTGGCCGATCGGACTTCCGCTTCCGTCAAAACGCTCATATGGCTTTTGGCGGTTATTTTCAGTTTTTTAAGTTCACTGATGAGCGCTTTGGAGGTGATTTTAAGTTCTTTGGCCAGCTCGTGGACACGTTCAGACATTTTTCAAAGCGCCCAAAATTTTCTCGGCCGTTTTCTTGCCAATTCCCTTTACGGCCAGAAGTTCTTCTTCGGATATTTTTTTCAAATCCTCAATGGTTTTGAAGCCGGCTTCGACAAGCGCCTGGGCCGTTTTGGGGCCCACGCCTTCAAGAACTTCGAAAACCGAAGCCGCGGAACGGGCCTCTTCTTCGCCCGAAGCCGCTTTTTCTTCAGCCGGCTTCTCCGTGAGAATTCCTTCCAATTTTTCCTTCGCGATGTCTTTCTTGGAGCGGATATCGATCGACCAGCCGGTCAGCTTGGAAGCCAAACGAACATTCTGGCCATTCTTGCCGATAGCCAGCGAAAGCTGGTCGTCATCCACCACGACTTCCACTTTCTTATCCGCCTCGCTCAAAACTTTAACCGATGAGACCTGGGCCGGACTCAAAGCCGCCTGGACGAACTCTTCCACATTTTCGCTCCAGCGGACGATATCGATTTTTTCGCCCTGCAATTCCTTCACCACCCCTTTGACGCGCGAACCCCGCACCCCCACGCAGGCGCCGACACAGTCCACTTTTTCATTCTTGGACCAGACGGCGATCTTGGTGCGGTCGCCGGCCTCACGGGACACGGAGCGAATTTCTACCAGGCCATCCGCCACTTCCGGCACTTCCAGCTCGAAAAGAGCCTTCACAAAATGGGGATGGCTGCGGGACAAAATAACCTGCGGACCTTTGGCGGTTTTATTGACCTCAAGAATGTAGGCGCGAATGGTGTCGCCCTGGCGGTAATTGTCGCGGGGCGACATCTCCCGTTTGGGCAGAATGCCCTCGGTCTTGCCCAGGTCCACCAAAAGAGCGCCCTTTTCAAAACGATAAACCGTTCCGCTGGTAATGGAGTCGGATCGGGAATGGAACTCATTGAAAATAACATCACGCTCGGCTTCGCGAATCTTCTGGAAAATGACTTGCTTGGCGGTTTGAGCGGCGATGCGGCCAAACTCGCTGGAGACGATTTCCTTGCCTTCGGAGAAAACACGAATGCGGCCGCTTTCCAACTCGATTTTGACTTCGACTTCCTTGTCTTTGTCGTGCAGGACTTTTTTGGCGGCGGAAGCCAGCGCCGCCTCAATCGACTCGATCAAGATCTGCCGGCTGATGCCTTTTTCACGCTCGATATTTTCTAAAACTGCCAGGAGCTCTGTGCTCATAATTTTATTTGAAACCGATTTCCCTCACCGCTCGGATGACGCTGTCCAGCGCTATGTCGAAAGCGCCTTGGTTTTTTGCTTCAAAGGTTATCCTGCCTTCGCTGACCGATAAAACCTTGGCCGTAAATGTCCTGGTTTTTCCGGGTTCCGAGGTCCTTGCCGTCACGCGAACCAGCCGCCCCACGACGCGCTCAAAGTCTTCAGCGGTTTTTAGCGGACGATCAAGCCCGGGACTGCTCACTTCCAACAAATAAGAACCGGGCATTTCTTCCGGAGTTTCGTCAAAGAACCGGCTCAAATCCTGACTCACCCGCACGCAATCATCGAGGGTGACCCCGCCTTCCTTGTCCATGATAACCGCCAAAACAGGCCGGCCGCCGCCCCGGCGCAGGTTTAAGTCGATAAGGCTCATCCCGAGAGCTTTCACCCGATCACGAACCACGTCTTTTAAATGATCAGTATTCATATCATTATGAATGTTTCGTAAAACAAAAAAAGTGGGTATTCACCCACTTTTTGCCAGGTCGGTCATTGATGGTTAAAACTAACAAATTCAGGCTATTTTGTCAAGATGCTTCAAAATCTCCGGAATGATGGATTTTTTGTCGACTAACAACACTTCCCCGCTCTTACGGATTTTGATTTCGGCTTTATCCAACTTTAAATTTTTAGGCCCCAAGACCACTCTTAAGGGGATGCCAACCAGGTCCGCGTCATAAAATTTCACTCCGGCGGTGTCCGATCGGTCATCAACAAGAATATCCACACGCTGAGCGGCCAACTCCCGGGATACCTCGATCTGTTCAGCGATCTGCTGAGATTCAGCATCTTTCGCGTCAATCACCGTGACCAAAACCTGGTAAGGGCTGATGTTTTTCGGCCAAATAATCCCTTTATCGTCCGCGCATTGCTCCACGGCGGCGGCAAGAATGCGATTGACACCGATCCCGTAGCAACCCATCACCAGCGGCTTTTCCTTGCCATCCTTGTCCAGATAATGCGCTTTCATTGGAACGGAATAACGCATATTCAGTTTAAAAATATGCCCCAGCTCTATCGCGGTTTTGAAAAAAAGCGGCTGCCCATCAGGGGACTTATCCCCTTCCACCACTTGACGAAAATCACCGGCTTTAGCCGCCGGCATGTCGCCAAGATTAAAATTGACCCAGTGATAATCTTTTTCATTGGCGCCGACCACAAAGTCCTTCATCGACAAAACATCTTCATCCGCATATAGCGGGATCTTTAATCCGCGAGGCCCGCTGAACCCGAAAGCCGAATGCGCTTTCTCAATCGTATCGATAGAAGCCAGGCGCGCTTTGGGATGAATCCATTTTTTAACTTTATAATCGCTCACCTCATGGTCTCCGCGCACCAAAACCGCGAAGACTTCGGCATCGGCCTCATAAATCATGGTTTTCATAAGATCGGATGGTTTTTTGCCTGCTGTTTTGGCGACAGCTTCCACGCTGCATTGTCCGGGTGTGTGAATTTTTTTAAATCGGCCGGCGGCGTTCTGCGGAAGAGAAAGACCTTTTAGTTTTCTCTCGGCCATCTCAACGCTCACCACGGGACCATCATGGCCGGTTTGGACCATCCGGTCTTCGCCGGCATCCGAAAAAAGTACAAACTCCTGGGAGCCGCTGCCGCCCATCGCCCCGGGATCCGCCTCCACGATGTGAAACTCAAGCCCGCATCGCGTGAAAATACGGCTATAAACTTCTTTCATCCGGTTGTACGTTCTGTCCAGGCAGGCCTCATCCGGGTGAAAGCTGTAGGCGTCTTTCATGATAAACTCGCGGCTGCGGATAATGCCGGAGCGCGGGCGCATCTCATCGCGGAACTTGGTTTGGATTTGGTAAAGCGCCATCGGGAGCTGCCGGTAAGAGCGGATTTCCCGGCGCGCCAGGTCCGTAATCACTTCTTCGTGCGTGGGACCCAGGACATTTTCCCGGCCGTGGCGGTCTTTAAAATGAATCATGTCTTCGCCGAGAATGTCAAAGCGACCGGATTCGGTCCAAATTTCCTTGGGATGAATCGCCGGCAGCAATACTTCCAGCGCGCCCGCGCGGTCCATCTCCTCACGAATGATGCGCTCCGCTTTCTGAAGCGCTCTTAAACCGAGCGGCAGATAACTGTACGTTCCGCTGGCCAGTTTCCGGATCAGGCCGGCGCGCATCATGAGTCGATGGCTTTTGACTTCCGCGGCTTCGGGATTTTCTTTTAAAGTAGGGATGAGGGCTTTAGTCCAGCGCATCAGCGTTTAAAAACGGCCATAAGGTTTTGAAGAATGGAAAAGCGTTGAACGTCCTGCAAAATCACAAAAGCCATGAGCCCCAGAAGCAGCACCAGCCCTCCCTGCGTGACACGTTCTTTGACCGCCTCCCTGATGGGAGAGCCCTTCAACCGCTCAATCACGAAAAATAACAAATGGCCGCCGTCCAGCACCGGTATCGGCAGAAGATTCAAAACAAAAAGACTGACGGAGAGTGTCGCCATGAAATAAAGAAGGTAGGCAAAACCCATTTGCGCCGCCTGTTGTGTCATAAAATAAATGCCGATAGGGCCGGTCATGGCTTCCTTCACGGGCATCGCGCCGGTAACCATGAGTTTTAACGAAAAAAGAATCAGGCCGGAAAGATTCATGACGCGCCGCGCCCCCAAGCCCATGGATTCCAAAAAGCCATGGCGCAAATAAAGCACCTCATTGGCGGGAGCGATGCCGACAAAGGTGAGTCTGGCTTCTTTTCCGGAAGCGTCGCGCGAAGCCACAACGCGCGGCAGGATGGAGAACTCTAGCGGCAAACCGTCACGGTCAATCGAGAAAAGAAGCCCCGCCTCGCCTTTTTGCACCTGGGCCAGCACCTCATCCCAGCGCTCGACCTTCTGCCCATTCACCGAGAGGATTTTATCGCCCGGCGCCAAGCCCGCGCTTTTAGCCGGCGTGTCCTCGAGCACGCGTCCGATGGTGGATTTCAAAACCGGTTCACCGACCATCGACACGGAAGCAAAAATCATAAAAGCCAAAAACGCGTTCATGAAAGGACCGGCCAGCACAACCAGCGTCTTTTGCCAAAGAGGCTTGGAATCAAACTCACCGGGAAGCCCTTTGGCTTCCTGATGGCTTTCTCCGGCCATTTTCACAAAGCCCCCCAGCGGCAGCAGCGAAACACAAAAATCCGTTTCGCCAAATTTTTTGCCGTAGATTTTGGGACCAAAACCGATGGAAAACTTTTCAACGCGCACACCCATGGCCTTGGCGACAATGAAATGGCCGAACTCATGCACAACGATGAGCACGCCTAAAACAAAAGCGAATATCAGCACGCCAAACATAATTTTTTAGTCTCCTCAACCGCCCAATCGTGGATGGATTGAATCATGTCCAGATCCGGATCCTGCACATGATGATGATGCCCTAAGACCCGCTCAATCACCTGCGGAATATCGATAAACCGAATTTTATCCTCCAAATACGCCCCCACCGCCACTTCATCGGCGGCGCTCAAAACACAAGGAGCGCTTCCCGATTGCCTGGCGGCTTGATAAGCCAGGTCTAAACACGGAAATTTCTTCCGATCCGGGGCTGAAAAATGAAGCAAAGACAGCTCTTTAAAGTCCAAGCACCTCGCCGGCGCTGACAAACGCGACGGAAATGACAGCGCGTATTGAATCGGCAACCGCATATCGGCCACCCCCAGCTGAGCCAGTATCGCGCCGTCTTTAAATTCTACCATGGAATGCACCACCGCCTCCGGATGCACGAGCACCTGGATCTGATCCACTCCCAGCCCAAAAAGCCATGACGCCTCGATGATTTCAAGACCCTTATTCATCAGCGTCGCCGAGTCCACCGAGATCTTCATGCCCATTTTCCATTTGGGATGATTCACGACGGTTTCTTTGGACACGCGCGCGAAGTCCTCTCCGGCGATTTCCCGCAGAGGTCCTCCGGACCCGGTTAAAATCAAACGGGCGACATCTTGAGCGCGGGAACCATGAAGGCATTGAAAAATAGCGCTATGCTCGCTATCGATGGGGATTAAAGACGCGCCGGGGTTTTTAGCCAGCTCGCGCATCACAAGCCCTCCGGCGGCCACCAGAATCTCTTTATTGGCCAGCGCCACGCGCTTGCCCTTCTTAAGCGCGTCGATCACCGAAAGCAGCGCCGTTGTTCCGCTGGTCGCCGCGACGAGAATATCAAAATCGATGCCGGCGCAAAAATGATGAAGGCCGTCTTCTTCGGCCATCACTTTCAAGGACGCCCCAAACTGCCGACGAAGCTCTAGAGCCGCCTTCGAATCCTTGATATAAACTCCTTGGGGGCGGAAAGATTCGATTTGCCGCGCCAAGTCCGCCGCTTTGGAGCCAGCCGCAAGCCCCGCCACTGAAAAATGGCCTTTAAATTCCTCGACAACGCGAAGGGTATTGACTCCGACGGAGCCGGTAGAGCCTAAGATCAGGATTTTCTTTTTCATAGATAAAGCTGCAAGTGGAAATAAAAAATCGGCGCGGTAAAAAGAACGCTGTCGACGGCGTCCAGCACTCCCCCCATTCCGGGCAAAAGGGATCCTGAGTCCTTCGCCTGGCAGGAGCGCTTCATCAAAGACTCGGAAAGATCTCCGATCTGGCCGACGACGCTGATCAAAAGCCCCAGCACCGCCAAATGCGTGGTTGTGAAATGAAGCGGCAGATAAGGCCCGAAAGCCAGCGACGCGCAAAGGCTCGCGGCAAGGCCGCCTATCGTCCCCTCGATCGACTTTTTGGGACTGACGTGAGGAATCAGGCTATGCCGCCCCGCCAAAGTGCCTACAAGGTAAGCGCCGATATCCGAGGATTTGGTCACCGCCAAAAGGTACGCGACCCACCAGGCGCCTCCGGGCAGAAAACGGACTTTGATCAAAAAGCTTAAAAACCAGCTCACATACAAAATGCCGAATAAAGTCAGTGAGATGCCGGTTAAAGCCTGCGAGTTATCCTTACGGAAAAACTGGAGCACAAACAAAAAAAGACAGCCGAGAACCAAAAACAAAATATCCCCCGACTCCAAGAGCCCCATTTCTATCGTCACGAGAATGGGAATGAACGTGCCCATCGCGATGCCGAAGACGCGGTAAACCGGGGAATTGCCCTTGCGCATCAAACTAAAAAACTCGCCCAACCCCAGCATGGTGAAAAAAGCCACCTGCGCGCCAAAATAGGCCGGAGGTAGTCCAAAAAGAATAAAAACCGTGGCGCCGATCAAAACCACGCTGGTTGCCACGCGCTGGGCGAAGATGAGGCCCATTATTGTCCGCTCACCAGCACCGGCTGGACATCGCCGAAACGGCGCTCGCGTCTTTGATACTCGTGCACGGCCCTCAAGAAATCATCACGGGTAAAATCAGGCCAGAACTTTTTGGTGATATAAATCTCGGCGTAAGAAAGCTGCCAGAGCAGGAAATTGCTCAGGCGCATCTCGCCGCTGGTGCGGATCAGAAGATCCGGATCGGGCAGGCCTTGGGTGTACAGATAGTTGGAAAATATTTCTTCGGTGATGCGGCCGTCGGGGCCCATTTCCAGCTCTCCCCGGCGGGCCTTTTCCACGATGCGCTCGACCGCGTCCAGGATTTCGGTGCGCGCGCCGTAATTGAGCGCGATATTGAGAATCAGTTTTTTGTTATTTTTAGTGGATTCAACCGCCTTATGGAGTTCATTGAGAATATGCGGCGGCAGGGCTTCGAGATGGCCGATAAATTTGAGGCGCACGCCCTCTTTGCGCAGCGCCTCGATTTCGCGGCTTAAAAAATATTCCAGAAGTTCCATGAGAATGGCGACTTCTTCTTTGGGCCGCTTCCAATTTTCCTGGCTGAACGCGTAAAGTGTCAGGATGGGGACACCCAGTTCCGCCGAAGCCTTCACGATCTCGCGGACGGTTTTGACGCCGGCGCGATGCCCGGCCGCGCGCGGAAGCCCGCGGGAGTTGGCCCAGCGGCCGTTGCCATCCATGATGATGGCGATATGTTCAGGCGTTTTGTTGTTCATCTAGCGCCCCGCCGTTAACGAATAAAAAGCGTTTGATCCTCATGTGAGCCCACGGAAAGAATCGTGATGGGCACCGAGAGAAGGTCCGAGAGTCTTTTCAAATACCTTTTGGCGTTGGGCGGCAAAAGCGCGAAACGTTTGACGCCGGAGGTGTCGCTCATCCAACCGGGATGCGTTTCGTATACCGGTTTACCCTCTTTTTGCGCCGCCAGGGACGCGGGAAAACTTTTCACCAGGCGTCCGCGATACCGATAACCCACACCGATTTTAATTTCCCTCAAATCATCGAGAACGTCAAGCTTTGTCACGGCGATTTCATCGATGCCGTTGATCATGCAGGAATAGCGCACCAACACCGAATCAAACCACCCGCAGCGGCGAGGACGGCCGGTCGTGGCGCCGAACTCTTTGCCCTTTTTACGAATCGCTTCCATACGCGCCGCGTCAAACTCAGTCGGAAAAGGCCCCTCGCCTACCCGCGTGGTATACGCTTTCACCACGCCGATAACGCGGTCGATCGTCGTCGGTCCCACACCGGTTCCGACGGCGGCGCCGCCGGCAGTGACATAACTGGAGGTCACAAACGGATAAGTTCCATGATCAATGTCCAGATGCGTTCCCTGCGCGCCCTCAAAGAGAATGGCTTTTTTTCGCTTCATGGCTTCGTGCAGCAACAAAGCCGTGTCCGTGACATAAGGCCTTATTTTTTGGGCGTATCGGTGATATTCGGCGTAAACCGCGTCAAACGCGAAACCTTCATGACCGTAGATTTTTTGGAAGATTTCGTTCTTCTCCAAAAGACTCATACGGAGTTTTTCACGGAAGTTCGCCTCATCGTAAAGATCAACGATGCGGATGCCGGAGCGCAGGGCCTTATCGCTGTAGCTGGGTCCGATCCCGCGGCCGGTGGTGCCGATTTTGAGAAAACCTTTTTTTCCCTCGCGAAGCTGGTCGTAAATGCGGTGGTGCGGAAGGATCAAATGAGCGCGCTCGCTGACAAATAGGCGCCCTTTAACGGAGATATTTTTAGACCGGAGCTCTTCTATTTCACCGATCAGGGCCTTCGGGTCAACCACCACGCCATTGCCGATGACACAGCGTGTTTTGGGATGGAAAATGCCGGAAGGGACCAGGTGAAGAACAAACTCGCCGCTTTTTTTGACGACCGTGTGGCCGGCATTATTGCCGCCCTGATAGCGGACAACGTAATCCGCCTTTTGGGACAGGATATCGATAATCTTGCCCTTGCCCTCATCGCCCCACTGGGCGCCTACAACGACAGTGTTCAAAGTTTAATCAGTTTCGCGTCCAAAATATTATTAGCTTTCTTAATCTTATTCAGCACGGCTTCCGAAACGGGACTGTCGATTTTAAGCAGTGTTTTGGCCTGGCCGCCCTGCATGTCACGGCCTAAAGTCATCCCGGCGATATTGATCTTATTTTCACCTAAAAGCGTGCCGATCTGTCCGACGATGCCGGGTACATCGCGATTGGAGATCATGAGCAGAAAGCCATCGGGCACCACTTCCACGTCAAAGCTGTCCATGCGAACGATGCGCGTATCCTCGCGGGTGAAAACCGTTCCGGAAAGGCTGTGGGTTTTTTTATCGGTGCGGACTTCCAGTTGAATCAAATTGGAATAATGCAAAGCCGTCGCGGTTTTGGACTCGGTGATTTTAATCCCCCGCTCCTTGGCCAGCACGGACGCGTTCACGTAATTGACGCTCTCAGCCAGAATGGGCGTGAGAAGGCCTTTGATGACCGCCACCGTGATCGGCGTGACCTCGGTGTTGACGACTTCCCCGTGGTATTGGATATCCACGCGAAGGATCTGGCCCTCCAAAAGCTGCGCCATCAGCGCGCCCATTTTTTCAGCCAGATAAAGGTAAGGCTTGATCTGGGTGAGCACTTCCGGGTCCACCGACGGCACGTTGACCGCGTTGCGAATCCCCTTGCCCTTCAGGAAATCCACGACACTTTGGACCACGTCGACAGAAACGGCGATCTGGGCTTCTTCGGTGGAAGCCCCCAGGTGCGGCGTCAAGATCACTTGGGGCAAAGCAAAAAGCGGGCTTTGCCTGGGCGGCTCTTCCTCAAACACATCGAGCGCCGCGCCCGCGATTTTGCCGGCGCGGATCGCCTGGGCCAGGGCCGCTTCATCAATCAGCCCGCCGCGCGCGCAATTGATGACGCGCGCCGACTTTTTCATTTTGTCGAATTCTTTGGCGCTGATCATGTGATGGTTTTCGGCGTTCAAAGGCATGTGCAGCGTGATGTAATCGGAATTTTTAAAAACCTCTTCCATCGACACTACCTCAACGCCGATCTGAAGCGCCTTTTCCGCGCGCAAGAAAGGATCGTAAGCGATGACGCGCATGCCAAAAACCTGGGCTCGCTTGGCCACTTCCGTGCCGATGCGGCCCAGACCCAAAACGCCGAGCGTTTTCTCGTAAAGCTCAACACCGGTGAATTTTTTCCGCTCCCACTCGCCTTTTTTCACGGACTCGTGCGCCTGGGGGATGTTGCGGGAAAGCGCCATCAAAAGACAAAAGGTGTGTTCGGCGGCGGAAATGGTGTTGCCACCGGGGGTGTTGATGACCACGATGCCCTTCCTGGAGGCCGCTTCAACGTCGACATTGTCCAAACCCACGCCCGCGCGGCCGATGACCTTAAGACGCTTGGCCGCTTCAATAACCTCCGCCGTCAAACGGGTGCCGGATCGCACAATGCAGGCATCGGCGTCGGCGATTTCTTTTTTCAGCGCGTCAAGCGGCAGTTTTGTTTTAACAGCGACGGTAAAACTTTTTTCATTTTGAAAAAGATGCATGCCTTCTTGGGCGAGATCATCGCAAATCAGGATTTTACTCATGCGTGTACCGGGGCCTTAAAACCCGTCTTATTCATGGCGTCGCAAAAAGCGTCGAAACCGCGCTGGGCATCCGGAAGCGTGCAAGCGGCGCCCATATGGGCAAAGCGCACAATTTTGCCTTTCAACTCTCCTTGGCCGTCGGCCATCACCACTCCATGGCCATCCCGCATGACTTTGATCGCGTTGCCGGAGTCAATCCCATCCGGCATGATGATGGCCGTGAGCCCATTGGACGGCGCTTTGGAAAAAAGCTTGAGCCCCAGCGACTGCATTTTCTTTTTCACGAAGTCAGCGACTTGCGCGTGACGCTTCCAAACATTTTCCATGCCTTCTTCCAGCAGCATCGCCAGCGCCTCGTCCATGGCGCGAATCAAACTGACCGCGGGCGTGAATGGCGTGTCATTTTTCTTCATCGCTTTCAACGTTTCCGCAAAATCAAAATAATATTTGGGCAACTGGGAACCGGCGATCGCGGCCTGCGCCTTGTCATTGACCGCCACATAAGCCAAGCCCGGAGGCAGCATCAAGCCTTTCTGACTGCCGGCTAGGACCACATCCACCCCCCAGTCATCCATGCGCAAAGGATCGCAAGCCAGACCGCTGATCGCGTCCACCATCAAAAGAACGGGTTTATCGCGGGTGAACTTGGCAATCGCTTCGATCGGATGCGTCACCGCCGTCGAAGTTTCGCAATGGGTGATCAAAATCGCTTTTGCTTTTGGGTTCTCGGCAAGTCCGCGCTCCACTTCTTGCGGCGTGAAGGCCTCGCCGTAAGGCTTCTCAAGGCTTTTAACGTCCATGCCGTAAGACTTGGCGATATCCCGGTAACGCTCGCCCCACTTGCCGGCTGAAAAGGACAGAACGGTATCGGACTGGCACAAAAGATTGGTGATGGACGCTTCCATGGCGCCTGTCCCTGACGCGGCGAATGTCATCACCGGGTGCCTGGTCAGAAAAACCTTTTGGAGATTGGCGTTGACCCGCTCCAAAACCGCCTGAAATTCCTTGGTCCGATGGTGGATCATCGGAAGAGCGGTTTTATCGAGAATTCGTTTGGGGACGTTGGTCGGCCCCGGGGTTAAAAGAAGGCTCTCCTTCATTTACTCAGTCCTTTCACCTCGCGCACATTCACCACCACCTCATCCACAAGGCCATAGGCTTTGGCTTCTTCGGCGGACATGAAGTTGTCACGGTCAGTGTCTTTCTCGATCTTGGCCGGATCCTTGCCGGTGTGCTTGCCGAGGATTTTATTGAGCCGGTCTTTAAGATTTTGAATTTCCTTGGCCTGGATATTGATGTCCGCGGCCACGCCTTGCACGCCGCCCCAAGGTTGGTGGATCATGACGCGTGCGTGCGGCAGGGAATAACGTTTCCCTTTCGTTCCGGCCGCAAGCAAAAGGCCGCCCATGCTCGCCGCCTGCCCGACGCAATAAGTCGACACGTCGCATTTCACAAACTGCATCGTATCGTAAATGGCAAGGCCTGCGGTGACGCTTCCGCCCGGCGTATTAATGTAGACATTGATATCCTTGGCCGGATCTTCCATTTGGAGAAACAAAATTTGCGCAATAATCAAATTAGAAATAGTGTCATCAATAGGCGTTCCGATGAACACAATCCGGTCCTTTAATAGACGCGAATAAATATCATACGCGCGTTCTCCACGGCCTGTTTGTTCAATCACCATCGGTACCAAATAACCACTCATCGCCCGCCTCCTGTTTTTGGTTCTTCAATTATTGCTTTGTCTTTGATCCATTGAATCGTTTTTTCGGTTATGATCTGCTGAAGGAGTGACTCCTTGCGCTCTTCCTCTTGACTGTAGTAATTTTTTACTTCTTCAACGGAGCGGCGC
>JACQQX010000037.1 GCA_016206805.1 Candidatus Omnitrophota bacterium
GCGCGCTGTCAACGCCCCAAGACAGGACATCCAGCCGGAGCGCCGCACATCCGCTAGCGCGAACTCATCTGTCATCTCGAGGAGCGATAGCGACGAGAGATCTTTCTTTTGCTTGCAAGTTCTTGCAAGAAAAGAACTTTTAAAAGAAGGATTTCTCGGTCGCCTGCGGCGACCTCGAAATGACATAGGGGTGTAACACAAACAAGGCGGTGTTGGTTGCGATAGGCTTACCTATGAATTCATTCTATCCAATATGCGGTGCTCCGGTAGGTGTCCTCCCCGGCTGCTCCGTCCAACGGTTGAAAATCTTTCTAGCACGCCCATTGGTCCTGCGCAGGAGCTCAAGGGGAGGATGCCTGCCGGAGCTCACGGGTGATTGAATTCATAAGCGGAGTGTGTGGGTGAGCTTGCGTTTGAGGGCGGAGGTGGATATAATGCCAACCTATGTTAAAGTTTCTTCGGAATAAGAAAGTTCAGCACCGGATTTATTTGATTCTGGCTCTGATTATCATTCCCCCGTTTATCTTCTGGGGCGTGTTTACCTCTAGCGAAGATGACAAGTCGGGTTCTGAGCTGGGTAAAATCGATGGCCGCAAGATTACCGCTCAGGAATATTTGAACCAGTATAAGGCCGTCCAGCGTCAGGCCCAGATGATGTTCGGCGACCGGATCAATGAGTTCCGCGGACAGATCAATTTTAAGGGCGAAGCCTGGGATCGTCTCCTGCTTCTGGCTGAGGCTAAACGCCGGGGCGTGCGGGTTTCCGACGGTGAAGTCGTCGATTGGATCGCCAAACAGCCCCTGTTTTCCCGTGACGGCCGTTTCGACGCCGGTTTTTACAAGATGGTCGTTACCCGCGCCCTTCGCGTGGACACCCGCGCTTTTGAAGAAGAAATCCGCCAAACGCTGCTGATTCAAAAATTGCGCGACAAAGTCCAGGGCCCGGACCCCGTTCAGGAAGAGGCGGTCAAGCTAGCCGTGTCTTTCCGCCCCAAGGAAAACCCGGAAGCGGCGCCGGTGGTGACAGAAACCCCGCTGCTCACCAAAGCGGATCCCATTCCGGATGTGGAATATTCTGAAGAATTGATCAACGCGGCTTTTACGCTGGAAAAAGGATCTGAAAGCGAGTGGGTCAAGCTTGAGAAAGGCGACTACAAGATCAAAGTGATTGAAAAACAGAAGTCCAACGACGCGATGGCGGATCTTCTTCAAAAACTCCGGGGAAAACTCGAGCTCAATCTCGAGTTGATGCGGGACATCTTTACGCCCTCTTCCCCAGAATCTCCTTCAACTCCTTCATAAACTGATTGATGTCCTTAAACTGGCGGTACACCGAGGCGAAGCGCACGTAGGCCACCTGGTCCAGCTTGTGAAGGTGGTCCATCACGAGTTCCCCCAATACCTGGGCCTTCACTTCCTTATCGAAGCTTTTTTGCAATTCCTTCTCCACTTTATCGACCACCGCCTCAACCTTTTCCATGCTCACAGGCCGCTTTTCGCAGGCCTTTAAAATCCCGGAGATGATTTTATTGCGGTCAAAAGGCTCCCGGCGGCCGTCCTTTTTGATCACCATCAGCGGGATTTCTTCGATGTACTCATACGTGGTGAAACGCTTTTTGCATTTCAGGCACTCCCGCCGCCGGCGCACGCTCTTATCTTCATTCGACGAGCGCGAGTCGATGACCTTGTCTTCGGTGTGGGCGCAAAACGGACATTTCATTTTTGAAAAAGCTCCGGGTAAAGCGGAAAGCGCGCGGTCAGAGCCAGCACTTTTTCGCGGACTTTTGAAATTTTATCGGATGAATTCATATTGGACAGAACCTCATCGATGAATTCCGCGATCTGAGTCATTTCCTTTTCCTTCATGCCGCGCGTGGTCACCGCCGGCGTTCCCAAACGCACGCCACCCGCCTTGAAGGGGCTCTGTTTATCAAATGGAATGGCGTTCTTATTGACCGTGATGGCCGCTTGGTCCAAAGCTTCGGCAGAGTCTTTGCCGGTCAGGCCCCTTTCATTCACATCCAAAAGCATCAGGTGGTTGTCCGTGCCGCCCGAAGCCAGCCGCCAGCCTTTTCGGACCAGCGCTTCCGCCAGGGTTTTGGCGTTCAACACAATTTGCTTCTGATAGGTTTTAAACTCGGGCGAAAGCGCTTCTTTTAAGGCCACCGCTTTTCCGGCGATCACATGCATCAGCGGCCCGCCCTGAAGGCTGGGAAATACTTCGGCGTCTATTTTCTTGGCAAAGTCTTTTCGGCACAGCACCATGCCCCCCCGGGGACCGCGGAGGGTTTTATGCGTGGTCGTCGTGACAAACTCGGCGTACGGCACCGGACTCGGGTGAAGCCCCGCCGCCACAAGACCCGCGATATGCGCCATATCCACGAAGAAAATGGCATTCACTTTGTCGGCGATTTTCCGGAACCGCTCGAAATCGATAACGCGCGGATAAGCCGAGGCTCCCGCCAATATCATCCGCGGACGATGCTCAAGCGCCAGCGCCTCCACTTCATTGTAATCAATGCGCTCATCTTTCGGATTCACGCCGTAAGGAACGATTTTGAAAAATTTGCCGGAAAAATTCATCGGATGGCCATGAGTGAGATGCCCGCCATGCGACAAATTCATCGCCAACACCGTATCGCCGGGAGTCAGCATCGAAAAATAAACCGCGGCGTTGGCCTGGGATCCGGAATGAGGCTGAACATTCACATGTTCGGCGCCAAAAAGCTCTTTGGCGCGCTCAATCGCCAGCGTTTCCACCACATCCACGTTTTCGCAGCCACCGTACCAGCGTTTTTCGGGGTAACCTTCGGCGTATTTGTTGGTGAGACAGGATCCCACCGCTTCCATGACGGCCAAACTTGTAAAATTCTCGCTAGCGATGAGCTCAATATTGTCGTTCTGCCGATGCGTTTCTTTAAGAATCGCCTGATAAACTTCCGGATCATTCTTCGACAAAATACTCATTTTCCTTTGCCCTTTATCCTTTGCCCTTTATCCTGACATAAACCGACTTTTTTCTCTATTCGAGCAATTTGGTCCATCCGGCGCTTATGCCGCCCACCCTCAAATCGCGCCTCCAGCCAGCTTTTAACAATCAACTCCGGGTCATCAAAAAGATGCTCCGAGCCCAAAACAAGGATATTGGCATTATTGTGCTGGCGGGAAAGCTCGGCCACGCTTTTATCGAAACAAATGGCCGCGCGAATATTGGGAAGCTTATTGGCGGCAATGGCCATCCCATTTCCGCTTTTGCAAATCAAAATCCCCAGATCCGCTTTCTCATCCGAAACGGCCTTGGCCACTTTATAGGCAAACCCCGGATAATCGCAGGGCTCAGAACTATCCGTGCCCCAGTCTTTTGTTTCATGCCCCAGCTCCGCCAAGAAATCTTTGATTTCCGATTTTAATGTGTATCCGCCATGGTCAGCGCCAATCGCGATTTTCATTGAAAATCCTTTCCTTAAAGAGACTTCAGAAAGCCGGCGACGCAGTTTTTTATCGCGGCTAACGTATTTTTATAAAAATAATCGGACATCCGTATGGGGTCTGGGATCCCGGTCCCCGCGGCCGGGCAAAAATCAGTGATAATGAATGTTTTTTTCTCCGCCTGCGGCCACATCTGCAGAATCACATCCTTATGCGCTTTTTCCATCACAAGAATTTTATCGAACTCTCGCACCATGGCTTCGGTCAAACGCCGCCCCCGGTGCCGGGACATATCCACTCCCTCTTCTTTCATAGCCCTGATGGTTTCATCGGAGGCCGGAAATCCTTCAATCGCGCTGACGCCGGCGGAGGAAACTTGAAACTCACCCGGCCTGTCCGCCACCGCTTTTTTAAACAACCCCTCCGCCATCACCGACCGGCAGCTATTGCCGGTGCAGACAAAAAGAATTTTCATAATACAGTCATCCCGAGCGAAGCCGAGGGATCAAGTATAGAGTTGATTCCTCGGTTCGCCTTCGGCTCACTCGGAATGACATTATAAATCTACCTTTTTACTCAGCACTTTCTTCTTATTTTTTTCTTTGAATCGAATCAAAGCCTGTTCCAGTTTCTTATCTCGTAGCGCCAAAATACGGATAGCCAGAAGCGCGGCGTTGCGGACGCCTCCCGGCCCCACGGCAACCGTGGCCACAGGCGTCCCCGCCGGCATTTGAATCGTCGCTAGAAGAGAATCGACGCCCTTAAAGGCGTTTGTGTGAATGGGGATGCCGATCACCGGAAGCTCCGTGTGAGCGGCCACCACACCCGCCAGATGCGCCGCGCCGCCGGCCGCGCAAATCAGAACCTGAATCCCTTTTTTCTTGGCCGCCTCAACATATCGCGCCGTTTCTTTGGGAGTGCGGTGGGCGGAGAGGACTTTCGCCTCAAAAGGCACGCCAAACTCTCTCAAAACCTCGCCACATGGTTTGAGCTCACCAGCATCCGAATCACTTCCCATCAAAATCGCAACTTGTGGTTTCATAAACTCCTCCCCTGTCATCCCGAGGGAGCGCAGCGAGTCGAGGGATCAACTTGATTCCTCGGATGCGCCTGCCTGCCGGCAGGCAGGCTCGGAATGACAAAATTATTTCAGCACCTTAGCCGCTTTTTGTCCGATGTCTTTCCGATACACCATTTTCTCAAAGAAAATCTGATCAATCGCGTGATACGTCTTGGACAGCGCCTCAAAAATCCCATGCCCGCAGCCGGAAACATTCAATACCCGTCCACCGGCAGTGACCAGTTGATTGTCCTCCATCTTAGTGCCCGCGTGGAAAATATGCACGCCTGGATTTTCCCTCGCCGAAGCGATGCCGGAGATCTTTTTGCCGGTCTCGTATTCTTCGGGATAGCCATGAGAAGCGATGACCACGCATACGCAGTACACATCCTCCCATTCGAGCTTAATCTCAGAAAGCCTTCCCTCAGTAGCCGCCAAAAGAACCTCCAAAAGATCGTTTTTGAGACGGGGCAAGATGGCCTGCGTTTCAGGATCGCCCAACCGGACATTGAATTCCAACACGCGATACCCCTGAGGAGTGACCATGATGCCGGCGTACAAAAATCCTTTAAACGGATGGCCCTGGGCTTTAAAGTTCTTCACAACGGGGACGAACACTTCGTCCACAATCTGCCGATCCAGCTCCTCCGTCACCGCCGGCGTCGGCGAGTAAGCGCCCATGCCGCCGGTGTTGGGGCCATGATCCCCGTCAAAAATCCGCTTATGATCCTGGCTGGAAGCTAAAAGCCTGACGGTTTCGCCATCCGTGATCGCGATGACGGACGCTTCTTCCCCCTGCAAACACTCCTCGATGACAACGCGCTCACCGGCCTTGCCGAAAACTTTTTTCACCATGTCGCGGTGGATCGCTTCCATCGCCTTGGGCTTGGACGTGGCAACCACCACTCCTTTACCGCCGGCCAGTCCGTCGACTTTGACGACGATGGGCACTCCCTTTTTGGCCACATAATCCATGGCTTTCTCAGGGGAATCAAAAACCTCAAACTCACCGGTCGGAATCGACAACTGTTTCATCAGTTGTTTCGAAAAAACCTTTGAACCTTCCAGCTGCGCCGCGTATTGGGAAGGGCCGAAGATCTTAATCCCCTCTTTTTCAAAGCGGTCGACGATGCCATCCACCAGAGGAGCCTCGGGCCCCACGATAACCAGGTCGATCGCTTCTTTTTTGCAAAACTGTAAAAGCCGCTCGCGGTCCTTGGCGGCGATGTCCACGTTTTGCGCGATCTCCCCGATGCCGGCGTTGCCGGGAGCCGCGTAAAGTTTGGTGAGTTTTGGAGACTGGGAAAGCTTCCAGCAGATCGCGTGCTCTCTTCCCCCGTTGCCAATCACAAGAACTTTCATGGCCTGCCCACGACCCACGACCCACGACTCATCACTGTATTGTTACTCCTTCGCCTTTCACGATCTCGCCGATAATCCAGGCGTGTTCCTTGGATTTTTTTAAATGGGAAATAACTTTAACCGCGCGGCTTTTCGGAGTGACTAAAATCATCCCGATGCCCATGTTAAAAGTGCGGTACATTTCACTCGAGGCCACCGCGCCCGCCTGCTGGACCCACTGGAACACGCGCGGAACCGGCCAGCTGCCCATATGGATTTTAGCGCCGCAATCTTTCGGAAGGACACGCGGAATATTGTCAAAAAAACCGCCGCCGGTGATATGCGCCATCGAGTGAATCGGCTCTTTTTGAAGCAGCGCGGAAACCGATTTCACATAAATATGGGTGGGTTTCATGATTTCCTCGGCATGCGCCAAAAGAAACGATTTTTTCAGAACTTTTCGGACAAATGAAAAGCCGTTGGAATGCAGCCCGCTGGAAGCGATGCCGATGATGACATCCCCGGCCGCGGCGTCTTTGCCGTCGATGATGTTTTCACGGTCAACGATACCCACGCAAAAACCCGCCAGGTCAAAATCCCCACCCGCATAAAGTCCTGGCATCTCCGCGGTCTCGCCGCCGATCAAAGCGCAACCGGCGTCCTTGCAGCCTTTGGCGATACCTTTGACAACGGAACGCATCATGTCGTTTTTTAGCTTTCCGATAGCGAAATAATCCAGAAAAAACATCGGCTCGGCGCCGAGCGTCAAA
>JACQQX010000041.1 GCA_016206805.1 Candidatus Omnitrophota bacterium
GGTCAGACCCCTGTGGATAACATAGGGTTATCCACAGGGGTCTGACCCCCTTTGGTGGAACGCGGCTGGAGGAGCTCGGTCATGTTGAGCTTCATCTGGTCGCGATTATAGGCGGCGATGTCGAGGATCTGGGTGTCCATGCGGATCGCGTCTTCGGGGCAGACTTCAACGCAGTAACCGCAGTAAACGCACATGCCCAAGTCCAGGTCGAAAGAAGCCGGCGCTTTTTCAATATGAGGATCCGGATGATCGCGGGCGATGATATTGATGCAGCGCGCCGGACAAACGGTTTCGCACATCATGCAGGCCACACAGCGCGGAGAACCATCTTCCCTTTGGGTCAGGCGGTGACGGGTGCGCGTCCGCTTGGCCAGGGGCCTTGGATCTTCCGGATACTGATAGGTTACGGCCGCGCGAATATGCCGGAAAAGGCCGAGACTGTGCAGGAAATGAAAAAAGAGATTGCGGAAAAAATGCTTCGAGGTGATCCAAAGCCCCAGAAAAACGGATGGCAGATAAGTTTTATCCAGCCAGTTTAAGTTTTTCCGGTTCACAACAATTGTCGACATTTAATCCTCTTTGTCATCCCGAACTCTCTTTTGTCATTCCGAGCGAAGCCGAGGAATCAACTTGATCCCTCGCGGGGTTTATCCCCTAAAAGGGGACTCGGGATGACAGGTTTTCTAACTTTTCATTACTACCCATATACTCGTGATAAGGACATTTACCAACGATGCTGGAAATAATATCTTCCATCCTAGGTGCATCAGCTGGTCATATCGAAAACGGGGCAGCGTCCAGCGAATCGCCATAAAAAGCCAGTTAAAAAAAGCGACCTTGAGCATAAAAGCCAGAACGCCGAGGGTTACGACTACTCCTCGCGACAAAAGCCACACATCCCCCGATGGCCAATGAAAACCGTCCGCCAAAAGATACGGCACCTGCCATCCGCCGAAGAAAAAAGTAGTCATCAAACAGGCCACCAGCACCGTTTCCACAAGATCCGTGAGAAAAAACATGCCAAACTTCATTCCGCTATATTCCACAAAATACCCGATGATTTCCGATTCCCCTTCCGGCAAATCAAACGGCACGCGCTTGGTTTCAGCGAGAGCGGCCGTCAAAAAAAGAAAAAAAGCCAGGGGCTGCACGGCAAATCCCCAGACATTGGCCTGTTGACGGACGATTTCCTGCAAACTCAGCGTTCCGTAAGTCAGCACAATGCCCATGATGGAAATCCCCATGGTGATTTCATAAGACAGCATTTGGGAGGCCGCGCGCATGCCGCCGAGGTAGGCATAATTGTTATTGGACGCGAAACCGGCCAGAATCACGCCATAAACGCCGAGCCCCATCATGGCAAAAACAAAAAGAATACCGGCGTTGACGTCGGCAATTTGCAGATGGATAACCCTTCCCCCGATGGCGATCGAGTCCCCAAAAGGGATGGCCGCAAAAGCCATCAGCGCGAACACCACCGAAAGTGCCGGAGCCAGCGTGTGCAGAAACTTGTCCGCGCCCCTGGGCATAAAATCTTCTTTCAGAAACATCTTCATCGCGTCCGCAAGGGAATGAAAAAGACCCAGCGCATTCAACGGGTGTAAAAGCCAGTTGACGGGCGCAAGCCATGGGGACTTGAATTTGATCCACGCGCGGTTAGCGCCGATTCGGTCTTGCATGACAGCGCTTTGCTTGCGCTCCACCCAAGTCAGCAGTCCCGCCAAATTCAACACCGCCCCCAGGAAAAGGATTGCAAGAATACTTTTTGTAAGGAAATCAATAAACATATTGGCCCCGTGACTTGTCATTCCGAGCGAGCGAAGCGAGTCGAGGAATCAACTTAACTTGATCCCTCGACGGAGTTTATCCCCTTTAGGGGACTCGGGATGACAGTGTTTTTGTTCCACATCTTTCCTTGAGCGCTGATTGCTTTATAAGTCAGTCCACGAAAAACCTCATCGTCCTTGGCTAAGTCATTAAAAATAAATTCTGGGCGGGTGTAGCTAAGGGGCAACCCCAGAAGTCCAGCCAACTCCAGCAGAATCTCCCAGGTCGGCTTGGAAGGAACCATCGGCTCCAAAGCTTTTCGGATGCGCTGAACACGGCCTTCAAAATTGGTGAATGTCCCGTCCTTTTCGGCATACGAGGCAGCCGGTAAACCGATGTTGGCGACGGCGGAAATCGCATTTTGATTGGGCCCTTCAAAAATAATGGTTTTCACATTTTTCCGGATGACTTCCAGCGTTTCATTGCCAAAAATCTTGGCCAGATCATGCGAGAAAACAAAAAGACCGTCCAGTCCCCCGCGCTTGGCTCTTTCAATAATAGCCGTCATGTCACCGCCATCGGCCAAACCCAAGATCTGCGACGCGCCGGAGGTATTGGGATTTTTATCGGCCTTCAGCAGGAAATTATCCGCATAACCCTCCTGGCCGGGAGCCTTAAAAGCGATCTGCTGCCACTTGAGCGCGTCTTTGAAAATGCGCTTCACCAGATACAACTCCTCATTGGTGTTTTGAGGAGAAGCCAGTACCGCCCAACGCTCAGGTACGGCCGCGGAAAGATGCGTCACAACTTTTTCAAAAGTGGTTTTCCAATCCGTCACGGGCCTGAAACGATTTTCATCGATGGACTTGTAGCCATAGCGTCCCTCGTCGCACATCCACCACTGGTTGACCGCCTGATTCTCCCTGGGTTTTAAGCGCATGACCCGCGATTCTTTCAAATGATAAGGGCGGGATTTTTCATAATGGATTTCGATATTGCAGCCGCGGGAACACCCCGGACAAACCGATGACTGGGAGCCCAGATACCACACGCGCATTTTGAAACGAAAATCCCTGTCGGTTAAAGCGCCTACCGGGCAGATATCCACCACATTGCCCGCGTACTTGCCTTCCCAAGTTTTGCCCGGATAAACATCCAGCTCCGAATGATCGCCGCGGTTAAACACGCCGAACTCATGGGTTTGGGTGACTTCATCGGCATAGCGCACGCAGCGCGTGCACAGAATGCAGCGCTCCTGGTCCAGCATCACGTTGGGGCCGATCGGAAAAGCCTTTTTGGTTTTTTTGACTTTCATGTCGTCAAACATGGGATCGTACAGGCCGACTTCCATGTAATAATCCTGAAGTTTGCACTCGCCCGACTGGTCGCAAACAGGGCAATCCAGCGGATGGTTGGCCAAAAGAAACTCGAGGACGACCCGCTGAGACTCTTTGGCTTTGGAGGACTGCGTGTGAATCACCATGCCTTCGGCCACGCGCGTATTGCAGGCAATCACCGTGCGAGGCATCTTCTCCACTTCCACCTGGCAGATGCGGCAATTGCCGGCGATGGAAAGACCGGGATGGTAACAATAACGCGGCAGAGGAATCCGCGCCTGATCAATGGCCTCAATAATCGTAATGCCGTCTTTTACGGTATAAGGCTTTCCGTCAATGGTAATGTTGGCCATGTTCAATGAAAAATGTAGAATGAAAAATGTAAAAAACGGAGTCCCTTCGGGACTTCTATAAAGGTCGCGTCAGCGACACCTTATTTTACATTTTGCATTTCTAATTTTACATTCCTCCCTATGTATTCTTCAAATTCACTTCTAAACTTGGTGATATAACTCTGAATCGGCCATGCGGCCGCGTCGGCGAAAACGCAAATGGTGCGGCCTTCCATGTTGGAAGCGATTTTAAGAAGCGTGTCCAAATCCTTCACGCTCCCCTGGCCCTCATAAATCCGCTTCACGATTTTAAACGCCCAGCCGGTGCCTTCGCGGCAGGGCGAGCACTGCCCGCAGGACTCATGCGCGAAAAATTTACAGGCGAGGTAAAGGGCCCCCACCATGCAGGTGGTGTCGTCCATCACGATGACGCCAGCCGAGCCCAGCATCGTGCCGGCGGCCTTCAAGCCGTCATAGTCCATTTTGACGTCGATTTCATTCGCCGTTAAAATCTTGGCGGAAATTCCCCCGGGGATCACCGCCTTCAACTTCCGGCCGTCCCGCAAACCGCCGGCATGCTTTTCAATGATCTCCCGCAGCAATGTCCCCATCGGAAGCTCGTAAACCCCCGGCTTTTTCACGTGCCCGGAAACGCTGAATAAATGCGTCCCGCCATTGCCTGGTGAACCGAGTTTAGAAAACCACTCGGCGCCATTTTTCAAAATAGGCGGCACGCAGGCCAGCGTCTCGACGTTGTTGATAATCGTCGGGCAACCAAAAAGCCCGACAATGGCCGGAAAAGGCGGTTTCAGGCGCGGAAAACCTTTCCCGCCTTCCAGAGAATTCAAAAGCGCGGTCTCTTCTCCGCAAATATAAGCGCCGGCGCCCCGATGGACCACAAGGTCCAAATCCCAGCCGGATCCAAAAATATTTTTGCCGAGAAAGTTTTTGGCGTAAGCTTCATCAACGGCTGATTGAAGGCGGCGAAAAGGCTCAACGTATTCTCCGCGGATATAAATATAGGCTTTGTGGGACCGGATCGCGAAAGCGCTGATAATGATTCCCTCGATCATCTGGTGCGGATCGCGTTCCAGAATATAACGGTCCTTAAAAGTGCCCGGCTCGCCCTCGTCGGCATTCACGACGAGGTAAATGGGTTTAGTGGTTTCTTTCGGCAAAAATTGCCATTTCTTTCCCGTAGGAAATCCGGCACCGCCCAAGCCACGCAGATTCGCCGCGGTCACGACCTGCGTGATTTCATCCGGCTTCATGGACGTAAGCGTTTTGCGCGCCGTCTCGTAAGCCCCGCGTGATTCGGCGACTGAGAGTTTCCAGGCATTTGGAACATTGAAGTTACGTGATAGAATGGGTTCCAAGAATTTTCCTTATTCTGTCAAGATTTCTCGGCCGCCTGCGGCGACCTCGAAATGACATCGATTATTTCATCCACTTTTTTTTCCGTCAAATCTCCGTGATACTCGTCCCCCACCTGCATCATCGGCGCCATCTCACAAGCGCAGAGACATTCGGCTTCTTCGAGAGAAAATTTGCCGTCCGCGGAGACACCGCCGTTATCGATACCAATTTTTTTCTTCAAATGATTTAAAATTTTGTCGCCGCCGAGCAGGGCGCAAGTGGTGGTCGTGCAAAAACGGATGTGATGGCGTCCCGCGGGTTTTTTGTGGTACATCGAATAAAACATCACCACTTCCCGCACATGCACTACGGGAATTTCCGTCCACTTGGAAACCCAGGCCTCAACCTCTGGCGTCACATAACCCACCTTGTCCTGGGCCAGATGCAGGAGAGGAAGCGTCGCCGCTTTTTTCTGATCGTACTTAGAAAGGATCCGTTCCGCTTCAGCATCTAGACTTTTCAAAAGAAACTCGCTCATAGATTGATTAAATCCGAAGCACGAAACACGAAATTCGAAACAAATTCTAATTTTTCAAATTTCAATGCTCTAAACGTCTTGTTTGATATTTGTGTCATTTTAATTTTGAATTTGTTTCGTGCTTCGAGTTTCGGATTTCGTGCTTATCATTATCTGTCCAGTTCTCCCCCGATCATATTCACCGATCCAAAAGTGGGAACGATATCCGCCACCATTTCACCCACCACCATTTTGTGCAAAGCCGACATGATGGCAAAACAGGGCGGGCGCACCCGCACGCGATAGGGCCGGTCTGAGCCATCGCTGACCACATAAAAACCCAGTTCTCCATTGGCGCCTTCCACCGGAAAATAAGCTTCTCCTTTGGGCGGCCTCAAACCATGGCCGTGCATCACCAGTTTAAAGTGGTTCATCAACCCCTCGATATTGCCATAAGTGTCTTCTTTGGCCGGCAAGGACACGCGCTTGTCATCCGAATAGACATCGTCATGATACCGCTTGGTGGTTCCTTCGAGCGTGGGATCCAAATCCACTTCGACTGTTTTAAAATCACCGGTTTGACCCATCTTGGCCTGGTCCACCATTTCAGCCGCCGTCAGCACTCGGCCAAAATCCCCAGCTGAGATTTCTCCCTTGGGAAGATCCCTCAAAGCCTGCTCGGTGATGCGAATGCTCTGATGCATCTCCTCCATGCGCACATAATAACGGTCCAGATTGTCTCCATGTTCGCCAATGGGAATATCAAAATCCAGCCGGTCGTAAACCAAATAAGGCTGCGCTTTGCGCACATCATAATCCACGCCCGTTGATCGTAAAAACGGGCCCGTCACTCCATAAGCCAACGCGTCCTGCTGGGAAATAACACCGATGTCTTTCAGGCGATCGACAAAAATGCGGTTTTTATTGAGCAGCGCCTCGACTTCCTTCAAAATTTTATAGGTTTCTTTAAGCGCTTTGCGGCATTTCTCTTCAAAACCCTCCGGCAGATCGGATTTGAGGCCTCCCACGCGCGCGTAGGAAATCGTCAGGCGCGCTCCTGTCACCTCTTCCAAAATTTCATACAAATATTCGCGGGCCTTGATCATGTACAGGAAAACGGTGAAAGCGCCCAACTCCATCGCCGAAGCGCCGATGCAGGTCAAGTGGTCGGTGACGCGCGAAATCTCACTCATGATCACACGGATATACTGCGCGCGCTCGGGGGCCTTCACGCCCAACAGTTTCTCGACGGCCAGGCAATAGCCGATGTTATTGATGAGCGGCGAGACGTAATTGAGACGGTCGGTGTAAGGAATCGCGTTATTGTAGGGGCCTTGTTCGCACATTTTTTCGAACGCGCGATGCAGGTAGCCGATTTCCACATCGGCGGAAGTGACGGTTTCGCCTTCCAACTCGACCGTGATATGCACGATGCCGTGCATGGCCGGGTGTTGGGGGCCGACATTCAAAAGCATGGAACGCTTTTCTTTCAAACTCAAAACAACAATCTCCTGATCATCCCGATCCCCGTTTCTCCTGGTCATCCCGATCGAGTCGAAAACGAGTCGAGGGATCGAGTTGATTCCTCGGCAGAGCTCGGAATGACTACTCGTTGGAGCGGGTGATTTGCCTTAAAATAGCTTCTTTCAGTCTTGGGTCGTCCGTCAAAGACATCGCCTTGGTGTAATACTCGGCGGCCTTCGACAACTGCCTTTCTTTCTCATAAGCCAGCGCCAGACTCAAACAGGCTTTGTAGAAATTCGCGTCCAGCGAAACGCTTTTTTCAAAAGCCTGAACCGCCTGGGCCGTTTGGCCTTCTTCCGTATACGCGTGTCCCAGGTCATACCAGGCCAGCGCGTCCTCCGGCGCGATTTCCACCGCGCGCCTCATATACTCGATGGCCTTTTTGTTCTCGCCCATTTCCTGAATTACATAGGCGATATTCGAGTACGCGAAAATATTGTTAGGGTCGGCCGAGATGGCTTTTTCATAAGCCTCCCGGGCCTCTTTCAAATCCGATTGCCGGCTATAAAGATTGCCGATCGAAAGCCAGATGTCGGTATTTTTGCGATCGCCGGCGGCGCCTTTTTTGTAAGCGGCTAGGGCCTTCACCGTCTCTCCGGCCCCTTCGAGCGCCAGACCCAGCGTGTGATGGGCCTTGGCATTGCCAGGCGTCAACCCAACCGCCTTGCGCGCGAACGTAACGGCGTTATCGTAATCTTCCTTCTCAAGGTAAACAAGAGAAAGATTGATAAAAGCCTCGGCGTTTTTGGCATCCAACTCGCCCGCCTTTTTCAAGGCTTCCAGCGACTGGTCCCACTTCTCTTCTTCGGCATAATTAACGCCCAAACTCAAAAAAGCGTCGGCATTCGCCGGGTCCTCCTGCACCGCCTTTTCATAGAGCTCGGTGGACCGCTTCAGGTGGCCGCGCTGATACGCCAGGTCCGCTTCCTGCAAAAACCCCGAGCGTTTCCCGTCGGCGGCGAAAGAATTCAGACAGTAGTTAGAAGTTAGAAGACAGCTGACGGCGAAAAAAAAGGAAATAAGTCTTTTCCCTGACTGCTGACTACTGACTACTGAATACTGATCATCGTTCAATGCATCGGCCCAATCAACGGTTGTCGTTTATTATACGGATAATCTTTCCTCAGAGGGTGCCCTTTAAACTCCTCATACATCAAAATCCGCTTCAGATTGGGGTGGCCGTTGAAACGGATGCCGAACATGTCCCACACTTCCCGCTCAAACCAGTTCGCCGCCGGCCAGACATCAGTGACCGAATCCAGGGCCGCGTCCGTCTCCTTTACCGGCACTTTCACGAACAAACGGTGTTTTTTGGAAATGGAATAAATGTTATAAACCACTTCAAAACGCTTTTCTTTTTCCTCCCAGAATAAATAATCCACTCCAAAAAGGTCCATCAGCACATTGAACTGGAAATCAACATCATCGCGAAGAGCCGTCATGAGATTTTTAATCGTTTCCTTTTTGGCGACAATCGTCGGGTCGCCGCCGGCAATCGCCGTCGCCTCAAGAACCATTGAGGAATATTTTTGCTTAATCTTCTCGGCTAAATTCATAAAACAATTGTCATTCCGAGCGCAGGCGCTTGCGCCGAAGTCGAGGAATCAAGCTGATCCCTCGCGGAGTTTATCCCCTGAAAGGGGACTCGGGATGACATCTTAGACCTCCTGCTTCTGGTTTTGAATCTTATCCTGCAATTTCATCAGTCCATCCAGCACATTTTCCGGCCTTGGCGGGCATCCGGGGATGTACACATCCACGGGAATGATGTGGTCGATGCCCATGACCGTCGCGTAATTGTCATAAAAACCGCCGGTGCAGGTGCAAACGCCGAAAGCCACCACCCACTTGGGTTCGCACATCTGGTCATAGATTTTTTTCAAAACGGGGGCCATCTTTTGGCTGATCGTGCCGACGACAAAAAGAACATCCGCTTGGCGCGGTGAAAAACGCGGGAAACCGGCGCCGAAACGATCCACGTCATAATGCGCGCAGGCGGTGGCCATGTACTCCATGCCGCAGCAGGCCGTGACGAAGGGGTATTGGAAAATGGAGAACTTGCGCGCCCAGCCAATGGCATCGTTGAGCTTTGTGGTCATAAAACCAAACTTTTCGAGATTAACGCCGCCTTCCGCTACCGCTCCCATTCCAAAGCTCCTTTTTTCCAGGCATAAACAAATCCCAGCGCCAACAGCGCCAAAAATGAAAACATCACGGTGATCCCTGCCCATTTCAAGTCTTTCAGAATGACCGCCCAGGGGAAAAGCCATACGATTTCCACGTCAAAAAGGATAAAAAGCATGGCCACCAGGTAAAATTTGACGGAAAGCCGCCCGCCAACCGGCGCGGCCTGGGATAAACCGCATTCAAAGGGTTCGGACTTCTCAACCGACTGCTTGTTTTTCGGTCCGAGAATCTTATTGAGAAAAAGAATGGCCCCCGCGATGCCCGTCGCAATCAAAAAAGTGACCAGCACGCCAAGGTATTCCGTGGACTGCTCCATGGGCTCATTATAACCAGATAAAGGGCCGCGTGACAAGCGTGACGCTATATGTGGTGGGCATAACCAGCGGCTCCCTTGTCATTTCGAATCCGCCGCAGGCGGATGAGAAATCTTGTTTTATTGACAACTTGTGATCAATCGAGGATACTCGGGTTATGTTAAAACATGCGCCCAAAAAAATCGTTTCCGAAGAAAGTCTTATGCTTGTCGAAAAGATCTATCAAAAAGAAAAAAAATTGGCTAAGCTGGTAACCCACATCTGGATCAAGAAAGCACACTGTCAAGCAGCGATGCCGGCCGCGTGTAAGGCCAAACGGGCTGCGGCGAGGGCGTTGCCTAACAACCGCCCCAAGGCCTTGACCGTGGTTTGGGAGTAATCAAAATCCTCATCAAAATTCTGCATCGCTTCGTAGACCTCAGGAGTTAACCGGAAAGAAGCGTGAATACCTCCGCGGATCAGCGTTTGGAAAAGCTGGATCCCTTTATCGTCCAGGTCACGGTACTCCAATCTTCCCTCGGCAATAGCCGCCATAAACATCGCCGTAAACGGCAGAAAATCCTGATGGCTATCTTCTTCCCAGACCAAAACACCCATCCCCTTTTTTGTCAGCGCTTGTTCTTCTAAATGCGCCGGAAACACATTAATCGTTTTTTCCGGCTCAAAACCTACCAAATCATCCGAAAGGTCATCAGCCTTAAAACGCACATTATTGAAATTCTGGCGGATAAACTCGATGCTCTTGACCAACGCATAACGCCTAGCTGGTTTCATATTCTCCCAATCATCAGTTACTCTGATTAAGAGAGGCTTGCCATCTCGGACATCTTCGGTAACATCCAGCCCAAGCTGGTGAATTCGAGCAAACAGGACCTCCATTTCATCTCTGCCAAACCTGTCATTCCCGAATGCTTCCATCGGGAATCGACTTTCGCTTGACCCACCACGTATCCGCAAAATAGGCCGCCTCATTCCATCCCATAAAACCCCACCATCTTCCTCTCGAACCGCAAACCCCGCTCCCTTCCCTATCCTCACCGGATAAGCCAAGCGCTCAGGCAGTTCATTCAACCTCACCGCCTCCGAAAAGGATCGTTCCAGGCTCAAAATTTCGGGCCGAGAAAGCCTGCTTCCTCTCTGTAAGGGTCGTGGCAAGATATCGCTTGCTAACAGCGCAACCGGCTCCCGATCTCCTTCCCCGGGCGCGACCCATCGCGCCCCTACGCGGGTTTCAAAAGCGGATGATGGATCGTTTTCCCTCTCCCCTCTTACCTCTTCCCTCTTACCTGCCCTTATCGCCCGCCGCGCCCGTCCATTTCGGTGAGATTCAAATCTTGGGTGCGGTTTGCTCGCCAGCCTTGCCCCGGGAGGATCGGGCCGATCCAGCGCCGCGATAACATCCCTTGCTCCGCGGCGCCAATTCGGGTTTTGGCTTTCAAATAAAGAAAAAAGATGGTCCTTGAGATCGGGGGCGCCCGCGGCGATCCTGACAAGCTCACAAACCGCTTCCCGATGAAACTCCGTCCACCGTTCGTGGGCGCCCATCTGCAGAAGCCATCGCCTGGCCATAAGATCATGGCCGTGGAGACTGAAAAACTCCAGGAGCGACTCCGCGGAAGAAATAATTTCCCGCTGGATTTGACTCTCGGTAAGAAAACGGGTTGCCGCCTCGATCAGATCGGGAAGAAACGCGATGGAAAAAACAAAAAACGGTTCGGCCAGCTGATCGCGCCAGTTGGGGGCCGCCTTGATTTCCAGGAGCCTTTCATACAAAGCCACCGCTGTCTTCCGCCATAAGGAGACCGGATTTTCCCGGTCATCGCCCCACCAGGCCCCCTCCACCGCGTAAACCAGCTCCTCCGAATCCTTCAAGACAGCATTAAAAGAATCGTCGGGTTTAATGATTAATAAATAATGCCGCAATCTTTTCATCGAACCGGCAAGCTCGTTTTCATACCGGAACGGGCTGTCATGAAATCTCCCGACGATCGCGTCCATCGCGGACATCAATTTGTTAAGAACCTTTCCTAAACCCCCGTCCCAGAGATCGGTGAACCGTAAACCCCGATTTTTGATTAAAATAAGAGCGCGGCGGATCTTTTCAAAGCCCAGACGCATCTGGCTCCTTTCTTCCGGAGTCAGGCCAACGCGCCCCAACAAGGAAAGAATCCGCTCCGTCTCCCCGATCGCCCGATCCAAAACCGTAAAGCCCCAATCCCTCTTTTCCGCCAACCGCGACCCGGGGCGCTTTTGGAGCTTGGCGATCACGTCGGCGGTTAGACGCGTAAGGGCGGCCCGTCGCTCTTGGGTGAACGCGATGCGACTAATTTTCAGAAAGCTTCTCCGCAATGAACGCGCCGTTGACACGTCGCTGGCGGCGGGAATGCTGGCCTCGTAGTAATGATAAATGGCCTCCCGGAGACGCGGGATCCATCGTTCAGCCTCCTCCTCTCCCTCCCGCTCTCTAACTTGAGACCAGTCATGCAATAATTCCCAAATATCCTGAACGCTTTTTAAATTATTTATCCGGTTTTCCAAATCAGCAAGATAATCCCGCGCCGCCAACCGCGCGGCGGTTGAGGAATTATTTTCATTCTTAGGTTGCCCGGATCTCAAAAAGCGCAGCGCTCCCGGCTTGAACGTCCACTCCACGCCGCCCTCTTTCGGTTTTGCGAAAGCTTTCCCGCGCGCGCGCGCCATCTCGGCGATCCGCTGCCACAACCGGCGGTCAAATAACTGCACTTCGCTCAGGAAAATATTGAGCCTCAAATCGTCGTCATTTTTAGACATTAAAAGCAGCGAGCTCCAGCGCCGAGCCGGACCATCGTCCGGCAATCTTTCGACGCCAAGCCTTCTGAAATATTCCAGCGGCGCCCGGTATCCGAAAAGCTCCATCTCGATAAGCCGGTCGGCCAATTGCGCGCAAAACCAGTCGGGCAAATCGCCGGCCTCGGCCCTGCGGAAAAAATCCTCAGCCAAGGCATTGAGCCTGCGGTACTCTTTCGGATGCGCTTTCATATCGGACAATGTGGAGCCTTCCTTGAGCGCCAAAGCAATAAGCGCGTGGCGGGTGGCGGCATTCCGTCCGGCCGACTCCAGAAGTTTCTCGAAATGGTTAACGTTTAAAGTGAGCTGTCGCGTATCCTTGGCTCCGATGGTATCGTTTATCTTCACGGCCGCGGCCGGCCGAGGCGGCTGGGGATCCTCATCGCCGATATCCGGAAAAATCATGAGCAGCTTGTTGGGGACGTTGAGAAACTCGTCCACCCAGGCCCTTTCGTTGGCGCTGAGACCAGGACGAATTTCATCAAAGAATCGCTTCAGCCCTGCCAGTACCCGCTCGGAACGCTCCTCTTTCGCCGATTGAGGCTCCGTCCGCTCATTCCCTCGGGGTCTGTCCCCGCTTAAGAAGTCATAAAAAAGGCTTATTAAATAAATAGATCCGGCGGCCCCTAAAAGCGCTAACAGTGTTTCCCGGCGATCCATTTTTCCCGCCAGCCGCGCGGCATTTGAGGCTGAAGGAGAATCGGTCTGGGCTGCTTCCGCCCTCGGCCTTCCGCCTTCCGCCGGTTCTTTCCCCGCCGGCCTTGCCCCGCGCCCGGCAAGGGGCCGCGCGGAGTCATCTCCCGCCACATGGACTTCCGCCAGTGGAAGAATTTGAAAATGAGGGATTAAGTTTGGCGAGGGGGTTTGTTGTAATAGGCCCAGGATGGCTCGGAGAGCGACCTCAAAAGGAGTGATCCATCCGCCGACGTCTTCCAGACCTTGAGAGCTGATTCTCACGTTGGCCAGCGCTGCTTCGCTCGGACCGTAAATAGTCAACTCGTTGATATTTTCTCTTAAACTCACGCCGGCCGCCGCCTCCCGCACGGCCCTTTCAAAAGAAGCGACCACGGGAAGCTCGTTTTCCAGGCGCGTCAAAAACCCCGACAGAACCTCAAGCGGTTTATCGTGGGCGGTTGTCCAATCAACGGCGTGAATGAATACACGGTGGTTCCGGAAAATCCTCTCCAAAAGCCGCTGGATCTCCACCTGGCTCGAGCGATCCAGCGCGGCGCCTCCAAACCGGATGTCGATATCCGAAGGGAAAACCGCGGCGGCTTTTCCGGCACGATGAAGCCGCTGGGGATAAATAACATTAAAGAACGCGTCCCCGTAGTCGGCGATGTCCTGAGTGATGTAATTGAGAGCCGCCTGATCGGGAAACAGACCCAGTCGCATCGCGCCGCGGGCAAAACTCCCCGTCAAAAAAATCTCGGCTCCCGGCGCGATGCGGGAAACGCCTCCGCTCAACTCACCAGCGGCCGCGCGAATCCGATCGATGGTTCGGCGAACACCGTCGAGGGTGACCGCCATTCCCTTGTCGTTAAAATCGCCCTCTTCCCGACGACCGGTCGCCAACCGCGCGGCGGAAGGAGTCTGGTCCGCTGATTCCATGTCCGAAATGAAACGAAGCAAATCATTCACGAGCCGGTTGAACTCCCTCAGGCTCCAGGCCAGCTCCAGCGCCCCGGCAGGCTCGCCCGTCTTCGCGTTAAGCTGCTCACTCATGACCTGCCCGTTCAGATGACGCATATGGCTGGTTATCCAATCCAAATAACCCAAAGCTTTTTCAAGAACTTTATCCTGAGTGCTGGCCCTCACATCCGTGCCCAACAGGATGTGGAACGCCTGGGGATTAATGCGAGGATTGGGGTTTTCCGCGAAAAGCCGGAGCATGTAAAAAAGAAGCCGGCCGTACCAGGCCGTTGTCAGATACCAGGGATTCTGACCCACATAGCCATCCAGAGGATAGCGCCCGATTCCCTGCCCCTTCCTCGGGCCATTCTCATCTTTCCACTCCCCGTTGATGGGGTAAAGCGAACGAAACACGATTTCATGGGCCGCAAAAGTTTGAATCACATGAAGATCAACGGCCGTCAAGAAAGGCATGCCTTCACGGCTTTCCTCGATGCTGTGAATAATGGCGCCTATCACCGAGGAATCAATGGGCCTTACGGTACGCCTGTCCTGTTCGGTAACCGTCGAAACAATAATTTCAAAATCGCCCGCCTTTGTGTCGGCCTCTTCGTCCCCGTACTGGGCTTCGAGATATTTTTGTTTGATCGCCTCCCGCAATTCAAGAATTAGTGGGAGTTGTTTTTTGTTTTTGTCGTCCTCGTGAAGATATCGCATCTCCCGCAAAACCTGGTCCAGCGGCTTGATGTGGTCTTTGCGGATATTTTGCCGTATTTCAACCGCTTTCGCCTCCCAACGTTCGATTTCTTCGCCGGCGATGCTCAGGCGCTTGGCTAAAACAACGGCCTTATCCAAGGCGCGCGCCTGAGCCATTCGTGTATAAAAATGCAGTCCGTACAATTCCTCCCAAAGGTCAAAGCAAGGCTGATCCGCCGTCCTGCTGACAAAAGCCGTCAGTCGCTGAACGATGGGCCATGTCTCTTTTCGGAGCTGATCATTCGTCGCCGTGCCCGGGGTTTGCTCCATACGCGCCAACGCTTGATCGACGTAAGTTACAACCGTCAGCGCCGCGCCGTCAAACTGCGGGTTGCCCCATGGTCCGGAATATATCGTCCCATCCACCTCCCATTTGGCGAAACCCAGCAAATCCGGGAAGTTCCGTGACCGGCTTTTGTCGTCTTCCTCAAAAACCTTGGCCATGTATTGAAAAAGGTAGGCGTGGATTTTGTGGTTGATGCGGCGCTTAAGGTCAGGCGGCAAATCCACGTATTGAACCAAATGGATAAGGCCTTTGATGAGCAGGGCGGCGTCACGAGGCCATACGTACCAATAGGGATGGATTTTACTATGGTGCCTGGCCGCCACAGCCGCTCCCTCGATCGCGGCCGGGACCGGATGCCATTCTTCCCTCGTTCCCATTTTTTGGAACGAGAAAACGCGGAATCCGTCTTGCGACGAAGGGTCAATCGGCAACGAAAAACTATCCTCGTAAAGATGCATCCCGTCTTTATAGTCCCTGTGACCTTCTCGCCGAATCTCATACCAATAATCCAGGGACCACCAGATGGACGACGTAAAAATACGGCCAATGGATTTTTTCCGGTCCGGCTCCGGGAGAGCGACAACAATGCCTGTGGAACAAACAGTTTTGGAAGGGTCCTGGTTTTTGTCCAGAGATTGGACGAAAGCCGGAACCCTTGGATCGTTTGTCAGAATTTTTGTAAAACCTTTCGCGATCAGGAGTTCTTCCGGGCTGGCGCCGGCTTTCAAGTTTTTTAGTTCGGTTGTTAAGTCATTCACCCGTTTTTCCAAATCTTTTTGTTCTTTCTCTTTTTCCGCCTCGGTAGGACGCCAAAACGGTCGGTCGCCCTCCCGTAACACAAACTCCAAAAGCTGTTCGGCCGTTTCCTGAAGCGTCCGTAAAGCCCAATTCTTTCGGTCACCCGCCGCTTCCGCCAATCGCGCGCCGCGTCCCGTTCGTCCTCGGGCGCGGATCGAGCCCCACGCGCTGTCAATAGGTTCCTTGAAAAACGGGTAAGCCGCCTTAAGCGCGGAAAAACGCCGCTGCGCGTGAGTCATCCGATCGGCAGGAGACGCGTAACTCATTACCCGGGACATCGCATGACGAAGCAAGCGCTCAAACGGTGTCAGATAATACTCCCCGAATTCCTGCACCCGTCTATCCCATGAATAATCCGAGTTCAGCGCGTTGGAGACCACTTCTTTCCATTCGGCCGGACGGTTATAAACAGCCATCGCTTCCACGATGGCCCCAAACAACTCATCTTTATCGTATCCCTCAAAAATAAAACCGTTTCCGTCAGGGCGCCTCTGGGTGTGAAAAGACCGAACCGTGTCCTGAAGGCCGCCCGTTTTTCTCACGATGGGAACCGTTCCGTAAAGCATCGCGATTGGGGGAGTCAGGCCAAACGGCTCCGTTTTGGAGGGCACAAGAAACAGGTCGCTCCCCGCATACACGAGTTTGTCGTTGGAATCGATCCTGTAGCCTTCCAAGTCCACCGGGCCCCTGTCCAAACGATCGTCCGGATCGTTCAGATAAAAACGGAACCGTCCGTCATACCCGCTCTGCCAAAGGTATTGCGCCAGATTTCTAAAGTTCGCCTTTTCCTCGTCAAAACCGTTCATGTCATTGAAAATAATGACTTGCGCGCCGAGCCTCAGGAACTTTTCGACGTTGTCCCGCACAAGACCCGTTCCCTTTTGGTCCGGATCCAACCGGGCGATCATGGAAATGATCGGCGCTTTCGGATCAACCTTCAAACCAAACCGCTTTTGCAATTCGGTCTTCGCCATGGGTTTTATTTTTTTCATCTGTTCAGCGTCCGTAAACCCGCGATAAGCGCCGGAGCCGTTCCCGTTTCCCTTGTCCAGTCCGTTGGCGATCGGGTGCCACGCTCCTTCCTGGAGTCTCCTTCCGGCGACTTCACCCAAACCCTCCGTCAGAGAAGGATCGCCGAGAATTTCCCCGCCGTATCCCCGGCTGACCGGATCGACCCCGTCGGCAAGCGCCATGGCCGCCCGCGCCAAATTAAACCCGCCTCGAAGCGAAAAATCACGGGCGTATTGGGCCGGATCCGTCAGATGAAGGCCGAGCATGCCGAACCACTCATCCGGAAATTGGCCCTGATAAGAGAGCCCGGCGTTGTGGATTCTGTAAAAATACATGGCCCGGGAAAGCGAGTCTTTAAAATCATTTCTCTCATCAAGATGCCAGCTGGAGTGTTCGAGCCTCGCCAGGATGGGGACAAGAGCCGTCATCCAGTCATGAGCGTGAATGACATCGGGGGCGGGCATCAGGTTTTTTTGAACTAATTTAGGAATGATCTCCATCACACTGCGTGAGATAAAAACAGCCTGCCCAAGCGCGGAGTCCGGATAAGTGGTGTCGTAGAGATGGTGCGTATAATCCAGGGACGGATCCGAAGCGTGAAAAAGCCAGTGGTCAACCCCGTTGACTACCGCGTGTTTCACCGCGCCGGGAACTTGCGCGTTTCCGACAGGAACTGAATATTCAATCCCTGTCGATCGGACTTCAAAATCCGGCGGCGCTGAGTTTCCATTGATTTTGCGCCGGTACTCCGGCATGACTAACGAAACACGCGGTCTCCCCCGCTCATCCCTCGAACCCTGCCGCGCGATAGCCGCGGCCTGTTGAGCCGCCGAATCCCCGAGGCCTCCCCCTTTTGCGAACGGAACCGCTTCCGAAGTAACGATGGCAACCCGCGATGGAAACCCATCCCATGAGATCGCCTTTCCACGCTCCGCCAGCCGCGCGGCAGTGATTTTTAGCGCCACGTCCTTCGAAGTGAAATCACGGTGCGCAAAATCATACATTCGAACGAACCCGGATGGAGTCAGCATAGCCAGAGGAGCTCCTGTTTCTCGCATTGTTTGAAAGTCCTCATCCTCAAGGTAGAGAGTTTCTCGTCCATCCGCATGGTAGCGTAGAGTAAAAAGCAGTACGGCATCTTCTGGAGTCTGGAGAATGGTTTCAGCGGATTGGCCGGAAGAAGCCGGAATGATTTGTATTCCCCGCTTAAAATGATAGTAAACCTCAGCATCCTCTCGGAGCCCGCGCAAAGACCTAGATAAATAAGATGAGGCCCTTATGAAATCGACCAATTCACCCACTCGGCGATCAAAACGAGCTTTCTTAATGCGACTCACCCTCTCCTCAACAAGTCTTACCTTGGCACGACGACCATACGGAAACCCGGAACTTCGCTCCTTGATGAACTTTCTAGCTCGATACACTATTTCGCGTAATTTGCCTGAAGAGATATTCAGTTCTTCCGCGGCTTGTTCATAACTTGTGCCTCGGATAATCAATAAAAGCGGCTCCTTCCATTCTGGCTTAAGCCTACTAATAGCGCGTCCAACGGCGTCCCAGGCTTCTTCAGCAACAATCTGTTTTAAAGGATCCGCTTCCGGCCTGTCAGGCAATCGAAGAAAAGCGTCAATGCCAAGGTCCGCCTTATCCGGATGTTTTGATAATACAATATCCTCATCCGAACGCCTGGCCTCACTACCCAATCCGATCATTCTGTCGCTCCCCTTTATTTCTCTCACTACCAGAAATCCCCGGCGAATAAGATAAGATAGTTTGCGCGCGATTTTCTTAATATGGGAAGGCGTGATCGGCTCGTCGGCTTTTATTCCCAAAAGTGTGCGGACACTATCGTGCTGTCGGATATAATCGGATAGCTCGAAATACCCCGCTTGGATTTTGCGATAGAAGGGAAGCTGCGGGTTGACCAAATCCGCGTAAAAACGGAATGCTAGGGTTTCTGCCTGCATCATTCGTTCAGTTTCACGCCGTGAATATCCTGCGATGTGGTATCGCTGAAAATGCCCTGGATTACGTTTAAAATATGGCATTAAGATTTCATAAGGCACCGCCAACTCTTCGGCGACTTCTTCCATAGTCATTCCCCATAAGAGCTCGCCATAAGCATCCATCAAAGATTTTAAATCCATTGGAGTATCGTGCCGCTCCAAGACTTTACGCTCAGTCAAAGAGACGGGCGTGGCTTGGGATTTGAGTTCCGCCAGCCGCGCTCCCGGGGGAACCGTGGACGAGCGCCTAACGAAACCAGGGAGATCTTCGTAGCCCAATGCCCGGCAAACGTCCTGGAAAATTCTATCTCTTGGTCGTTCGTTTTGAGCAAATTTCCAGAATTGCAGCGCGATTTGTGTTTGGACGGACAAGGACATTTCGGGCCTAACGATAAACCCATACCGGCCGGGATTTTTTTCGATCAGTCGGAGCATTTCATCACGAATGCGCTTTCTGGCGGACCGGCGATCCGGCAGAAGCTGGCTCTCATTCACGAGAAAATCAAATAGCCCCAAAAGCCCTCCGTGACGAAAATCGACCAGCATGGCACGGCCTTCGCTGTCCGCCGATCCCCAGCGGTTTTCATTAAAATTCTTGTTAAAGATAGGGTTTCCATTATCCAAATGATGCCCGTATTCATGGGTGGCGATGGATTGTAGAAACAACGGCTCGGCGTTCTCCGGATTCCCCACCAAAGAAAATAATTTTAGCCTGGACATGGAAAAAGCCCGATCTAGATTGACATCATTCGCCCCTCCGCTCTCAAACATAAGCGGTATATCCTCCACGCGCCTTAACGCTTCAAGCTTTTCTTGGATTCGAAACATTTCGCTCCGGATTTTCTCTACATGGGATCTGAATGGATCCTCATACACCATGGGCTGTGAAAACAACGCCTCCCCGCCAACGCTTACCGTCTTTCCGATCACTCCGGCTTCTTTCATTTCCGGATTGGACACCACAGGGACGGCGGGATTTCCGGGCATGTCGTTTAGCCTAACCGTGCTTTTGACCGGATAAATTCCATTGAGGGGAACGTAGCTTCTTTCAAAATTTGTTTTTTTGAACAACCACTCTCCCTTGTAAACAACAATAAAGCCGTGTCCTGCCGCATAAGCGCGAATGCGCCCGTAAAGAGCGCGATTCCCGGCTTTTGAGTCCAACGCGGCCCCGACGCCCTTACGGTATGCCTCTGGAAGAAAATCTAAAAGACGCCGATGAAATTCGTCCAGCATTTGAACGGTATCGTTATTTTTGTCACGGCTAAGAATCCTGGACTCGAAACTACGAAACAATTCTTCCAGTCGCCGCATTTTAGGCGCGGTGTCCTCAGTTTCAGCCGATCCCTGAACCGCAATTCGCGAAGGACGCTGCGGTCTCGGCCCCGCGTTTCGATCCTGTCTTGTCCAGCAACCGGCGCCCATTCCGATCATCAACACTCCTAAAAGAAAAACACTCCGAAATGCCCCCGCCACCGAAACGTCGGCGGCCAGCCGCGCGGCTGTGAGTTTCCAAGCTGCCAACATCATGGCCGGAGGGGATGGAAAAGACTTGTTGAGTAGTTTTTTGTAATCTTCTGGGACGGTAAAAAACGACAACCGGTAGTCCCGTTCATCAATCAGCGATTGGGCGAATCGGATAAGACCCAGCGACGTTTCCGATATCACGTCATGGCCGAGGAATGTGATGATCAATAGCCCTCCGGGCTTGAGCACCCTTTTTGCCTGCTGAATCAGCGCCCATGGCCTTGAATCGATATTATTGATGGTGACAATATCCTGAGAGGAGACGCTCAGGCCCGGGACGTTGTGATAATTCGGCGCGGATCGGCCCTCAGGATCAGCGTGATATAGCCGGCGTTCCGGCGAAGGGATATTCTCAACAAGACTTTTCATCGGCTCGACACCCATCACTCTGACATCAACCCTTAAAAGATTTTTGAGATAATCGCCGAATGCGGGAACAAACGCGCCGGAACCGCTGTCCAGATCAACAAACCGCAGCGGCGAAACATGGGTAAACGCTTGTTTGATCATTAATTTCAATAATAATGTTTGCACCTCATCAATATTTGAAAGATATTGCCTCTCAAATTTATCCGGAACCGACGAAATGCTCCGGATGGTTACCTTCCATGGAGTGGACTTAAACGGTAGAGCTATCGAAACCACAACCTCTTGCAAGGACAGCGCCTGAATGAGATCATCCAAACGTAGACCGTCGGGCGAAGTGGCCCCATGCCGCCTGACGCGTAGGCCATTTTTTCGGATTAAGGGATTTCCTAAATGAAACGAAAGGTTTCTAAGAAAGCTCATGGATTGATCGTGTAAATTCCCGGAAAGCACATCGCTCTCTGCTGCAACGTGGCCGGATACTTCGTTCATCAAACTAGCCAACCGGCTTGCGGCGGCAGGTTCGAGAATGGGAAGCGCGCGGACTCCACTTGCCGCGGGCAATGAGGAGTCCGCCGACGCCTTGTGGCGGACTCCGGACTGACTGGGAGAATGGGCAACAGCGGATCGAGAACGTGGTCCATTTTCCATTTTCCATTTTCCATTTTCGGCCTTTCCAAGCGGCTCTAAAAGGACCTCCTCGTATTTTCGTTGAATGGTTTCGGAGCGGATGTTGGGGGTGAGGATAACGTAGGACCAGCCTTTTTCGCGGAAAAGCCGCTTCAAATGGTCGGTGTGATAACCACCGGCGATGAGAATTACCGCACGCTTGTCATTCCGAGCGGAGGCGCTTGCGCCGTAGTCGAGGAATCGACTTGATCCCTCGACTTCGCTCGGGATGACATTGCCTGTCTTATCAATAATCCGTTCGGTGTTTCTCACAAACGCCCTGTCCCGCGCCGCCACGGAGCCGTAAAACCGCCGCAGGCTTTTCTTGCCCTTCTCCAAAATATCCTCATACGGCGCCATATCCTCAAACGCGCCGCGGTCCAGAAGCTCGCGGTTCAAAAAAGCAAGCATCGACAGCGTCGAGAAATCCTTTTCGTTAAAATCAAATAGCCGGTATTCCTCAGAGGACATCTGTATCCGGTAAGCGTTTTCAAGAAGGCGAAGATAACGGTCAATGGCCCTTAGCTTAAAGGGGTCAGACCCCTGTGGATAACCGCTCTTTATCCACAGGGGTCTGACCCCTTTCAATATCTGTGAATAAACCTCTTCCTCCAACCGCTCCATTTCATCCAGCACGGCGTCAAAGTTGACCTTTGACAATTCATCCGGGTTATTAAAAGACTTGGGCAAGTGATTAAGAGAAGTGGGGATGGAATATTTCTGAGCCAACTGAATCAGTAAGGTCAGTCTGTCATTCCCGCGCAAGCGGGAATCCACCGGATCCCCGCTAAAAGATTGCGGGGATGACCATTCCTCGTAGTCCAATAACTCTTTCGGATAGACCCGCCGTTTGAGCGTCTCCACCGCCCGGCGGATGCGCGCCAAGTATGCCAAAGAAGCTTCTCTTTTTTTCACCAGTTCCGCGTACGCGCGGAGGCTTCGCATGTACAACCGCTCATCCTCAATGCCGAGCATTTTCATGGGATGACTGGATGTGAGATTGAGATATTCTTCGCCGGAGATCCTGCCTTCGATGAGAAACTTCCTCGCCACGCGGCGCCAGACTTTGTCGGATGCGATATTTTTAATGGGAGTAAGCGTATCGTCTTTCGTGCCGCCTTCCACAAGAACCGTGTGGATTTTGTATCGCGTCATCAATGAGTCAATGGTTTTGGAAAGATTCTCCTGGCCGGAGAGATTGGAATGGGCGTCTTGGATGTGAATGATCAGCGGCGCCCCGGCACGAATATACCGCTCTTTTAAAGAACAAAATTCAAGAGGCGGCTCAAAAGAAGGCGCGTCGGCCGCCGGCCGTATTAAGGAACCGGCCTGCGTGATGTCGGAGAAAAGGAAAATACCTGCCGCTAAGAGGGCGACGATTTTTGTCGTATTTCGATGGGATTTTCGGGTCATTTTCATTCGGGAAATTGAGTCACCAAAGTATACACGAGGCTCCCTTATTTTCCAAATAAAACCTGTGAAAAAGTTGATTAATTTTAGATAAAATTGTTAATTTATTTGTCATTTCGAGGCCGTCAGACCGAGAAATCTCATGAAACAAAGATTTCTCGCCCGCCTTTGGCGGCCTCGAAATGACAGGGGGTTTGAGTGGATTGCGTGAGAGAAATTTGACTTGCCTTCGCGCTTTTTGTATACTCCGTTCATAAACCCTGTCATTCTTTCCCGTCTTCCCTAAAAAACCGGCAAGGGTTACACTGAAACTAGAAGGACTTTGCGATGTCGCTGTTGCATGACTACGCGTATGTGTTGGGTTTTTTCATTATTGGCATCGGATTTGTTGTCATTAATTCCGTCCTTCCTCTCCTGGTCAGTCCCAAAAGTCGCGGCGCGATGCGCGCAAAACCTTATGAGAGCGGTGAAGTGCCTCTGGGCGGCGCGTGGGTGCAGTTCGATATCAATTACTATCTTTTCGCCCTCATCTTCATCGCCTTCGACGTGGAGGCGGCTTTTTTGTTTCCGGTGCTGGTCGTTTATAAAGACATCCCCGGCATAGCGGCGCTGGTGGAAGTGACGCTCTTTTTAGCCATCCTCTCTTTCGCCATTCTCTATGCCTGGAAAAAGGGACTCTTCGCGTGGAAATAAACCAGGATCCCCATTATTTAAACACCCAAACCCCCTCTCCCGACATGGTTCGCTTTTTTAAAGTGGAAGACGTTTTCAATATGGCGCGCGCCAACTCGCTTTGGCCGCTGACTTTCGGCTTGGCTTGCTGCGCGATTGAGCTGATGGCCGGGGGCGCGGCGCGCTTCGATATGGATCGCTTCGGCTTCGGCGTGTTCCGCCCTTCTCCGCGCCAGTCGGACCTCATGATTGTCGCCGGAACGATTTCGCGCAAGATGGTCCCCTGCATTAAGACCCTTTATGACCAGATGCCTTCACCCAAGTATGTGATCGCGCTCGGCGGATGCGCGACCGCCGGCGGCCCCTTCAAATATCCCGGCCAATACGGCATTCTCGAAGGCATTGACAAGATCATCCCGGTAAACGTTTACATTCCCGGCTGCCCGCCAAGACCCGAAGCGTTGATCGCGGGCATCCTCGAACTCCAAAAACAGATTAAAGAAGGCCGCACGCAGGGCGTGATGTCCCCCGCCGCGGTCAACGACTCCCAAGACGCGCGTCCGGCCGAATACAAAAACGCGATGTCCCGCGCGGAGTTTAGGAAACAGGTGTAAATCATGTGTCATTTCGAGAGAAGCGAGAAATCTTGAGTATCACCGTGGAAAGAAACATGAAACAGTGGCTTTTGGACACGATCAAACCGGACGAGTTTGCCGAAAAGGATTTAAAAAAGAACGGTATTTTATTCGAAGCGCTCGCCCGGCCCGATCAGATTCAAAGTGTCGCCCGTGAGTTCTTAGCGCAGCGCTATTTTCTGGAAAGTCTGACCGCTGTGGACTTCGCCGAATGTCTGGAGCTGGTTTATCACTTTAACCGCTGGGACGGATGCCGGCGCGTCTGCGTCAAAGTCCTTGTTCCCAAAGAAGGCGGCGTTCCCGGCAACGGCGCGTGGCATGCGCCGACTCTCTCCTCTATTTTCAAATCCGCCAACTGGTTTGAGCGGGAGATCCACGAGATGTTCGGCATCGTTTTTGACGGGCATCCGCATTTAAAAAGACTGTTGCTTCCCGAAAGTTCCACCATTTTTCCCCTTTTAAAAAGTTTCAAAGGCGAGCCCAAAGGATCCGACGTTGCCCAGTCTTTAAAGCTGATCGAGGAAGACGCCAAAGAATTTCGGGTCCAAGAAGCGCAAAGCCTGACTAAAAAAGACAAAGATTATTATCTGAACCTCGGACCCCAACACCCTTCCACGCATGGCGTATTGCGCGTGCTGCTCCATCTTTCCGGTGAGCGGGTGCTGGATGGCGAACCCATCATCGGTTATTCGCATCGTCATCATGAAAAAATGATGGAAATCCAGACCTATTTTGGCTGCTGGCCCAATATGGGCCGCTTGGATTACGTGGGCGCCATGAGCTACAACATGGGTTACGCGCTGTTAGCCGAAAAAGCCCTGGGCCTTGTCCCCCCTCCTCGCGTGGAACATATCCGCGTTCTGATGACCGAGCTCAATCGCATTTCCAGCCACCTTTTATGGATGGGCACTTTCCTTTTGGATTTGGGAGCCTTTACTCCGTTTTTTTACTGCTTCGACGACCGCGAACAAATCCTCGATATCCTGGAAATGGCCACCGGCGAGCGATTAACCTATGACTATTTCCGCTTTGGCGGCGTCGACCATGATATTCCCCAGGAGTTCGCTCCGGCAATCAAGGCTTTTATTCCGGGATTTAGAAAACGTTTGGCCGATTACGATAAATTGATCCGCCGGAACATCATTTTTGAAAAAAGAACCAAGGGATTGGGCGTTCTCACCAAAGAAAGCGCGCTCTCTTACGGCGTGACAGGCCCTTCGCTTCGCGCGGCCGGCGTCGCTTACGATTTGCGGCGGGATGAGCCTTATTCCCTCTACCCGGAGCTGGATTTTAATATTCCAACGGCGACCGACAGCGACGTCTATTCCCGTTATTGGGTGCGTTTTCGCGAGATGGAAGAAAGCCTTAAAATTATTTCCCAACTCGTTGACAAAATCCCGGCCGGAGAAACTAAACTCGCGCGCGTGCCAAAAAATTTCCCCAAGGGCGAATATTATTCAGCGTGCGAATCCGCCCGCGGACTGTTTGGGATGCATCTTGTCAGTGATGGGTCGCTTAATCCCTATCGCTTCAAGCTCCGCACCCCGTCTTTTTCGAATTTGAATTCCATTATCGACATGCTGCCAGGCTGCCTGATATCCGACGTGGTGGCGGTTCTGGGAAGCATTGATATCGTGTTGCCAGAGATTGATAGATAATAATGCGAGCACGAAATCCGAAGCACGAAGCACGAAACAAATTAGAAATTAAAATGACACAAATATCAAACAAGAGGTTTAGAGCATTGAAATTTGAAAAATTGGAATTTGTTTCGTGCTTCGGATTTCGTGCTTCGGATTTAAATAAATGATTCCCGAATTATTTACAATTATTCTTTACGGTACCCTCGTCATCCTATTTGTCTCTGTCAATGCTCTCTTTTTAGTGTGGATGGAGCGCCGTGTGTCGGCGCGCATCCAGCTGAGGCGCGGGCCGATTCATGTCGGCTGGCAGGGACTTTTGCAAACCGTGGCCGATGCCGTGAAGCTCATCAGCAAGGAACTGGTCCTTCCCAGCGAATCGGACCGTTTTTTGTATATCCTGGCTCCGATGCTGGTCTTTGCTCCGCTCCTGGCGGCTTTTCTGATATTGCCTTTGGGGCCGGGAATGGTGATGCGCGACTTGAATGTCGGATTTCTCTTTGCGTTCGCGCTCACCAACATCACCTTTATCGGGATTTTTATCGCCGGCTGGTCTTCCAATAGCAAATATGCCCTCTTGGGCGCGATGCGGGCTGTGGCACAAAATATTTCCTACGAAATCCCCTTGCTTCTTTCAACCATGGGCGTGGTTTTGCTGGCCCAAAGCCTGAAAATGTCGGAACTGGTGGCTGCGCAAAACTCCGTGTGGTTTATATTCCTCCAACCGGTGGCTTTTTTGATTTTTCTCTGCTCAAGCCTTGCCGAAGCCAATCGCGCCCCGTTTGATATTCCGGAAGCGGAGTCGGAGCTGGTCGCCGGATTCCATACCGAGTATTCCGGGATGCGTTTCGCGCTCTTTTTTCTCGGAGAATATACGGCAATTTTTATTTCGTCGGCCATCGCGGCAACCCTTTTCCTGGGCGGATGGGAGGGACCGTTTTTGCCGGGCGCTGTCTGGCTTCTGATCAAAACTTACGCGATTGTGTTAGTAGTGATGTGGATACGCTGGACGTTTCCGCGTCTGCGCAGTGATCAACTCATGAGCTTCGCTTGGAAGGTGTTGATCCCTTTTGCGATTGTGAATGTGTTCATCACCGCCGTTGTGTTAGAATTGCAAAAAATTTAAATGACCTATCTTAAAGAAGTCCTCAGAGGTTTTTGGAGTCTCCTGGTGGGCATGGGGATCACGTTCCGGTATTTTTTCAAAAAACCGGTGACGGTGATTTACCCCAAAGAACGCATCCCCATAAAACGCTTCAAAGGCCCGATCAATTTCGTCGTCGATGAAAAAAGCGGCGACCATAAGTGCATCGCCTGCAATGCCTGCATTAAAGTCTGCCCTTCCCGCTGCATGTCTCTGGAAATCGGAAAAAGCGCGGCCGATGGCAAGCGGGTTTTGACGGATTTTAAAGTCAATTACATGCTCTGCAGTTTGTGCAGTTTATGCATCGATGTCTGCCCAACCGACGCGCTCAAACACGCCGACGGCGACTATGATATGGTGTCCATGACGCAAAAAGAGCTCATCATGGACCTTTTGGAGCCATTTGAGAAACGGGGTACGCCGCTCACCAAGATTCCGCTGGCGACTGAGACTCCAAAACCCGAAGCGCCGAAACCCCAATGATGGAAAATATCGTTTTCTTTGGCGTAGTGGCGCTCACTCTTTTGGGCGCCTTCTTAGCGGTCTCGCTCCGCAATGTTTTTTACAACGCGTTGGCGCTGGTGCTATGCCTTTTTGGCGTAGCTTGTCTTTTCATTTTTCTCAATAGCGAGTTTCTAGCCGTCATGGAAGTCATTGTTTATATCGGCGCCATTTCTATCGCCATCATTTTCGCCATCATGCTTTCCACGCCGATGCTTCAAAAAACCGAAGCGCCTCAAGACCGCTTGAAAACATTGCGTTCTTTCGTCATCGCCGCTCTTTTATTCGGCGGCCTATTCAAGGCTTTACAGAAAACAACCTGGCCCGCGGCCGGCGTCGATGGGGATTACAGCCTTCATGCGATCGGTCGCCTGCTGTTAACAGGCCAGGTGCTGCCGTTTGAAGCGGTATCGCTGGTGCTTTTAGTCGCCATCATGGGCGCGCTCTTACTGGCGGAGAAAAAATGAGCGCGGCCCAGTCTCTTTCCAGTTATCTTTTGATTTCCGCGGCGCTTTTTTCCATCGGCGTTTTCGGTCTCCTGAGCCGGCGGAATCTAGTGGCCATTCTCATATCGCTTGAGCTCATCCTGAACTCCGCGAGCCTTAATTTTGTGGCTTTTAATAAATTTTCTCTCGTCGATAAGGCACTAGGGCAGGTCTTTGCGATTTTTATCATTGCGCTTGCGGCGGCTGAAGTTTGTATCGGGCTCAGCCTGATTCTTTTATTGCATCGTAAAAAAGATTCCATCAATGTGGATGAAGCGCGGGAGCTAAGAGGATGACGGACCTCCATCTTTTTTGGGTCATACAATTAGCGCCGCTTTTGGCTTTCCTGCTGATCCAGGTTCTGCCGAAGACGATTAACAAAGTCGCGCCGGCCATCGGCATGGCCTTTTCCCTGACGGCGGCGCTGGCCAGCCTAAACCTTTCCTTCGCCCATTCTCAGGGCGCCGGACTTCCGGTGGAGTTTTCCCGCCAGTGGCTAGTGGTGGCCGATTACGCGGTGTGGCCCAATATTCCCGTTCCCCACTACACGCTTTCGGTGGGCTTCCTGCTGGATCCTCTCAACCTTCTCATGATCACATTGGTGACCACGATCAGTTTTTTTGTCCAACTATTCTCCTTTTACTACATGAATGAGGACCCTTCACGGCCGCGCTATTTTGGTTTCTTAAGTTTCTTTTCCTTTTCCATGACGGGCCTGGTGCTTTCCAATAACCTGCTTCAGACCTTTCTTTTCTGGGAACTGGTGGGTTTGACCTCTTATCTTCTGATCGGTTTCTGGTTTGAGAAAAAATCGGCGGCGACCGCGGCCCGGAAAGCCTTTGTCATCAACCGCCTGGCGGATCTGGGTTTTTATCTGGGCATTATTCTTCTTTTCCTGCTTTTTGGAACGCTGGGCTTCGCTACTTTGAAAGCCGATGCGCTGCGCAATGTCCTGGGTCATGGAACGCTCACTCTCATCGGCCTTTTGATTTTCTGCGGGGTGATGGGCAAGTCCGCTCAATTCCCATTTCATGTGTGGCTGCCCGACGCGATGGAAGGCCCCACACCGGTAAGCGCGCTGATCCACTCCGCCACTATGGTGGCTGCCGGCGTTTTTCTTTTGGCGCGCGCCTTCGATCTTTTTAGCGCGTCCCACACCACGCTGCTGGTGATTCTCAGCATTGGAGCGATTACCGCCCTGATGAGCGCGACACTAGCCGCCATTCAACGGGATATCAAACGCATCCTCGCTTATTCCACCGTCAGCCAGCTGGGACTCATGGTCATGGCTATCGGCGCCGGGTCGGCCGAAAGCGGCATGTTTCATCTGTCGACACACGCTTATTTCAAATCTTTGCTTTTTTTAACCTCCGGCGCCTTCATTCACCGCTTCCACACCAATGACATTTGGGAAATCGCCGACCGTGGCGGTAAAAAGGACGCTGTCGCGCTGGGATGCTTGGCTTTTGGGCTTTTATCTCTGTCCGGTGTCCCTCCTTTTGCCGGATTTTTCAGCAAGGATTTGATTCTGGAGGTGTTGAAACACCATGGCGGGATTTTCTTTTATGGCGTGGCGGTGCTGGTGAGTTTCTTGACGGCGTATTATTCTTTCCGCCTTTTTTTTGTGATCGCGCTTTCCAAGATCGGGCACGAAGTGCGTGCGCATCATGAGTCATTAACGCTTAAAATCAGCCGCGCGCTTCCGCTGTTCTCTTTGGCGGCGCTCTCCCTGATCACCGGATTCACCGGACACGCGTTCCATTTGAATATGGAGCTTTTGATCACCACCGTGATTCTTGTCGTTGCCGGAGGCGCTTTGGCCTACAGCCAGTTCAAGGATCCGGCGGCGGCCGAAGCCGCGCTCCGCGGCAATCAGGGCTTCATTTTCAAAATCCTGGAAAGAAAATTCTTCATGGATGACGCGTACGATTTCCTGGTCAAAAAAGTGGGTTTGGCGCTGGGCCGATGGTTAAATGCTTTCGACCGCGCGGTGATCAATAGCCTCATGGTCAACCAAACCTCTTTCAGCGTCATGCGCCTGGGGCGCGTGGTCTCTCGGCTGCAAAACGGCCTGTTGCAGGACTATCTGGCATGGGCGGTCGGCATCGGCATTCTGATCGTTTTTTGCTTCCTATGACACCCCCTTTTCCGATCTTAAGCGCTATTTTACTTTGCCCGGTAGTGGGACTGCTTTTGGTTTTATTGACGCCGCGCAAATATGAAACGCTGATCAAGCTCACTGCGCTGGCTTCGGCGCTGGGAACGCTGGTGCTGTCTGTTGTCCTGCTTTTTATTTTTAAGCCCTCTGTTCCCGGCTTTCAGTTAATAGAGCATATGGAATGGATTAAAAGTTACGGCATTCACTATTCCAACGCCGTCGACGGACTCAATGTGTCGATGATTCTCCTCACCGCCATCGTGATATTCTGCGGCATCCTGGTATCCTGGAGCGTGACTTACCGCGTGAAGGACTTTTTTGCCAATATGCTTTTTCTGGTGTCGGGCGTGTTCGGCGTTTTCATGACGACCAATCTTTTCTTCTTCTTCCTCTTTTATGAAATCGCCGTCATCCCGATGTACCTTTTGATCGTGATCTGGGGTTCCACCAACAAAGAATATGCCGCTATGAAGCTGACGCTCTATCTGCTTTTGGGCAGCGCGCTGATGTTCGCCGGATTTCTGTACATGTATTCGCTGCCGGATGCCCGGACATTTGATTTGATCGCCCTGAAACAAAACGTGCGCTTCACGCCCGAGGTTCAAAATATCCTTTTTCTCGGACTTTTCATCGGCTTTGGTGTTTTGGCGGCCTGCTTTCCCTTTCACGTGTGGTCGCCGGATGGTCACGTCGCGGCTCCCACGGCCGCCAGCATGCTGCACGCCGGGGTGCTGATGAAATTGGGCGCTTTTGGTATTTTGCGGGTCGGTGTTTATCTCTTGCCGGAAGGCGCGCGGCATTGGGCGGATTGGGTCGCGGTCCTGGCGCTCTGCAATATCGTTTATGGCGCGATGGTGGCCACCCAGCAAAAGGATTTAAAATACATCGTCGGCTATTCCAGCGTCAGCCACATGGGTATCGTGCTTCTGGGCATTGCCACCATGACCACCGTCGGCTTCAACGGCGCTATTTTCCAGATGTTCGCCCACGGCATCATGACAGCCCTTTTCTTCGCTTGCGTCGGTTTTATTTATGACGGTTGTCACACGCGGATGCTGGATGAACTGGGCGGGCTCTCCAAACAAGCGCCGGTGATTTCCGCTTTTTTCATCATCGCGGGACTCTGCGGACTGGGTCTGCCGGGCATGGGCAGCTTCGTGGCTGAACTTCTGGTCACCATTGCGGCTATCGGAACCTACCCTGCCATCGGCATCATTTCCATTGTGGCGCTTTTGATCACGGCTTTTTATGTGCTGACGGCCATTCAGAAAGCTTTCTATGGGCCGGCCAATCCGCATCATGCCGATTTTAAAGATTTGGATTGGTTTCAATTCATTCCCAGGGCTTTTCTAGTCGCTTGCCTCATTTTCTTCGGGATATTTCCGGATATTTTTATCAACTGGGTCTCCTTGTCCACTAAAACCCTTTTAGGAATCGGCTGATGGACCTGTCTCTTTTCGTTCCCGAACTCATTCTTTTGGGCGCCATCGCGTACCTGTTATGCCTGACCCTTTCCAGCCGTCAAATCGCGGGTTCGGCATTGAATATTTTCCTGCCGGGCCTTGGGATGATTTTAATGGTTTCCACTTTCTTCACGTTAGGCCACTCCGGAGTGCTTTTCTCAGACACTTACCGGATCGATATGATTTCGCAGGGTTTTAAACTGGTGCTCGCGCTTTCATTTTTGCTGGTGGCCGTCCTTTCCTGCCATCGCATCTCGATTCCGCGGGACCGAGAGGTGGAGTATGGTATTTTTCTGTCCACCTCCCTTTTGGGAATGATGATGATGACTAGCGCTGTCGATATCCTGACGTTGTATGTTTCTATGGAGCTTTCCTCCTACTCCCTCTATCTTTTGTCAGCCCTTAGGCGGGATCAGCGCGCTCCGGAAGCGGGCGTCAAATACCTGCTGTTTGGCGCGGCCGCCAGCGGAGTTTTCTTATGGGGCATGAGTCTCTTGGTGGGTTTGTCAGGGACAACGTCCCTAGCCGGCATTGCGGCCCAAGCTCCGGCGCTCGTGGCACAGCCGGCGTTTTCGCTGGGACTGGCATTCGCTCTTTTCGCGTTTTTATTCAAACTTTCCGCTTTCCCGCTTCACTTTTGGGCGCCGGATGTTTATGAAAGCGCCGCGACCCCGGTCACTTCTTTTATCGCCACCGCCTCCAAAGCGGCGGCCGTGGCTATTTTTATCCGTATCTTTATGGCGACAGGACTTTCCGCTGGGTTGATTTGGGTTTTGGGGATACTGGCCTTTCTTTCGATGACACTGGGCAATGCCGTGGCGTTAGTCCAGCAGGATGTGAAACGGCTTTTGGCTTACTCCAGCATCGCGCAAGCGGGTTATCTTCTGCTGGGCCTGCTTTCGGGAACGCTTGAAGGATATTCCTCGAGCTTTTTTTACGCTTTCGCGTATGTGTTGATGAATACGGCGGCATTCTTAGTGGTGATTGTTGTGGCGGAGTCTTCGCGGCATGACAATCCTCAGATTTCTCACTTTAACGGCCTTGCCGAACGCTCCCCTTTTCTGGCGCTGCTGCTGCTTTTGGGACTCTTATCGTTGGCCGGCATCCCGCCGCTGGCCGGATTCACGGGTAAGTGGATTCTTTTTTCGGCGGCGATGGATCAGGGGCATTGGTTCCTGGTATTGTGGGCGGTGTTGAATAGCGTTGTCTCCCTTTTTTATTATTTGACGCTGGTCAAACATGTCTATTTGAAAAAACCGGAAACGGCTCAACCCATTCTTCTTTCCACCGGCACAAAAATAGCAGCCTTCTTACTGTTAGTCAGCCTGGTTCTGTTAGGCGTATTTCCTAATGCTTTCATCACTTTCACTCAACAAGCCATTCTCTCGGGGGCGTTTTAATGTTCGCGGATCTTGTCTGGGCCACTCCTTTTGCCGTGCTGTTGGGTTCAATTGCCGTCCTTCCGCTTACCCATAAACATTTTTGGGAGAAGAATTATCATTTCATCGCTCTGGGCCTGGCGGTGATCGTCGCGCTCCATTATCTTCTGGGTCTCAAAAACGCCTCGCCCCTTCTCCATACGGCACACGAATACTTCAGTTTTATCGCCCTCATCGGGTCGCTGTACATTGTGGCCGGCGGAATTCATATCAACGTCAAGGGTGAGGCCACGCCACTAGTGAACTGTGTATTTCTTTTAATCGGCGCGGTCCTGGCCAATTTCCTAGGCACCACCGGCGCCTCCATGGTGCTCATTCGCCCCTGGATTCGCATGAATAAATACCGCCTGACGGCATTTCATATCGTTTTTTTCATTTTCATCGTCAGCAATATCGGAGGAGGACTCACCCCTATCGGCGATCCTCCGCTTTTCTTAGGCTATTTAAGAGGCGTGCCGTTTTTTTGGGTCCTGGAAAAGGTGTGGATGATATGGCTTTTAGGTTTGGGGCTGGTGTTGTTCATTTTTTATTGCCTGGACATCCGCAATTTTAAAAAAGCGCCGGCTCAAATCCGGCAAAAGGAAACCGGCGGCGGAGAACAGTGGCGCTTTGGCGGCAGTCACAATGTGTTTTTTCTTTTGATGATTCTGGGATCGGTTTTTATCAATAATCCCCCCTTCCTGAGGGAGCTCATCATGATTGCCGCGGCTATCTTGTCTTACAAAACCACGCCGCGACCGGTTCATGAGGCCAATGATTTTAGTTTCGCTCCGATCCGCGAAGTGGCCATTCTCTTCGCGGGGATTTTTGTGACTATGCTGCCGGCGCTGGAGTGGCTTGAACATAACGCCGGCGCCATCGGCATCCAGACGCCGGGACAGTTTTATTGGGGGTGCGGGATCCTGTCCAGCGTGCTGGACAATGCGCCAACCTATCTCAACTTTTTAAGCGCGGCCCTGGGACTTTTTGGATCAGGTGACGGCTCCCATTCGGTTTCCGCGCTGCTGGCCAATCACCCTATTTACGTCCGCGCCATCAGCGTAGCGGCGGTCTTTTTCGGCGCCATGACCTACATCGGGAACGGCCCCAATTTCCTAGTCAAGTCCATCGCCGACCACTCCAAAGTAAAAACCCCCAGCTTCTTCGGCTACGTCCTCTGCTACAGCCTCCCAGTTCTCCTGCCCGTCTTCACCCTAATCTGGTTCCTGTTCTTCCGAGTTCCAAACTAAGCTAGTTTTCACACTTACTTGTGAATTCAATCGCTAGTTTGCTCCGGCAGGGCATCCTGTCCGGCGGACGCACTTTGGGAACGGTTGCGTCTGGCGGTAACGAAGCCCGCATCGGTATTCGGTGACGGTGACGCCAAGGTCTGGACCGCAACACGTTACCGATAGACGATACGGGCTTCGTTACCGCAACCGAAGTTGGGGACGGTTCCTTTTTGGCCTAAAAGTGCCAGGTGTTGATTGCAATTGGCTTATCGATGAATTCACACTTATCAATGTGCGGTGCTCCGGGTGGGTGTCCACTTTATCGGGGTAAGTCCAACGCGTCCCCCAGGGGGACACCCACCCGGAGCTCACATGCGATGGAATTCAGAGACTTAAGGCGGTTAAAGCTTCGAGTCGTTGCGGGAGATGGTGGTTACGGTGTTGGCCTTCATAGACGGGATGAGGAGTTCGTTTTTTTTGCGGTCGTAGGCAATGTCGGTTGGGGTGGTGAGGCCTTTGAGGAATGTGGTTAGCGGGCCACGGCCCATGCGTTCGATTTTGTAAATTTCTCCCATCTCGAAACTGGATACATACAAATTGCCCTCACGGTCATAATCCATCCCATCCAGCCCCTTCAACCCTTTTTTCAAGATATGAATGCCGCCGAACGAGTCGATTTCCAAAATCATTCCCGGATCAAAAGTGGCCACCATGAGATTTTTGGAACGGGGATTCACCAAAAGTCCGTTGGGCCGACTCAAAAGCGGTCCACCTTTATAGACCGTCACTTCATACGCTTTTTTAGGCTTAATTTTAAAAATACGATTGGCAAACATGTCCGTCACGTAAAGATCGCCTTCGGCATCCAGCGCCAGATCGTTTAAGAATTTCACATGATGCTTGGAAAGATCGACAATAGCCGTCAGCTTCTGGCTTTTTTTATTGAAGACTTTGATGGTATCGATATCGGCGACAAACAACTCGTTTCCCGATAGCGCCAATCCTTTAGGCGAATGGAGAATCGCGTCCCCTTTTTTACCGCCAATGAACTTCTGGATCACGATGTTGCCGCTGGAGCTGATTTTGGAAATATACCCATTGCTGTCTTTTTCGGTGGGGCTGCCGGCCAGATTGGAAACGTAATACGAACCATCTTCGGGATCCACCACCATGCTTTCCGGCGAGTCAAATTTGGAGAGGGTAAATGCCAAAACCATGCAGGGAACGGCCATCCACCCCATTGTCATTCCGATCGAAGCGAGGAATCTTGCGGAGCCAGGTCTCATAACCAAAGGCCTCATAGCCAAATTATAACAAAGAAGTGACAGAAAATAAAAACCCCTTGAGATAATAAGTTTCCGGAATGAACGGATTGATGGGATGGTCCGCCGATTGCTTAAAAAATCGGATTATTTTAAGGGTTTTTCGGGCATCATGCGCCGCGGAAAGCGAAGACTTTAAAAGCAGCGTGTCGTCAATATGATAGGAGCAGGAAAAAACAGCCAGAAGTCCGTCGGGTTTTAGGATTTTCATTGAGCGGAGGAGAATTTCTTTATAGCCCGACAAAGCGCCTTCAATCGCGTCCTTTTTCTTCACAAAAGAAGGAGGGTCGAGAATCACAAGGTCAAATTTTCGACCTCCTTTTTCCATGGCCTTGAGCTCATCAAAAACATTGGCCGCTTTAAAAACCAATTGGTCTGCCGCCAGCCCATTGAGCTCCCTATTCTTTTCAGCTTTGCGCAGCGCCTCTTCCTGGATATCCACCCCCAGCACTTTCGCGCCGGACGAAGCCAGGTGCAACCCAAATCCCCCTTCATAACAAAATGCGTCAAGAACATCGCCTTTGATTCCCAAGCTCGCCAGATAAAATCGGTTTTCCCTTTGATCGAGATAAAGACCTGTCTTATGCCCACCCATGTCCACGCCATAACGGATCTTCCCTTCCCGGACAGTGATCGGGCCTTCGGCCGGTTCCCCCACCCATCCGGTTCGAAATTCCAGCCCCTCGATCTTCCGTGAGAACGCGTCACTTTTCTCATAAATGGCATAGCCGGGCATGAGTTGACGCAAAGCCCCAAACACCCCTTCCCTCAAAACTTCCATTCCCGCCGTTAAAATCTGGACACAAAAAATCTTGCCGTATACATCAATGATAAGCCCCGGCAATCCGTCCGCCTCGCTCGACACCAAGCGATAGGCATCCGTGTCGGCAACCCAACACCTCCGGTAAGCAAGCGCTTCTTGCAACTTGGTTTCCAGAAAATCCCGGCCAATAGCAATGTCCTGGCGGGAAAGAATACGGGTGGTTATTTCCGAACGGCTATTGAAGTAACCGGTGCCAAGGTATCGTCCCGAAGCGGTGAGAATCCGGACAAGCTCCCCCGGCTGGGGGTTCCCGGAAACCTGGGCGATTTGGCTGCGGTAAATCCAGGGGTGCCAGAGATAAGCCTGGTCCCTCCCGGCCCGCTTGAGGGTAACAACTTTGGCGGGATTATTTGCTGTCAATTTTATTGACGAGGTGGGCGTCCAGGAGGTCTTTTTTGCTGCGCCATCTGCCGCCGATTTTAAAACCGGGGAGAACCCCCTTTTTGAGCCACCGATAAACCGTCATCTCATGAACGCCGAGGTATTTGGCAATCTCCTTGGTCGTCATGATCTGTGTGCGCTCTGGTCTTTTAACCTCGGCTCCATTGGTTTGCATCGTCTTCTCCTTATTAAATTAATACAATCTACAATAAGTATACATAATAATTACTATTTGTCAACTTATCTAATCAAAATTAATCAATAGCACACATCTGGAAAGGGGACGGTTCCTTTTTGGCCCAAAAGTGCCAGGTGTCAAGGGAGGCTTAACAGAACACCTGGCACTTTTGGGCCAAAAAGGAACCGTCCCCATGTAATACGTATTAAAAGTTAGAATAGCTGGTTGGCGATGTAGCCTAGGAGGAGGGTTTGGGGGATGGCGATGATGGGGATCCATAGGGCTGTTTTTCGGCCGACGTTGGCCCAGATAAGGCCTATTTCCGTGTAATCGGTGACTACCCCCGCCATCAGAAAAACGAACGCATTTCCATAGGCATGCGTTTGGCGGTAGATTTCAAAAGCCAGTGGCGTGGTGCCCTCGGAACAGACTTCCAGGATAGTCGCCAGGCCCAGTGTGGCAAATAGGCCCCCTATCGAAGGACCCATAAACTGATGAAAAAAAGTAGAGGGAATGAAAGCGGCCATCAAGCCTGAAAGGGTGATTCCGATCAAGATCCACCAGAGCACCATATCCGCCAAAGCAACAGTCCCCTTTCCTATTCCTCGGATATCTTCCCACACCCGCTCTCTGGTGAGACGATAATCACGAATCCGCCTGGCCATGTCCTGAACGATTGAAAAATTTTCACTGACCTGGACGGTGTTTTTGTTGGCTTCGACCAGACCCTTCTCTTCCAGAAACTGAAACGCGACACCCGTAGTGAACGCGATGGCCAGCGCGCCCAAAATAATATAAAGCGCCTTCAGCCCAAAAAAGCCGAATAAGATAAAAGTGATCGGCAGATTGGCCCATGGACTGGCCAGAAGAAAACTCACGACAACCGGTGTCGAAGCGCCTTTGCGGTGAAGCTCGATAGCCAGCGCGATAATCCCGTGGCTGCAAACACTCATCAAAAACCCGAGCAACACCGACAATCCCACGGTTCGTTTTTTCTTCCGGGCCAGCATCCGGCTGAAATATTCCTGTGGGATAAAGTGCTCCACCATCCCTCCGATCACAAGACCCAAAACGATCAACAAACCGATTCGGCTCACATAAAGGAAAAAAGTGCTGCGAAATGTTTCAAGCGCCGTCACAAAATACGACGCGCCAATCAGCAGCGCCACCACGCAAACAGTGATAAAGGTCTTATCCGTCCAAAACCTTCTTTTTTTAGACGTCTGGCAGCAAGCGCTGGAAGGATGCTCAGGATGATGCAATGGATTTCCTCTTCCATAAGGCATAAACCGGCGGGTACACTAAAAGCTCCATCACAAAACTAGTCAAAAGCCCGCCAATCATCGGCGCGGCGATACGCTTCATCAAATCCGCCCCCGTCCCCATCGACCACATGATGGGCATCAAACCCATCATCGCCGCCATCACAGTCATTAGTTTGGGCCGGATACGCTTAACGGCTCCATGGATAATGGCTTCTTCGAGATCTTGGGCGGTTTTCATTTTTCCCGCTTTCACGGCATCCTGATAGGCCAAGTCCAGATAAAGCAGCATAAAAACCCCCGTTTCCGCGTCCAGTCCCATGAGGGCAATCATTCCCACCCACGTGGCGATAGAAACATTATACCCGAGAATAAACAGTAACCAAATGGCCCCGACCAGCGAAAACGGCACCGCCAGAAGCACGATGCCTGTCTTGATCCAGGATTTGGTGTTCAAATAAAGGAGCAGCATGATGAGAAGAATCGTGATAGGCACGATCACTAAAAGCCTTTGCTTCACCCGGTTCATATTTTCATATTGGCCGCTCCACACCAGATACGTGCCTTTGGGCACCGAAATGGAACTTTCCACCAGTTTTTTGGCTTCTTTCACATAGCCGCCCACGTCCCGGCCCGCCACATCCACGTACACATAACCGGTCAACCGCCCATTTTCATCCCGAATCATCGCGGGCCCTTGGACAATTTGGAGATCAGCGATGTGGGAAAGCGACACTTGCGCGCCCAAAGGGGTTTGAACCAATACGCGACCGAGGCTTTCCAAATCATCCCGGAAATCCCGGGCATAACGCACATTCACCGAATAGCGCTCGCGCCCTTCCACGGTCGTCGAGATACTCTCGCCTCCGATGGCCGTCATGATCACGGCGTTGGCGTCTTCCACGCTCAACCCATACCGCGCCAGCTCTTGCCGCTTCAATGTAAAATCCAGAAAATAACCCCCCGTGACTCGTTCGGCAAAAATACTCCGGGTTCCGCGGACATTTTTAAGAGCCGCTTCAATTTCAAGGCCGGTTTTCTCGATTTGATGGAGATCATCCCCATGGATCTTGATGCCGATCGGAGTGCGAATGCCCGTCGAAAGCATATCGATGCGGTTTTTGATCGGCATCGTCCAGGCATTGGTCACGCCGGGGATTTGAAGCTTCTGGTCCATTTCGTCGATGAGCCGGTCATAATCAAGCCCCCGACGCCACTGGCTTTTAGGCTTCAAAATAACCGTTGTTTCCATCATAGAAAGCGGAGCCGGGTCGGTCGCGGTCTCGGCGCGGCCCGCTTTCCCGAACACTCGCTCCACCTCTGGGAAACTCTTCAGAATCTTATCCTGTGTTTGCATCAGCTGTTGCGCTTGGGCCACCGAAATACCCGGAAGCGTTGTGGGCATGTAAAGAATCGCCCCTTCATTTAAAGGCGGCATGAATTCAGATCCCAGTTGAAAATAAAACGGAATGGTTAAAATAAACACCAGCGCCGCGCCAATCATCGTGGTCTTTGGAAAGCGCAGGGTCCAGCGGACAACCGGTTCATACACACGGAAAAGCTGCCGGCTCACCGGATGTTTTTCCTCAGGATGATATTTTCCCACGCAAAGGGTGGTCGCCAAACGCGACAAAAATTTGGGCCGGAATGAAAAGGGCTCCATCCTGGAAAAAGACATGCGAAGCGCGGGGTCCAGAGTCACCGCGAGTAACGCCGCGATCGCCATCGCGATATTTTTACTCAATGCCAGCGGCTTAAATAACCGTCCCTCCTGATCCACCAGCGTAAAAATCGGCATGAAAGCCACCGCGATCACCAAAAGTGAGAAAAAGACAGAAGGCCCCACCTGTTTTAAAGCGTCCAAACGCACGGCATGATAATCCCCTTTTCCGCCCGAGGATTGCCATTTCTCCAGTTTATTGTAGGCATTCTCCACCTCCACAATCGCGCCATCCACCAGCACGCCAATGGAAATGGCAATACCGGCCAGCGACATGATGTTGGAAGTAATCCCCATGCGGTACAGCGGAATAAAAGCCAGGAGCACCGCGATCGGGATGGTGATAATGGGAATAATGGCCGAAGGCACATGCCAGAGAAAAATGAGAATCACGGCGCTCACGATAATCATTTCCTCGATCAGCTGATGTTTCAGCGTGTCGATCGATCGCTCAATCAATTCCGAGCGGTCATAAACGGGGATGACCTCCATGCCTTCGGGCAGCGTGCGCTTGAGGTCTTCCAGCCGCTCTTTCACATCACGGATGACATTGAGCGCATTTTCATGGTAACGCATGATGACAATCCCGCCCACCGCGTCGCCCTCCCCGTCCAAATCGGAAATCCCCCGGCGGATATCGGGCCCGATCATCACCGTCGCCACGTCTTTTATCAGTAAAGGCGTTCCTTTCGCGTCGGAACGGATTACGATATTTTCAAAGTCGCTGACCGATCGGGCATAACCCCGTCCGCGGATCATGTATTCGGCGCCGGATAATTCAATAAGCCTGCCCCCTACTTCGCTATTGCCCTTCCTCACGGCATCCGCCACTTCCGTAATCGAAATTCCATAAGCAAAAAGCTTATTGGGGTCCAGCTGAATCTGATACTGCTTTTGAAACCCGCCGATCGAAGCGACTTCCGATACGCCGGGCACGGATTGGATGGCGTAACGCAAATTCCAATCTTGATAACTCCGCAGCGCTTCAAGACTGTGTTTTCCGGTGCGGTCGATAAGAGCGTACTGGTACACCCAGCCCACTCCGGTGGCATCAGGCCCAAGCTCCGTTTTCACCCCCTCCGGCAGACTTGGCTGAATTTTGGAGAGGTATTCCAGCACACGGCTGCGCGCCCAATACACATCCGTCCCGTCCTCAAAAATCACGTAAACATATGAAAAACCAAAATCAGAAAGCGCCCGCACGTCCTTGACGCGGGGCACGCCCAAAAGGGAGCTCACAATGGGGTAAGTGACCTGGTCTTCGATAATGTCGGGGCTTCTATCCCAGCGGGAATAGACGATGACTTGTGTATCGGATAGATCCGGGATCGCGTCCAGCGGGATGTTCTTAAGGGAATGCAGTGAAAGCAGGATCGCCGCGCCCGTGATAAAGAAAACTAAAAAACGGTTCCGGCTTGAAAATTCGATCAGTTTTTCAATCATGGGCCGCTCCATGTCCGGCATGCGAGGCCGCTGTCTCGCTTACGGACGCTTTCAGCCTGCTTTCGGAATCCAAAAGGAAATTGCCGTCGATGACGATTTTGTCCCCTTCCATCAGTCCGCCAAGAATGGGATAATCCTTCCCGGCTTTAATCCCCACCTGAACTTCACGGGGCTCAAAACGGCCGTCGCCCTTGTCCACATACACGATGGAAGAAACGCCGGTGAAGAACACCGACTCTTGCGGCACGGCCAGGCCTTCCCCCCACGAGGACTCGATGACGACCGTCAAAAGCATTTCCGGTTTTAAAAAACCGTCGTTTTTTACGCGTATCCTCACCGGGATGCGCCTGGTCATGGGGTCTACCATGGACCCGATGTTATGGACAACGCTCTCATATTTTTTATCCGCGATCGACGCGATCTCGATATGGGCTTTGTCGCCGGCTTTAAGCCACTGGGCGTCCGATTCGAACACTTCCGCATCCAGCCAAACATCCCCATCCGGCTTGAGGTAGAGAAGCGCTTCGTCCGCTTTGGCCGTCCGGATCAGCTCTTCGATGGAGCGATCGTCCATTCCGTTCAAGATCAGTTTGGAACGCGCCTGCTCAACCCGCGGCGCCTCCCATCGGCTGTCCACGATATTTTTATAGGCCAGATCCCTCGCCCGCAGAGAGCCCTTCGCCATCCGGTATTCCCGCAAGAAATCAATCTGCGCCTGATAGAGATCCGGATCATAAACCACGCGAGCCGGAACGGAGAGCGCGGCTTTGAGCGCTTTTTTTTGAACGGTTGCCGTCCGCAAACCGATAAGCTGCTGCCTTTCCGGATTGAGGGAAACGACGGAATATCCCCCAAGCGTTGAATTTTCCTGATCGCTCAGTTCGCGCTTCACCAGCCGCATTCCGCAAATCGGGCAATTTCCCGGTTTGTCTGAAACCACTTGAGGATGCATGGGGCATGTGTAAAGCACTTTTGCCTCACCGGCATTATGCGAATGCCCTTCTTGCGCCGGTGATTCGCCGACGGCCGCGCCAAAAAGAACGGACACCGACAAAAGAACCATTAAAAAATTTTTGAAAAATAATGACATGTTAGTCTCCTTTTTTTGCTGAAACAAAACCGCAAAAAAAAGAGTCTAAATGCGATAGACGGAGTAAAGGATGTGGAGATCGTTTAAGGGAGGTGGTGAGTGAACCGAAGCCGGCGCATGCGCCGATAAGCCGGCCGCGTCGAGAACAGAAAACTGGGGAGCCCCATACCCGGTCAGCGGTGAAAGTTGGGTTGAACTGAAAATAATTCCTTCCAGTTCCCTGGAATCGGCTTTGAGTTCGCATTGGCAAACGTCTTTTGGGCAGCACGACACCGAGTCATCGCAGGAGGGTGCTGAAGCCGCATAAGCCACAGGACTCGCGCCGAGTGTCAAAACCAGCGCCAGTCGGATAAGCGCATTCATAACTGTTTTGGTGCTCATAGTATAAGTATGCCCGAGAAGGCGACCCGGGTCAATAGGCAAGCGCTTCGTCGACCTTATCCTTGAGCTTTTCCAGGGCGAGGCCCCCTTTCTCGAAAAAGGCGAAATAGCCCAAACCCTTGAACTTGTCTTCAACGTTCTCAAGAGTATATCCGGTAATGACGATAACCTTGATAAAGGGATCCACTTCCTGGAGGATGGGCAAAAACTTATCGCCGTTGACAATGGGCATGTTGAAATCCAGCAGGACCACTCCCGGCGCCTGCTTATGAAAAGCGGACACGGCATCCTCCAGATTGCCGGCAGAAAACACCTCATACTGGTGAGACTTAAAATATTCGGTGATCAAACTTAAGAAACCCGGTTCGTCATCTACAACGAGAATTCGTTTTTTTCTCATAGGAGGAATGGGAAGATTATTTTTTCTTAGATTCCTGAGGTCCACCCTTTTCGATTTCCTTGAGGAGATAGCTATCGAGGACTTCTTTCTTCGTCCGCCACTGTCCGCCCACTTTGAAACCGGGAAGCTTTTTTTCTTTCAATAAACGATAAACCGTCATCGAGTGTACGCCCAAGTACTTGGCGACCTCTTTTAAGGTCATAATCTGCGTGCGTTGTGGTCTTTTTTCTTCTTGTTGCATGAGTTCCTCCGCGA
>JACQQX010000038.1 GCA_016206805.1 Candidatus Omnitrophota bacterium
AATAACGACTTGATTCCTCGGCTTCGCTCGGAATGACTAAGGGTCCAGGTTCCTGTTGAGTCACACAATGAATGGAACCCAGCCCATGCACCAGCGCCGCGCATTCGATGCCGATGACTTTGCGGGATGGAAATACTTTTTGGATAATGTTGAGCGCTGTCCTGTCGTTTTTGTGGCTGTAGGTGGGCACAAGAACAACGCCGTTGGCGATGTAAAAATTGGCATAACTGGCTGGCAGGCGGACCCTGTCATTGCGAGGAGGTCGCCGCGGCGACCGACGAAGCAATCTCGGCGCTGAGATTGCTTCGACCGCTTGCGGCGGTCTCGCAATGGCAATCCCTGGCATCGGTAATTCGATCACGCGAAGTCGTTTTCCGTCCTGATCTGTCTCCTTTTTCAAAATTTCAAGATTTTCCCGGAGAATGGCATGATTTTTATCCCGCTTATCATTTTCAGCGACCGTTAGAATGGTTCTCGGCCCCACAAATCGCGCGATGTCATCCACATGGCCGTCCGTGTCGTCGCCCTCTATCCCCTCTTTGAGCCAAATGGTTTTTGTGACGCCGAGGTATTTTTTGAGATAACCCTCGATCTGTTTTTTGGAAAGATGAGAGTTACGGTTAGAATTGAGCAGGCATTGCTCGGTGGTGAGGCAGGTGCCAAGGCCATTCATGTCAATCGATCCGCCCTCAAGCACAATGCCCGGGTCAACGCGCTCATAACTTTTCAGCGCCTTGATCCTATCCACAACACCATTGTCCCGCGCGAGGTCTGTATACTTCCCTCCCCAAGCATTAAATATCCACTTTGTCAGAACGGGGTCAGACCCCTGTGGATAACTTCGAGTTATCCACAGGGGTCTGACCCCGCAAACGAAGATCGGGCCGTAATCCCGGATCCAGGTGTCTACTGTTTTGACTTTATGAAAAATTAGGTTTTGGGCGCGGGCGGCGCGAGGGAGACAGGCGCGGATTTTTGAGGCGGCTTTTTTGTCATTCACCAGCAGATTGACCCGTTCCCCCGGCAAAAGCGCGCGGATCATTTCCAGATACGTTCGCTCAACCTTCCTTAATAGAGAACCGGGCCAGGTGGTTTTATTGGTCGGCCAGGTCAGCCAAGTAGCCGCGTGCGGCTCCCATTCGGCGGGCATTCTACACACCATGTCATTCCGAGCCTGCCTGCCGGCAGGCAGGCGTTAGCCGAGGAATCAACTTGATCCCTCGACTCGCCGGAGCTTGTCCCGAGTGCAATCGAGGGAGCTCGCTCGGGATGACATTACCGCGACGCGATTCCCTGGTAAGCGTCAATTCTTCTGTCTCTGAGGAACGGCCACTCACGGCGGGTGCGTTCCACTTTCTTTAAATCACAATCCACGATGACAATCTCTTCCCCTGATCCCCCCTGGCGGACAATTTCCCCAAAAGGATCCGCGACAAATGAGCCGCCCCAATACTTGAAGTCCTCCTCCGTCCCTACGCGATTGGCGGCGGCGACATAAACACCGTTGGCGATGGCATGACCCCTTTGCACGGTGCGCCAGGACTCTTCATAGCTTTTAGCCTCGACGGCCTTTCCTTTCTTCCACCCGATGGCGGTGGGATAAAAAAGGATGTCGGCGCCGGCCAGCGCCGTCAGGCGCGCGGCCTCCGGGAACCACTGGTCCCAGCAGACCAGGACGCCGATGTCCGCATAACGCGTTTTAAAACTGCGAAAACCCAGATCCCCCGGCACAAAATAAAACTTCTCGTAAAAACCGGGGTCATCAGGGATATGCATCTTGCGATACTTGCCCAGCAGTCCCCCATCGGCGTCGATCACCACAGCGGTGTTGTGATAAACCCCTTTACGGCGCTTTTCAAAAAGTGAAGCGATGATGACGATGGAATTTTCTTTGGCGATTCGGGAAAGCGCTTCAGTGGTCGGTCCCGGGATAGGCTCGGCCAGGTCAAAATTCCCAGCTTCCTCTTTTTTACAAAAATAAGGCGTGCGGAAAAGCTCCTGCAGGCAGACGATTTTCGCGCCTTTATCCGCGGCTTTGCCAATAAGGCCAATGGCCTTCCGCAAATTGGCGGCGGTGCCATTTGTGCAGGACATCTGTACTAAAGCGATCTTCACGTTTCTATTTTCCTCCAAAACTTAAAACCACGGCCTTGGCCTTTTCTTCCTCAGCCCTTTCCTTCATTCCCTTTTTCATGTAGAAAATGGAAAGATTGGTATGCGCCATCGGGTATTCGGGACGCATGGCCGCAAGCCGCGTCGTCCAGTCGATGGCCTCGTCCAAACGGCCCATTTTATAATAAATCATCCCCAGCGACTCATAAGCGTCCGCGCAGTCGGGATGGCTTTCGATCAGCGACAAAAGCGCGGCGGCCGCTTCTTCCTTTTTTCCGGCGGCAAACAAGTCAATCGCTTTTTCGTATTCTATCATATGGATAATTCCGCAAACACCGTTTCCGCGAAAAGCTGGCCTTTGGCGGTGAGTCGGATTTTTTCGGGCGTTTCTTCCACGAGACCGTTTTCTTTTAATTTTTGAATGGCCCGCCGAGGAACCGTCCCTACATCGGCGCCCTCAGTCAATCGCAAAGCCAACAACACCGTTTCCCTGGCTTTTTTTTCGGGACTCAAAATTTCGCTCTCCACAGGCTCCCAGTCTTGATTCTTTATTTTCCGAAAATACTCATCGACACTGGCGGCCAACTGCGTCCTGCGGCCATTCTCATAAGAAAAGGCTCCGGGCCCCAGTCCCAGGTATTCGCCATTGGCCCAGTAGATCTGGTTATGCCGTGACTCGAGTCCAGGCTTGGCGTAACTCAAAAGCTCATAATGCCCGAAACCGCTCCTTTTCAAAAAAGACCGGGCGAAAGAAAGCATCTCTAGCTGGAGGTCTTCACCCGGCAAATCAAGCTTCCCTTCCTGGACATCCCTCCAAAACTTTGTTTTCTCTTCTATCGTCAACTCGTACAAAGAAACATGTTCCGGCCCCAGAGCAACGGCGGACCGCAGTGAATGCTCAACATCAGCCATCCCTTCGCCGGGGAGCGAGAGGATTAGATCCAAGCTCAGATTCCCAAAACCGGCATTTCTCAAAATCCCGAAAGACTCGCCGATGGCATAGGCATCGTGAGAACGGTTGAGCCTGGCCAAAGTCGCGTCATTAAAAGTCTGGGCGCCAAGACTGACGCGATTGATTCCCATTCCCCGCCAGGCCGTGGCTTTTTCCACCGTCACGTCACCCGGATTGGCCTCCAGTGTCACTTCGGCGTCACTTTTAAACTGAAAATGCGCGTGGAGTAAATCAAAAAGTTTTTTCATTCCGCCCGCGTCGACCAGGGAAGGCGTGCCGCCGCCGATATAAAGTGTTTCGAAAACACGGCCGGCGAATGACCCCGCGCGCGCGGCCACTTCCCTCTCCAGAACCTGAAAAAAATCCTCATGCGCGCTTTGCGATGACGCTAGAGTGACCACAAAATTACAGTAATGGCATTTTTTTGAGCAAAATGGGATATGAACATATAGGCCGGGCATGCGGGGATTATAGCAAATTAATGTCATTCCGAGCGACCGAACGAAGTGAGGAAGCCGAGGAATCAACTTGTTCCCTCGACTGCGCCTGCCTGCCGGCAGGCAGGCGCAGGATGACACTCATAATTCCCTCTTCTCTTTTCCGGGCTTTTATGATAGAACAAGGGGAAAACAAAGGGGGGAAACAACGTGGCAAGAAAAGCGAATCCTGCATTCATGAAACCTTTACAACCCAGCGAAGCCCTCGCCAAAGTCGTCGGGACTAAACCTCTTCCCCGCACTCAGGTGGTGAAGAAACTCTGGGAATACATCAAGAAGAATGACCTTCAAGACAAGAAGAACAGAAGAAACATCAACGCCGACGCGAACCTGAAACCCGTTTTCAGCGGTAAGTCGCAAGTGTCGATGTTTGAAATGACCAAGCTCGTCTCGAAGCACCTCTCGTAAAATCTATCCGCTTGTCATTCCGAGCGAAGCCGAGGAATCTATATAAACGATCCCTCGCTTCGATCGGGATGACAGTTTTGCTTGGGATGACGATTACGTTCGGGATGACAAAGGGATAGGCCTTCTCCCCGCGAACCCCTCTTCCAATCCGTGGTAATACCCCACTTCCGGCTCGTCACTGCGCCAGCAGAGAAACACTTCCTTCCCGTTTAAAACGCAGGGGAAATCCACCAGGCCCTCCGAGAAGTTCCAGTCTTTGTAAGAACAGCCGAGAGATTCCAATTCATCAAAAAGATCGTCCAGGAAGTCCATTAGTCGGATGATTTCAGGATCTTCCTCAGGTTTCTCGCGTTCCATGGAAATCGCGCGGATGGATTTGCCGGTCTTCAGGATATCGGAGACAATTTTTTTGACCAGCGGCAGGGTTTGATTGGCTTCCTTAGGTGTGAACACCTTGGGAATCATGACAATAATTCTAATTTTTAGGCGGATTCATCGGTGGCGGGCCTGCCCGCCGAAGCTTTGGTGGCGGGTCCGATGGGGCCGCGAATGCGCGCGGTGATGAGACGCCGGGCGTTTCTCATACGTAAAATCCGGAAGCGTCACGCGCGGCAAACGTTGATTGATCACGCGCTCAATCTCGGTAATCATCTCCTCTTCGTCGGGCGCCACCAGACTAAAAGCGTCCCCTTCGGTCTCGGCGCGCGCCGTGCGGCCGGCGCGATGAATGTAGTCCTCCGGCGTGGACGGCACATCATAGTTGATGACATGGGAAATATCCTTCACGTCGATGCCGCGCGCGGCCACATCGGTCGCCACCAACACCTGGGTTTTGCCGTATTTGAAGGAATCCAGGGCCCGTGAACGCTGGATCTGGCTGCGATCCCCATGGATGATGGCCACCTTGATACCCGCTCTTTCAAGGCTTCGGCCCACTTTATCCGCCTTGATCTTGGTGCGGGTGAAAATAATCACCGACGACATGCCGGGGTGTTCATTCAAAAGCCTCAGCAGCAACTCTGTTTTTTGCGGCTGCGACACCGGATACACCGCGTGACGGATGCCGGCCGCCGTAGTGGTCTGGGGGCTGACGCGCACCGTCACCGCGTCATGGCAGATTTCTTTGGCCAAGGTCATGATTTCCGCGGGAATAGTCGCTGAAAAAATAAGGTTTTGCCTTTTAGGGGGCAAAAGAGACAGAATGCGCTTGATGTCCGGCAGAAAACCCATGTCCATCATGCGGTCGGCCTCATCCAGCACCAGCACTTCCAACGCGCCAAAATCGATTCGCCCCGAATAAACATGGTCCAGCAGTCTCCCGGGCGTCGCGGAAATAATATCCAAACCCTGCTTCAGCATGGCAATCTGCGGATCCATCGGCACGCCGCCAAAAATGGCATGGCCTTTCAAATGCACATAACGCGACAATTTTTTCAAATGATCCATCGATTGCAACGTCAATTCGCGGGTTGGGGAAACAATCAGCGCCCTAACGCCAAGTTTCCGGCGAGGGATAGTGGATAGACGGTGCAGGATAGGCAGCACAAAAGCCGCGGTTTTACCCGTCCCGGTTTGCGCCGAAGCGATCACGTCACGACCGGCCAAAATATGAGGAATAGATTCCGCTTGAACGGGAGTGGGCGTTTCGAAACCGAGATCCTTGATTCCCTTCAAGAGATCGGCATGAAGCCCCAAGTCATCAAATTTCATAAATCCTCTCTAAGATAAGATGTGGTGGGCGAAGTAGGATTCGAACCCACGACCCCCTCCGTGTAAAGGAGGTGCTCTAACCCCCGCCACAAATCGTGGCGGGACTTCTTTAATAACAAGTTCAGAGTCCTTCTCCCTTGTCCTGTTTTAAAATAACTTTCCCGTTTCAAAGCTTGTGATTTGGTTTCAAATGGCTCTGTATAAATTAACTCAAAAGGGCCATTTTGCCGAGTCCAAGCTGTCAGACCCCATCTATGCCAATTTAAGCGCTGCGCTATTGTTTTGGATGTCATGCCAACATAACGCTTATCATGCTTCTGGCTTTTCAAAACATACACAATAAACATAAATATAGATGGTGGGCGGTGTAGGAATCGAACCCACGACCCCCTCCGTGTAAAGGAGGTGCTCTAACCAGCTGAGCTAACCGCCCTGAATTATTGAAACTCTAACCCCCGCCACAAATCGTGGCGGGTCCGTCTCAAAAACCGCGGCGATTGGTGGACGGGTCCGCCGTGCTTTTTGGCGGAGACTGAGCTATTCGCCCTTACGATGTCATCCCGAGCCTGCCTGCCGGCAGGCAGGCGCAGCCGAGGGATCAACTTGATTCCTCGACGATGCTCGGAATGACAGTTACTTTAACCGTTTTGGCAGTGTATCAATTTTCGCCGCCAGAAGATAATCCTTTTCCGTCAGCGCGCCGGCGTCATGCGTGGATAGTTCGACGCGGAGTTTCCGGTATCCGGTCAGGTGGATGTCGGGATGGTGGTCCATCGCTTCCGCCTCACGGGCCATGAGATTGATGAAATCCACGGCCGCCAGGAAGTTCTTCATCCCATATTCCGCGACGAGCGCCTTGCCATCGTCTGTTTTTTTCCAATCGCCTGAAATCTTTTCCATGTTATTATTTTAGCACAGTAAAAACGAAGCCCATGGCTTTTCCGGTTGCCGGGTCCGTGGTTTGAGAAGTCATGGGGCTGTCGCCGGGAACGATTTGATCTTCGGTTTTCACGACGAGCTTTTTCGGCGGTTTGCCGCGGTAATGCACCCGCGCGATGACTTCCTGTCCCAGATAACACCCTTTGGTGTAGGAAACATACGCCTCGTCAAAGACATTCAAAAGCATCTCCTGATCATAATCGATCCCCTGCGCCGGCATGAAATGCCGCAGGCGGTACAGCGTCCATTCGTTTTCGCTAACGGTCGACAACTGTTTTGTGGGAGAAATAATCATCTGTCCCTTCTCCATATCAAAATACACCTGGTCCGCCTTTTCAACCACCGTGGTATCTCCCAACGCCAGGTATTTTTCCAGATGCTTGAGCAGCCTTTCTTGAAAAGGCCTCTCCAGAACCATCATCACTTCGTCGGCGCTCAGAAACCTCTGATCGCAAACCGCCACAATGCGCCCGCGGATATCCAAAAAAGCGTTCTTCGACGCCTCAGGCGCATTGCTCGTATAAGCATTTAAAAATTCCCTGGCCTTATGCTGAAAAAGAAGAACGGATTGGTTGAGTGTATATAGTCGCATGCACTTCCTATTTTGAATATTAGTAGAACGGGACCTAATCTAGTGCCGGCTCAGCCACGGTGCAGTCTTCTCACTTCCGCCACAGGGCATGGCGGATTCGTCCACAAATCAAAAAGCGATTTGTGGCGAACGCTATGAATAATACCGTTCGTGGGTTCTATGCAATATCGGACGCTCCCTGCGAAGACAGCACCGTGTCTTCGCCACCGCTATTCAATAGGGGAATGTCTTGGTCGCCCTATTCTTACCAATGAGTTCAAGCCCGCTAATATGCGGTGCTCCGGCAGGGCATCCTGTCTGGCGGCGTTGACAACGGCGTGGGCATGGTCTGGCGCACGCCGTGCGCCAGCCACGCACGTTGTCATCGAGCACAATTTCCGCGCAGGGGAAATTGTGTGGCCGCCGGACAGGATGCCCTGCCGGAGCTCACTTGCGATTGAATTTATAGGTGAGTGGCTTCATGATAGAATAACTCCGCATGCTCACTCTTTCAAGAAAAGCGCGCATTGGTTTTGAAATTCTTTTCTTCGCCATAGGACTCGTCCTTTTTTGGCTGGTCATCCGGGCCACCGGCTTCTCCAACATTCTTTTCCAGCTGCGGCAGGCGCAATTGTCGGCCTGGCCTGTTTTTCTGATTTATCCCATAGTCAGTCTCTGGGATACGGCCGCCTGGAAATTGGTGTTCAACCCTTCCTGGGATGAAGCCATCAAAATCCATGAACTCTTTGTCATCCGCCTGGCCGGGGAAGCGGTCAATAATATCACCCCTTTTCTGGATATCGGCGGAGAACCGCTGAAGGTTTACCTGGTCTCCAAACGCTTCGGCGTTCCCGCGTCCCAGGCCATTTCCGCCGGTCTCATCGCCAAAACAACCCTGATCGCCTCGGAAACGGTTTTCATCCTTTTCGGTTTTGGTTTTTTTCTTTTTTTCATTCCACTGCCGTACGAATGGAGGATTATTTTTGGAATCACCTTCTTTTTCCTGGCGGTCATCCTGGCGCTGCTTTTTCTGATTCAAATCAAAAGCGACATGACGCGCTCTTTTTATTCGACGGAAAAAAGCGCCTCTGGGACGCTTTTTCGCTCAATCTGGCCAGCTGGGTTCTGGGCAGCGTTGAAACTTATTTCTTTTTCCGGATCCTGGGAGCTTCGCTATCCTTCGACCAGGCTATTCTCATCGAAGCCACGGTGCAATTTGTCCGCGTGGCGAGCTTTTTCATCCCCGGAAATCTCGGAGCGCAGGAATCGGGGCTGGCTTTTTTCTCGCAGGTGCTGGGCTTGGGAGCCCCGGCCGGGATCGCCGTCAGCCTTTTAAAACGGCTCCGGCAGGTGATTTGGACCGCGGTTGGTTTTGGGATATGGGGTTTTTACCAGTCCTGGTTTTATTCCAGACGGTCGGTGATTTCGTAAAGAAGTCCCGCGGCGATTTTGGGCGCGGGCATGAACATCTTTTTAGCGGAGACCCGGACGCGGACGGGACTGGTTTTCTCGATAAAAATAGTCGCCTCTCCCCCCTGGATTTCCGCCTTGATCACGCCGGCTTTTTCATCGACTTCTTTGATTTCTCCCAGCGCTTTGGCCGCTTCCATCCCCGCCCGGAAAGCTTTTTTAGGACTTCCCTTGACAGCCTCGGCCACATCCGGTTTCTGCGCGGCCATCACGGCCAGTCCGGCCGGCAGAAACGACGTGCCGGCGGCGCTGGCCACGCCATAAATCATCGCCCCCTGGATGGCGGTGTGTTTCAATGACTCCGTCAGGACCAGCGCGAAAAGCTCTCCGGCGCTGGCAATGCCGTTGTAGGTGGCTTCTTTCATATCCAGATCGATCATTTCAATAACGGGTTTCGGGCCGAGCGAGTAGTCTTTATAAATAATTTTTCCGATTTTGAGTTTCAAGACATTGGCGCGGAACTCGGTTTTTTGAGCGGGCTTTTTCTCCTGGTCCGGTTTTTGGCGGGCCACTTTCAGCGCGTCGACATTGAGCCGGCCGTCGGCGTTTTTGACAATGACCACTTTTTTCATTTCAACTTCCAGGCTGTTCAAAACCAGTTTTTTCCGCCATAGCGCGCCGGCGTCGTAATCGGCTTTGACACGGGGAATCGACAAAAGAATGCCTTTGGGGAATCCTTGGGGATGGACCACCTGAAAATCCCGCACTTCCAATTGGTGCCGCATAAGACTCAGAGAAAGTCGCCCGATTTTGACGGGCGTTCCCAGGATTTGCGAAGAAACCCGCTCCGCGGCGGCTTCGAGAAGCGCGTCCCGCAGGAACAGTAAAACGATGACCACTAAAAGCGCTATGCCCAGCCGTTTCCAGAGCATGTTTAGCGTCCTTCCGATTTTGGCAGCCGCACAACATCCAGCCAATAGTTTTTAAATGTTTTCATGGTTTCTTCCAGGTCAAAATAACTGATGGGCTTGGTGATATAGGAACTCGCGCCCAACGCGTACATCCTGGACACATCCTCTTCGTCCCGCGAAATCGTCAAAACCACCACCGGAATGCGCCGCAAATCCGGGTGAGCCTTGATTTCCCTCAGGGTCTGACGGCCGTCTTTCCAAAGCTCTTCCCCATCCACCACACGGCGCAGGCGGTTGGTCGTCCTTAAATCGGCGAGGGCGCCTAAGGTGAGTTCGTATTGGTCATCGTCGTTTTCGGCGATGAGAACGATGGGCTGAGTCATCGGGGTATTTTGGGTTATGGTCATGCTGAGCAACCCCTCTTTTTAAATTAAAAACGCGATAAACTTCCGTTTTTCAAGCCATGACAGAAGGGTGTTGCGCATCTTGAGATCCCTCCCTCGGCAAAAGACGCCGGATTTCCCCCAAAAGATCGCCGGTACGGAATGGTTTGCGGACATAAGCGTCTGCGCCTGCCTCATAACCCATTTGTTCGTCCCGCTCCAGCATTTTCGCCGTGAATAAAATCACGGGGATTTTTTGAGTGCGTCCGTCCTGCTTCAGACGCCGGCAAACTTCATAACCATTGAGCCTGGGAAGCATGATATCGAGAATGATCAAATCAGGATTTTGCAATGCGGTTTGCTTCAAAGCCGCGTCGCCGTCCATGGCCGTGCACACCTCAAAACCCTCCGATTCCAGCCGCTTGGCCACGATTTTGACAAGATTCACTTCGTCATCGACAATGAGAATTTTAAAAGAAGATTTCATGGGACCACCACCTTCGTGACCGAAGCGGTGGCTCTGGCGAATAAACTCATCGCGTCGGCGCCGTCACGCGGGTAAACCGCCGTGCCGATGTTCACCGACAAATGAGAGAAACGCCCTTCTTCGACCGCTTGAATCCACAAATTGAGCGCTGATTTAATCTGTTCGATCATGGCGGAGCCTCCGCCGGGATCCGACGCGGCGATGATGACCAGCCAATGGGATTTCACCGGGATAATCGAATCGGTGTGATGGATGTACCGGTGCAGGAAATCGATCAGCTCTTCCGAGCGGCGGCCCCAATGGGCGATATCCAAAGCGACCATGACCACGGCGTCCTGCTTGTACTGCCTGGTGATTTTCAACTGGTCACGAAAACTCTCCTCCAGTTCCAATTGCCACGAGTAAATGGGGAGTGTAAAGAAAAACTCGGCGCCCGCCCCCTCTTGGGAGGAAACGGAGATGGCGCCCTTATGCATTTCAACCAGCTGCTTGCAAAGCATCAGTCCCAGACCCGTGCCGCTGGGTTTGTCCTTGCCTAGCCCCACCTGGGAAAATTTTTGAAACAGCTTGGGGATGTCTTCGGCGGAAATCCCCCGTCCATTGTCCTGGATCGATACGACCACGTGGCCCTCCACTTCCCTGGTTTTAAAAATGATGACGCCTCCGTCGGGACTGAATTTGACGGCATTGGACAAAAGATTATCGATCACCTGGCTGATTCGATTGGGATCGACAAAAACATCCGGCGCAGGCGCCAAATCCATTTTGACCGTCCGATGCGCCAGAATGGCCTTATACTGCCTGACACTTTTTTGGATGAGCTCATCAATGGAAATTCTCCTCCGGGATAAACGCAGACGATTGGCCTCGATTTTGGAAATGTCGAGCATGTTGTTGATGAGACTGGTCAGCCGGTCGACGCTTTCATCTATTGTCATCAAAAAATCACGCTGTTCTTCGTTGATCGGCCCGAGCACTTTATCGAGCAAAAGGGCCGTTCCTTCTTTTAAAGCCGCCAGAGGAGTGCGCAATTCGTGGCTCACCGTCGCCATGAACTCATCCTTCATGGCGCTGAGTTCCTTGAGTCTTTTGTTGCTGGACTCCAGCGCCGTGGCTTGTTCCCCTCTGATGGCGGCGAGATCAGCCGTCGCTTTCTCGGCATTTTTTCTTTCCATGATGGCCGCGGCCAGCGCGAATCCGGTCATCGTCAGCGTCATGACAAATATTTGGAGGAAAATGAGCGATTCGCTCAAATTTCCCTGCATAAACGGGCCAAACCCGTGCACGGTTCCCCAGATGGCCAAAACCGCGGTTAAGAAAACCGTGGCGGCTACGCCGCGCTTGCCAAAACGGAAAGCGGCCCAAATGACAAAAAGAATCAGCACATACACGAGCGGATTGAAAATATTGGTTTCAAAAATAATGCGGCAGGCGGCCATCAGAAGAAAAAGGATCGAAGTAAATTCCAGAAACTGCTTGGGCTTCCATAGCAAAAACTCGCGCGGCGAAGACCAGGTGAGTAAAAGTGGTGTCACCACAATCACTCCCGACAAGTCTCCCAGCCACCAGGTGCGCCACAGCGTCGAAAAACTCGACCATAACGCGAAACGCGCCAGACAAAGGCTGATGACGCCAAAAGTGGCGGCCGTGAAACAGCTGAAAACTTCAATGATGAAAAATTTAAAAACATTGGTGGAGCGGTCCAGAAGATCGTCATTCGACCCTATCCATCGCCGGATGAAAAAAACGCCTAAAAGCGCCTGAAGCGTGGATCCGGTCGCGATGCCGAAGGAAGACATGAAAGAATAAAATGAAAAAGAAGCCAGTTCGTTGAAAAAACCGGCATTGACGATAAACGACCCGATCCAGATGCCCGGCCATAAACGTCTTCCGAAAAAAAGCAGCGCGGCTAGCGCCAAACCCGAAGGAATCCAAACCACCGTGACATTGCCCGGATCAATAGCCGTCAGAAAGCCCAGTCGCGCTGTGAGGATGTACAATACCGCCACAACGGCGGATTTCATTGGACTAGCCGCGCGATTTTTTCGACAAGATCCTCGGCGGAGAAGGGTTTGGTGACATATTCATTGGCGCCGATGACTTTGCCGATCACGTGATCCACGTCTGAACCTTTGGCGGTGAGCATGATAATCGGTACGCGGGAAAAAAGCTTGTTGCGGTCCTCGCGGATGGCTTTGCACACTTCTTCTCCGCAGAACTTAGGGAGCATGAGATCGAGAATGATGAGATCCGGATGGCCATGCCGGGCCTCTTCCAGCCCCTGCTCCCCATCACCGGCTGTGTTGACTTGGTAGCCGAGCTTCCTGAGCCGGGCGCTTAGAAACTTTTGGATCGCGTAATCATCTTCGATGATCAGGATTTTTTTCTGGGACTCCCTCTTCTGGAGTTTGGACTCGTACATGATCCTATCCGCCTCCGCGATCAGCGCGTCCAGTGACAAGCCTTCGGCCGGATCATAACGCCGGGCGCCGGCGCTAAGCGACAGCTGAAAACGGAGCGTAGGCAGCGTATTGAACGCTTTCACGTTCTGGTCCAGGCGTTTCAAAAAAAGGTTGGGACCGCCATTGCGGGAATCAACCGCCAGAACCACAAATTCATCCCCGCTGATCCGCGCGATGATATCCGATTTGCGGAATGTGGTTTTTAGAATCTCAGCGGTTTGGGTCAGCACCCAGTCCCCTTCCTTGTGTCCATACGCGTCGTTGATTTTTTTTAAACCGTCCACATCGACGAAAATAAACGTCAGATTGTCCTTGGTGCGGGCATTGAGCTTGACCTCATGCTCGGCCAGCGCGAAAAATCCCCTGCGGTTATAAAGACCCGTCAAATCGTCATTCAGCGAAAGATTGACCAGCTCACTTTGCAGCCGATGCCGCTCAACCGCGTACCACAGAATCCGGGCGATGAGCTGGGTGCCGAATTTGCCCTTGATTAGATAATCCTGAGCGCCGGATTTGACCGCCTCAAGACCCGCGGCCTCATCATCCAGCATCGTCAATACCACGATGGCGGTTCCCGGCGCGTGCGACCGGATTTGTTTGAAGGTGTCCATGCCTTTGGAATCCGGAAGGAAAAGATCGAGTAAAATAATATCCACTTCCTTGCCTTCATTCAAAAATTTCAGCGCGGGTTCCAAACATTCAAAATGCACGACTTCAAAAAAGGGGTTTTTGGAATCCGCCAGGCGTTTTTTGAGGATTGCGGCATAAGTGGGGTTATCTTCGACAAGAAGGACTTTGAACGTCATAAAACCTCCTTCCGACCCTTATCTTCGGCCTTCAGCCATTCCATCGTGACTTGATCCGCCACCCAAGAATCCAAAAGTCGCCGGCTAAACCGCCATTGGGAGCCTATTTTAAAACCCGGTAACGCCCCCCTCTGGGCCATGCGGTAAATGGTCGTATTATTCACTCCAAAACGCTTGGCCACTTGTGGAATCGATAGGAAGTCCTCTTCTCCGGTAATCATTTTATTCTCCTATACATTAATTATACCCTGATCCGCGAGTTCAGTCAATATACGCTAGAATAATGCATTATTGGATAGTATTGATTAATATTGACTAAGTTTCTGCTTTAAAATAAGCCAAAAAAAATGACTGTCATCCACTAGATACCGCTTCCAAAGCCTTCCTGGCTCAAGAATTAACCTCCACAACCACTCAAATCCTGTTTTTCGCATAAAAGCGGGCGCGCGGCGGACAGCCCCCGCCAGAAAATCAAGCCCCGCGCCAATGCCAATGGTCATCGGCACCCCGAGCTCTTTGTAATAACGGTAAATCCATATTTCCTGCTTGGGGGTGCCCAGCGCCACGAGCAGAATATCCGGTGAGGCCTCCCGAACCTTTTGCATGATTTTTTCATTTTCCTTCAGATTTTTCTCAAACCCATGCGGAGGACAGTAAAGTCCGGTGATTTGAAGACCGGGATGGCCCTCCCGCAGTTTCTTGGCCGCTTTTTCGGCGGATTGCGGGCGGCCCCCCAAAAGGAAAATTTTATAGCCTTTTTGAACCGCCCGCGGGCATTGGGCGGACGCCAGATCGGAACCGGCCACCCTTTCCTTGAAAGACTCTCCCAGAAAACGCGCGGCCCATAGTAGAGGCATGCCGTCAGGGACCACAAGACTCGCTTCCCGATAGGCCAAAGAAAACTCATCCTGTTTTTGCAATCTCACGATATGATCGACGTTGGGGGTGACAATATAAGCGGGTTTGCGCATTTGGATCAGCGCGTCCATCCGGTCAATCGTCTCTTCCATCGTGAGATTGTGGATACGCACCCCACAAAGCCTGATCTCAGGAGAGAAGCGCTTGATAGACTTTTTGGATCTGACCGGCCGTGTTCCGGATATCAAATTCTCGGCGACATAATTCATAACCATTTCCTCCTATCATTCGTCCCCACTCGGGGCTATGGACCAGCCGGACAATGGCGCGAGTCCATTCCTCGGGCACATGCGGATCCAAGAGCAGCGCGTCAACTCCATCCGTGAAGACTTCGCTGTTGCATCCCACTCCTTTTGACACCAAAACCGGTTTTTTCAAACTCAGCGCCTCCAGAATCGAAACCGGATGCAGCTCGAGAAAAGAGGGCAGAATCATCGCCTGGGCATTGGCCAAAAGCGATCGGATATCCGGATGGAAACCGATGAATTGGAGGATTGATTCCAAACCCTCCTTTAAAACTCTTTGCCGATAAGTCTCCAAAAGGGGCCCCTCGCCGGCGATTAGGAATCGAACCTGCGGACATTCTTTTTGAAGATGCGGCGCTATTTGAAAAAGCAGGTGAATATTCTTTTCGGATGAAATCCGGGCCGGAATCAGAAAAACTTTCTCTTCGGGCCTGGTTTCCACCGGGGCTGGTTGAAGCGGAATTCCGTTGCGGATCAGCCAAACGCGCTCCGGAGGACAAAGACGGTTTTGCAGCACAAAATCCCTGTTTTGAGAGGTCAAAAGGATCACGCCATCCGACCAATTCTTCATCCGAATCGCATAGTCGTACTGGCTGATTTTCAGGCTTCCATTTTCACGACCCTGCCGGTCGATATAACGAAAGTCATGGACATGCTCGACCACTTTTCTGCCGGTGAGCTTGGCGGCCAAAGCGCCCCACACATGTGCGTTAAACACATGGGTATGAACGATCTGAATATCATGTTTTAAAATGTAGCGCGCCAGACGATAAACGATGCAGGCGGTCGCCGGACTTTTGATTTTGTGACTGGCTTGGGCGTATTTGTAAAGCCGCACACCCCCTTTTTGGAACCGGCTTTCGATTTCCCCGCCAAACGAATAGGCTACATGGGTATGTGTGCCGGGCATGGCGGCGACGAGATTCAACAGATTCGTTTCGGCGCCTCCCAAAGACAGGGTCTTGATCACATGAAGCACGCGAATCTTCTTCATGAGGAAGCCGGCCTCGCGGAATTGCGCATGCGCAGGGCGTGGAGCCACTCCCTAAAAAAACGGATCGGATCCATGAAGGGGAAATAGGAAAGCGCCATGTAGAAAATCATTTTATTGCCGAATGGCTTTTGATTTATCTGCCAAGCCTTTGCCAGAAAAAGACGGCCTCTTTTTCGCTTACCCGCCAACACCAGCTCCCGACCCAGGTCATAATACAGTCCATAAAGCCGGTCTTTGATTTGGGCCGGGCTCACCAGGCGCCTCACTTCCGGCATCGAACACAACGAGCGCTTGATGATGCGGATTTGAGAGCGGAACTGGGCCACTGACTTTAAAGTCAGGTTTTCGCCGTGACGGCGCACACGGCAGAGCACCTCGTTGACGTAACCGATGGGGTAACGCCGCGAAACCCGTAGCCAAAACTCATAATCTTCGGCCACCCGGAAACTTTCGTCGAAGTTGCCAACCGCATCAAACACCTCCCGCCGCACCACGGTCGTCATGAACGGTATGAAATTGCCGCGCATGAAAAGCTCATCCAGGCATTGACCCATGCAGGGTTTTTTGTCCGAACCGGCTTTAAACGTGGCGCCAAACCCGCGGCCGGTTTGATTGTCAAAAAATTCCGTGTCCGAATAAACAACGCCGGCCTGCGAACGCTCAAGAGACTGGACCAGATGTTCCAAAGCCGTTGGCATCCAGACATCGTCCGCGTCCAGGAAGCTGATAAAAATCCCATTGGCCATCCGCAAGCCGCTGTTGCGCGCGGCATAAACTCCCTTATTTTTTTGGTAAACGGTCCTCAACCTGCCTTTAAAAACCGGCATCATCCGATCGATGATCGAGCGGCTATCGTCGGTGGATCCGTCATCCACGACAATCACTTCATAGTCCGTGAAGGTCTGATTCAAAACCCCCTTCAAAGCATCACCCAGAAACCGCCCATAATTGTAATTGGGGATGATGATGCTGACCTTGGGGGGATTTTTCTCAGGCATGTCGGATCCGGTCCAGTAATAGCAAACGGCATGTTTTTTTGAATACCGTGGGAATAAATAACGCCAGATTTCTCCACGTCTTAAAACCCAGAAATGTTTCCGCATACAGTTTGAACGCTTCCCGCTTCCGTCCCCCGTCAAACAGGAAATTGCCGATCGAATAACTGGTCCTGGCTATTTCCAAATAAGCGGTGTTGAGCAACTCGCTTTGTTTCAAATAAACGCCGTGCGATCGGATCAGGTTGGACAAGACCACCTTGTGGTCGCTGTACATGCCGATCAGGTCGCCTGAAAGGTTGTGGTCATGTTTACGCTTGTAAAGAAGGCCCTCGGACATCACCACCGCCGACGTCACCAGCGCGCATCGCAGCCAGTAGTCGTAGTCCTGGGAGATGGGATTTCGGACATTGAAAAATCCTACCTTCTGAATCGTTTGCTTTTTAAGCACCACAGCGGAAGCGGTGCCGACAAAGTTTTCTTTAATCAAAAGCTCAAAAAAATTGGTTTTTAAAGGCTCATCGAAATTCATTTCCTTCAAATGTTTGAGCCGGGAAAAGTGATGCCGTTTGCCATCAGGAACCGAGGGGTCATCCAGGATATGGTCACAGCAAAAAAAACCGGTCTCGGGATACTGCCGGATAAAATCCACCTGACGCCTCAGCCGCGCCTCAAACCAGATATCGTCATGATCCAGAAAAGCCACGTAATCTCCGGTGGCCTTTCTCATGCCGGCGTTGCGGGCGGCGGAAACTCCCGCATTGCGCATGCGCATGCGGATGATTTTGCCTTCGTAAGCGTCTAGTTCCGAAAGGGTCTCGTCGGTGGAGCCGTCATCCACTACGATGATCTCGTGGGCACGGTACTCCTGGCGCATCACACTCTCGATGGCGTCGGAAATAAAGCCTTCCCCATTGTAAACGGGAATGATGACGCTGATTTTTGGATTCATAACTTCCTCCTGTCATTTCAATGCACAGCTCTCTCATTTTTCTTTTCTCGCGCTCGTCCAGCACGAAAAAATAAGCGCCGGCATAGCATAAAAATGGAATAAAAATCATCCCCAACAATGAATCATAAAAGAAAAGTGCGCCTAGACCCATAACAGCGCCGGACCAAACCAGCGGTTTCAAAAAAGAATTGGCCAAGTATCTGAATAACGGGATACCGGCGACGCGGCAGGTATAAACGGGTAGAAAAATCGTACTGGAAATCAAGGACGCAATTGAGGACCCGATGGCGATTCCCAAAAGCCCTTGAGAAAAATACCGGCCCAGGATCACTCCTAACACCACTCCTAAAAAAGCGGTCACCATACTCACCAGGCTCGGGATTTTCACCCGCCCATAAGCATTCACCAGGCATCCGCATACCGCAAAAGGAATGGCGGTTAAAAGCGGGGCCGTTAAAATCGCCAGGATTTGCGGAGCCGGCTCAAAACCGTCTCCCACCCAAAAATGGATCACCTGCCGCGCCATCACAATAAAAAAAAGTCCGATCGGAACCGCCAGGATGGCGATCAGTTTCGTGTAGGTGAAAAAAAGCCGCGTGATTCTTTCTTTGTCATTTTTGGACACCAGCGACGTGAAACTCGGCGTCAATGTCCAGGTTCCGTCCACAAAAAGCCGGTGCATCACGGAAGGAAACTTGAAACCCACCGAATAAATGGTATTAAAAACGGGTCCCCAAAAAAGATTGATGACCACATCGAGGATATTCCTTGAAAAAAGAAGGCTCATGCGGCTCATGCAAGTGTGAAAAGTAAATGAAAGCATTTCCTTGGCTTTGGCGCCATCAAAACGGACCAGCGGAATACGGATGCCCGGAATCACGCGCCTTTGCCAAAAAACAATCAGGCTATTCTGCAGGAGAATCATGGCCAGGTAAATCAGTCCATAAGTCACTAGTGATATATTGGCCGGCGGCAGTACCGAGAAAAAAACAAAAAGACCGGCAGCTCTCAAGATAATTCCCAACGAAAGTGAGAGATTGATCAAATCAAACCGCTCTTTGGCATACAGCATGGACCAGAAAACGATATTGGGAATGGAAACCGAGAAGGCCAGCGCGATCAGGAAAAATAGAGTCTGGGATTGGGAGGCCAGCTCCGCGGGTACCCGGAAAATAAGCGGGAAATTGTATCCCAGCGGAAAAGCCACGGCCAATACCAATGCGGCTGAGAAAAATAAGAGTCCGCGGCCGGTGGCCAAATATTCGGTAAATTTCTTGTACCCATCTCCCTCCGAAAGCGAGAAAGCCGCGTACCGCGACAGCGCCATGCGCACGCTGATGGTCGCCAATTCAAAAAAAGCGATCGTGGATTCGGCCAGCACCACCAAACCGAACGCCTCCTTTCCCAATTTGTGGATCAAAAATGGGATCAGGAAGATGCCCAGCACCATGCTGATCGCCGTCATCACATAATTGCTGAAAACGTTTTTGGCGATTTGTTTCTTCATGCCATTCTCCGCCGGATCCGGATGATTCGCTTGTTGAAAGTCATTCCTTTCAGGATCACCCCCAGGAAAAACCAGGTGTACCAATTGAAAGCCAGATAATAAAGCAGGTTGTCGGCAATGCCGCTGACCAGATACACAACGACGTACGACAAAACAATCGCGTGTTCAGCCGTTAACCGCCAAAGCGATTGGATCACATGCCGGTAAATCGAAAGATAAGCCAGAAGACCGATAAAACCGGTTTCAAACAGCACCTGCAGGTACGTGTTGTGCGCGTCCACCCCTCCGTGTTCCAGCCGGACAAACACGCGTGAAAGCTCACGGAAGGATCCCAGCCCATGGCCGATGACCCAGGATTCTTTCACGGCGGCCAGACTGCTTTTCCATACCTCCACCCGCCAGGCGAATGAGTTCAGCTCACGCGTGCTGTACGCGAAGAGGTCTTCCAGGCGCGCGCTGATGCCGGGAATTAAAGGCAGCGCCGCCAGAGGGATCAGCGTAATCATCAGAAACTTCCTTTCCACCAACAGCCCATAAAGAAAAAATAAAAGCCATGCCCCTATCCAGGCGTTGCGGGTCCCGGTCGCGACAAGCACCGCCAGGACATCAAGCGTGTAAAAAACCAGCGTTGTCTTGGCCATTCCCGAAAGCTTGAATTGGCGGGATTTTAGGACGTACAAGATCAGCGTCAACACCCAGACCAGATAAAACGCCAGAATATTGGGATGGGTGAAGGTGCCCCGGACGCGGATGCCGGAAACCATGGCGACATTGGCAAACAAAACCGGAAAAACGGAGGAAATTAAAAGAAGGCTGATCCAGAATTTCTTGTCATTTCGTTCCGGATGGATTAAAAACGGGAGAATCATCATGCAAAGATAGCTGGCCAAGTTGAATAAAAGCTTGGTACCGGCCACCGGTACCGGAGAATAAAGAAGTGACGCCAGGCATACCGCCAAAAAAATCATCCATCCCTTAAAAAACGCCATTCTCCAAACGCCCCCCTGCCGGAGCGAAAGAAAAAACGTCACAAAGATCACAAAAAAATTGAGCACGGCGCCAAAACCAAAAAGATTGTCCCCTTTGGTCAGATTCAGCAGCGGATCCAGCAATGCCCTTGAAACAATAAGCAAAGCCACGATAAAACCCGGCTCCAACACCGTCGCCAGGATCATCAAGCACACCAGCGGCGGCGCGAGCAAAAATATGGGATGCAGGTCCTGGAACATTCATACCCTTCCGTAAATAATCTCTGGCACGTGGAAAACCCGTTTGTTAAGAATCACGCCCAGCAGATTCACCTTTTTCTGCTCCAGAGAAGCCAGCGTCGCGCGAACCACCTGCCGCCGGGCGCGTCCGGCTTCCACCACCAGCACCACCCCATCCACCGAGGCGGAAATCGCGTGAGCGTCCTTGTAATCCTTGAGATTCGTTGAATCGATCAAAATGATTTCATAAAGTTCACCGGCCCGGCGCAGCAGGTCCTGAATCTTCATCGTGTCAAAGAGAATCAATGGGTTATTCGAATAGCGTCCCGTCGGTAAAAGATCCAGGGACCCGTTCACCGACCGGACGGCGGCCTCCAAAGGAACGTCCCCGCATAACACATCGGAGAATCCACGTCCATCCTGGATCCTAAAAAAACGGTTAAGCGAAGGATTGCGCAGATTGGCATCGATCACCAGCACCTTATGGCCCAGATCCCGCGAGAGATAAGTGGCGACATTGGCGGTTACGACGCTGGCGCCTTCACCCGCCGAGGAAGCCGTCATTAAAACAGAACGGGTCCCCGATTGGCTCATGATGAGGTGAATGTGGTCCGCCAAATCCTGAAAGGATCTTGTGTAGCGAGTGGATAAAAGCGGTTCTTTTTTGAGCAATTTGGTGCCGAATTTCCGGACCGGGATCGAACCCAAAAGCGGCAGGTTGAGGTATTTTTCGACATCTTCGGCGGAACTAATGGTCGAATCAAACCGCTCCAGAATGAAAGCCAGTGTCACCGCCAGGCACAGTCCGCAAAAAGCGGCCGCCAAAAACAATAGTGTTCCAGGAAAACCGACTGACTCCGTCGGCACCGGCGCCTCTTCGAGGATTTTCACGCTGGCCGGACCCATCAAATCCACATAAGAATTGGGCGCTTCGCGGAGCTGGCTTTGCAAACGCTGGATATCATCCCGCAGCTGTATCACCGCCAGATGCTTTTCGCCATACTTGGTGCTGATTTCCGCCAATTGCTGCTCCAGATCAAAAATGATGTAATAGCGGCTTACCGTGTTGGCGATCACCGTCGCGGTGATGGGGTCAAAGTCACTTACGGAAATACTGAATAGGTTGGTCCCGGCCACCGGTTTGACCTTGACGCGATCCCGCAAATCGCTCAGCGCCGCACGGAAACGGTCGGCTTTTCGCCACTTGTCATCCCGCATTTTCTTCTGAAGCCACTGGGTCTTTAAATCAATCACCCATTTTTTGAGCGATGACGCGTAAGGCTTTTCATAATTCAACGGCCGTTCGTCCAGGGTCAGCGCTTTAACGGTGCGTTCCAGAACAGGATTGGATTTGACGATTTCACTTTGGGTCAACACCGCTTCGGCTTTAAGCGACCCATCCAAATCGCGGTAATAAGGAGACTCGACGAGTTTTTCCGCCCGAATCAGGAGTTTCACGCGCGCTTCATAAAGCGGCGTTCTCAATTCCAAAGCGACCAGTGCCGCGATCGCCACCGCCATAAAAACCCCGAACACCATTTTTTTTCGGCGAAAAAGGACTTTCAAATAATCACGGAAGGATTTGCCTTCCCGTGGAGGAGGATTGAGTTCCACATAAGCCATGTCCCGCGGAGAATATTCCATCACCGTGGAATCTTTAACCACCAAACTTTGATTCGGTTCTCCTCTATGAATCGTCATAACATTCTCCTCTAGAAGATTCCTTCCGACACAATGATCATGTCGCCGGGTTTTAAAAGGGGATCTTGACGGCTGTCCCCGTCCATCGCCTTTTTCAAATTGACGCGAAGCGTCTCGTATCCTCCCTCTTTTTTCTGGCGCAACACTTTGACGCGGTTGGCATTTCCGTATTTGGTGAATCCACCCGCTATCGATATGGCCATCAGAACCGTGGTGCCGTACTCCAAAGGATAGGAACCCGGCCTTTCCACTTCTCCGGAGACGACGTATTTCTTGCTTCTGGCTTCCTTGAGATAAACCGCGACAACCGGATATTTCACGTAGCCATCGGCCAAGCGCCGTTGGATCTCCCGCTGGATGTCCGGCAAATTCAGGCCGCGAACCTTGACATCTCCCAGATAAGGAAAAGAAATAAAGCCATCCGGCGCGACCGTGACGCTGGTGATGAACTGATCCGGCTGCAACACACTGATTTCCAGCACATCGCCGACTCCGACGACATACTCCGAGTCCGTTTCTTCCGCCGCCCAAGACAAGGAAGGCGTCAGAGTAAAGGTTAAAAGCAACACCATGCCTATCAGCTTGACACGCATAGGATTTTTCCCTCTCATCCGATAACTTGGCGGACGTTTTCCGCTTTGTCACTGCCGGGCTGGAAGGTCGTTTGAACCACCACTCCCTTTCTCAATCCCGGAACAACTCCCGGCTCGACATACAGTGTTTTGATTTTTTGATGTCTATCTTGAACGGTCACTTTATTTTTGATCTTGTCGATGGCAATAACCCGTCCAACGAAGACTTGCTGGACGCTGCTGGTAGGGGCCTGTCCGATGGTTTTGGCGTCGATCCCCCATGTCTTTTTTTCGTCGGTCACTTCCTCGGCTGATTTAAAAATAATGGATGACTCCGTGCCATAGGTTTGAGTTTTACGGACATCCTGGGTGACTTGAGTGGAAGCTTCCATGGGAGCGACCGGGATAATCGGATCGCCGGCGCCGGGTTGAAACGGAGCGCCCCCGGATGGAGAGCCTGTTGAAGGTGGAGGAGGGTCTGGGAAATTGGGTGCAGGGGGAACCGGATCTCTGTCCGGTCCTGGATCGGCATTATCCGGACGGTCGCCGGACCCGCCCTCTGGCTGCGGACCCGGACCACCGCCCACCTCATCGCCCTCGGCCGCTAAAACGGAAAAACCGGTAAACGCTATTAAATTAAAAATTAAGAACCAGGCCGAGAAGAACGACATTTTTCTCATATTCTTGTACCGCCTCTGTAGATTCCACCGTTGTGAAAGTGTAACGGAATGTCACCTGCCAGTTTTTGTTCAAATCATAATTGAGTCCCGCTCTGGCCCCGAAAAACTTATCACGCCTATTCCGCGTCACATAATCGCCATCGCCATAGAAAAGCACCGCCACCGACCGCAGGCGTTTGGTCAATTCATGCCTCAAAGAAGTGGATATCTGCCAATGGTCGAAAATATCCGCCACAAAGGGATTGAGCGAATGTTCTTTTTCGAAAGCAATGTCCACCGTCGCCCGCTCAGTGATGTCATTGGCGAGCCTGGCCTCCACCATCGGTTCAGTCATGTCCTCATTGTCATAGGTATTGATAAAATCGACACCCGCGCGCGCGTCCAAATATAGCTGCTTGGTAAAGTATTGGCGGAAGCCGGCGCTCAAGAGATGATCGTCAGCGCTTCCCTCGACCTCAAAATCCCGCGTGCTGAAATCATAACCAAACAGAAAATGGGTTTCCTGGCTATGGTGATAGATCGCCTCGGCGCCTACCCCGTTCATGTCCGAATCGTTGGAAGCGTCGTTCAAATAAATCGTGAAGTCATTGGTATACCGGGCAGACCCGCTCCAGCGGGAGTTAAAATCATGCGTGTACTCCGCCAAAAGATCGTTGGTCTGATAACCAAAACGGCCGGTGGAACGATTGAAAGCGTCGACAAAACTACGCGGCTCATCGGAGCGCACGTATTCCTCCCTTAAACGGATCCTGTCGTATTTGGAAATCTCCTGGCGCCAGTGGGCCACCACGTCTCCGGAAGCGTTGTTGAAGTCATCGTTGTCAGTAAACATTTCATAACGAAGGGTGCCCGTCAGATCGAACGTATTGAGCTGGGTGCCGTATTGAGCCCCTAAACCCAAGCTGACCGAAGTGATAAAATCATCGATGGGATCATCACTCAAATAAGTGACATTGTCATCGTAGGTCTCGGAAATACTCGCATAAGGCGTTAAACGGATTCCATTCCATTCCGTAGCGGGAGCTTGAGACGCGGTCAAAAAAACCGCCGCCACCAACACCACCAGAGCTTTGCTCAGCTTCATGAGTCACCCTTTTGTTGTTAGGCCGCCCCGCGGCGCGTCAATAGCGCTTTAGCGGTCAGCAGCATGATTTTCATGTCCAGCCACAACGACCAATGGTCGATGTATCGGAGATCGAGCTTCATCCAATCTTCAAAACCGATTTGATTTCGTCCGGAAGCCTGCCATAAACACGTGATCCCGGGTTTCATCGAAAGCCGGCGGCGGTGCCACGGTTGATACTCGGCGACTTCTGCGGGAAGCGGAGGACGCGGACCCACGATGCTCATATCCCCCCGAAAAACATTCCAAAACTGTGGAAATTCATCGAGACTGGTTTTCCGCAAAAACTTCCCGATCGGCGTGACGCGCGGATCATTTTTCATTTTGAAAGCGGGGCCTGACATTTCATTGAGTGGTTTGAGTTCTTGAAGGCGGGCCTCGGCATCCGTAACCATCGAGCGGAATTTATACAGCACAAACCGCCGGCCATTTCTCCCGCAGCGGATCTGTTTAAAAAAAACCGGTCCCTGTGAAGTCAGTCTGATGGCCAGCGCCGAAAACGCCAAAAGCGGAGCCGTCACCACGAGCGCGACCGATGAGACCAGGACATCGAACACTCTTTTTAAGAGCAGTTCCTCCTCTTTCAATAGGCGGGTGTGAAAAGTGAGGTAAGTAAAACCATCCATCTCTTCGGTTTCGCGAGAAGCGATCGACATGTCAAAAAAATCCGTGGCCAGCGTGGCGGGCACGCCTACGGCCTCGCAGTAACGGAGGCATTTTTCAATCTGTTCAAGCCACTTGCGGGGAATGACGAAAACCACCTGATCAATCACCTGGGTTTTTAAAACCGCGGGAAGGTTTTCAAGCGTTCCGATCACTTGGGTCCCGGCAATGGGCTCTCCCACCATGTCCGGATAACGATCGAGAAATCCCACCACATGATAGCCCCACTCTTTATGCACCGTCACCAAATCCGCAAACTTTTGGGCCCTTTGTCCCGTGCCGACAATCAATAGATTCTTTTGATCCTGCCCCAGGCTTCTCACAGCCAGCGCCGCGGCCAATACCGCGGACCGCACCGCAAACAGCAAGATGACGCTCATCACCGTGTACAGCACTAAAAATCCGCGGCTAAGAAAATCAAACTTGAGCAGGAACGCCGCTCCGGCCGCAAAAACGAAAAAGAGGCATCCATTGATGAAATGAGTCAGAAAAACGCCCCAATAAGTCTGTGTGTGCTGGCGTCCATAATCGTCTCTGGCTTTCAAGAGCACCGCCCAGATCACCAGCACCAGCCAAAAAGCCCGCATGTAGACATCGATGGGCCAAGGCTGCTGGATCAGTTTCACCGGCGGCAATAAATTGAGGGTGTAAAGGGAATGGAAATGAAACGACAGGTAATAAACCATAAAGAACGCCGCGGAAAGAATCGCCAATTCTGCGAAATAAAGCACGTGGCGTATGAATTGAATAGGTTCTTTAATCATCTTTATCCTTATCTCGCCACTCATCCTATAAAAAACTTTATTAAACCGCCGTTAAAATAGAATTAAGTTTTTTTAACGATAATGTTGGATGGAGATTTTTTCCAGCGAGGTATAATAATGTCATTGCGAGGAGCGCGGCGACGAAGCAATCTAAACGTGGATTGCTTCGCTTCGCTCGCAATGACGATGAAGGAAAACTATTTTTTCTTTTTTCTTATTCTTCTGGCTCAACCATTGAACTGGGAATTTGCCGGGTGGTTTGGCGGCGGCGCTTATCCGGCGCTGGTGCCGGATCCCACTATTCAAAAAAGAGCTTATTTGCTCTCCGATGTGGCCGGGATATGGAAAAGTGACGATGCCGGCCAAAGCTGGACTTTTCGCACCGAAGGTCTGAAGAACCTGGGTGTTTCTTGTTTAGCCGTGTCCCCCGCGGATCCCCAAATCCTTTATGCGGGCACCGGCGAAGGGCTATACCGCTCCCAAGACAGTGGCGCCCGCTGGCATTTTTTGGAATCCACTCAAAAAATATTTCGCTTCAAACGCCCGGAATCCAGCCGCGCCATCTGGGTCCAACGGGATGATTCCAATAAAGTTTTTGCAGGAACAAAAGAGGGTGAAGTGTATTTCACCCAGGACGCCGGCATCAACTGGTTAAAGGTGGGGAAAAACCGCGCTCCTTTCCGGAAACGCTCGCCGGTATCAGCCCTTTTAGTAACCACAGATAACGAAGATCTTTTTGTCGCTTCAAAAGCGGGGCTATGGCGATGCCATCTGCCTACCGGCAATTGGTTCAAGGTACATCACGCTCAGGATCTCCTCGTCGATATGATCATCCATGAACCATCGGAAAGAATCTATATTCCTCTTGAGAAAAAAGTGGGTTGGTCCGACGATCGCGGGCGGCATTGGACCACTTCATCCGCTATTCCGGTCAAAAAAGGCAAAATCAACCGGATTGCCGTGGCAGGCATCGGAAAAAACGCCGTAAAAATCCTGGCTGCCTGGCAGGACCATTGGAATGGCGGAGTTTTTTTGAGCGAGGATGCCGGCCAAACTTGGCGCGATGTGTCAGGGCAAGTGCGGGATGACGTCGCCGCCAACCCCACCCGGAAGTGGAAAAAAGGTTTCGGAAGACCCCTGTCAGTGGCATTCGATCCTTTTCAAGATACCGTTTTTTATTTCACCGATTACTGGGGGGTATGGCGATCCGATGACAATGGCGCTACCTGGCAGGAAAAAATAGTGGGTTCACCCAATACGGTCGGATCGGATATCGCGGTCACCGCCAACGGCCTTCTGGCGGGTTCCATGGACAATGGCCTGCTGCAATCTAAAGATTTTGGAAAAACGTATCAGGCTTCGCCTTTTCAGGGTCATGTGTGGCGCGTTCTCCCATTAGACACGGAAGGCAAAAAAATCGTAGCCACTTATTCGCCATGGAATAAAGGCACCAATCAAATTCTGACCAGCGATGACGGCGGAAAAACTTTTTCAATCGTTTATAACGGCCTGCCCTCGACTTATCCTCTGATCAATACGGTATGGGAAAAAGGATACGCGCGGGCCCTGGCCAAGGATCCTTTTGATTCCAAACACCTGTACCTGGGGATGGACGGGGATGACGGGGGTGGTTTTTTTTATTCCATCGATGAAGGCCAAAACTGGAAAAAACCATCGGGCCAACCCGCTTCCCGCCGGATTTACAACGCGCTGGCGGCGGATCCATCCCGGCAAGGGCGCCTTTATTGGGGCGCGGTCGGAAAAAATGGCGGAGTTTTTCGGTCCGACGATCATGGAAAAACATGGAAAAAGGTTTTTTCGGAAAGTTCGGTTTTTGATTTGGCTATTAATCCGCAAGGAATGGTCTTGGCTGGCGGTGATTTCGAGGGCGCCTGTCTCTACACATCGGAAGACGCGGGCACTTCCTGGAAACTCATCCAACGATTTGACGCTGTCGGGACCCTAGAAGCCATCGCCATCGATCCCGGCAATCCCAAACGAATCGCCGTCAGCAGCGTCTTATGGCACAATGCGGCGCCCGGCAAAATTTACTTCACCGAAGATGGAGGCCAAACCTGGGCGGATATCACCGGAAGCCTGCCTAGTGGATCGGGTGCCGCGGCGATGGCCTTCTCATCGGATGGCAGAACGCTTTATGTGTCCCGGTACGCCGGTTCGATTTATAAAACCCATTGGGAATCTAAAAACCTAACGTGAAAAGTATTTCGGTCATCATACCGTCCTATAATTCGGCTGGCACCATTGGCTTTACGCTGAAGGCTCTTTTGAAAATATCGGCAAGACTGAACGAAATCATTATTGTCGATTCTTCCGATGACGGCAAAACAAAAGAAGTGCTTCAACAATATGAAGCGCGCGCCAAAATCATGCATTTGAACCAAAAAACAATGCCGGCGATTGGCCGAAATATCGGCGCCCGGCATGCTTCAGGAGAGACTTTGGCTTTTATCGATTCGGACGCTTATCCGGATGAGAATTGGCTGGAACGCATAACCGACGCGCGAGCGGCTGGAACACGGGTTGGTGGAGGCTCCATTCAAGTTCCGGAATTTCAAAAAAATAACGCTTTGGCCTTGGCCCAGTTTTATCTGCAATTCAACGAATTCATGCCATGCGGACTGCCGCGCCAAAAAGAATTCATCCCCTCCTGCAATCTTTTCTGCGAAAAAGCGCTTTTTGACTTGCTAGGCGGCTTTCCTGAAATTCGCGCTTCCGAAGACGTTCTCTTCGGACTAAAAGCCAATGCCGTTTCGCGGGTGATGTTCTACCCACAGATGAAAGTATTTCACATTTTTCGAACACGGCTAAAAACATACCTGAGCAATCAGATCATGCTGGGAGAATACGTCTTACTTTACCGGCGAACCCATTACGGCGGATTTTTATACCAACCGGGCATAGCTACATTATTAACTCCAGCTTTTGTCGGAATAAAGTTTATAAGAATAGCGCTCCGCGTCCTCAAGATACCCGGAAACCGCCTCCGCTTCCTCTGGGCTCTCCCCCTTTTCCTCTTAGGCTTAACTTGCTGGACAATAGGCTTTCTAAAAGCCTCTGTCTCCCACTAGACTTGGTTTCGGCTCGCGGTAATGAAGCCCGTATCGATATGGGCCGCGGTAACGTCAAGGTCTGGACGCAAGACGCCACCGATAGACGATACGGGCTTCGTTGCCGTAACCGTACAGGTTTAACGTCTTTAGCTTGGAAGAGAGCTTCCTAGGGAACTTCTGAGCATCCAGGCGAATTTTTCGTGGACTTCCATTCGCTCCGTGATGAGTTCGACGGAGGCCTGGTCATTGACTTCATTGGCCCGGGTATAAACAAAGCGGGCGATACGGCTGATTTCCTCATGGTCCTCTATCAGCGCGTGAATCATCTCTTCCGCGGCGGGAAATCCGGGTTCTTCGGAGACGGTGGACAGCTTGGAAAATTCCGAATAACTGCCGGCCGCCGGAAACCCAAGAGAACGAATGCGTTCGGCCAATGTGTCTATCGCCAGGGCCATTTCCATGTACTGCTTCTCAAACATGGCGTGAAGCGCTTGGAAAAAGGGGCCGGTGACATTCCAGTGAAATTTATGAGTCTTGAGATAAACCGTGTAGGTACTCGCCAAAAGCTTCGAAAGCCCTTCGGCGATTTCCGCGCGGCTTTTTTCGTCAATACCGATATTGACGGGTACGGTGATGGCCGGCATGGTCTTCTGATACCTCCTTTACAAATTCCGCCGTTTCATACTCGGGAGCATGTATGGCGATATCCGCCTGCGAAACAATCCCGCAGCACTCTCCGTTGTCGTCCACGACCGGAATACGACGCACCTGATGCTGCTTGAGAATGGCCAGGCATTCTTCGAGATCCGTATCCGGAGTAACGGTGACGCAAGGCTGTGACATGCATTCCCCCGCCGTCAATTCCAGCGGATTTTTTCCATACGTGAAAGCCCTGCAGGCAATATCCCTATCCGTAATGATTCCGATCGGCCTCAAATTGGCCTCGCTTTCAACCACCGGAATGGCCCCGCAGTCGTTTTCACACATCATCTGAGACACATCTTCGAGCGCCGTATCCGCCAAACAACACGTGGGATCTTTTGTCATAATCTCGTTCACTTTCATCACACACCTCCTGCGCATCAGCGTCTAGGCCGCATGGGCCAATTCTATCGGAAATTCCTCAAAACGTCTTTCCACTTCGCCCCAATGAACCGCGTTCCAGAAAGCGGCGATGTATTTGTCCTTCTCCATGCCATAATCCATCATGAACGCGTGCTCAAAAACATCGAGAATAAGAAGCGGTTCCGAGCCAACCAGCCAGCCGGTGTCATGTTCGTTGATCCACACATTCAAAAGCCGGTCTCCATAGGTATCATAAGCCAGAACGAGCCAGCCGATCCCGCGCATGGCGCCAGCGGCGGAAAAACTTTTTTTCCAATTCTCGAAAGTGCCGAACTGTTCCGAAAGTTTCCGGAATAAAGCGCTGTTGCGGGCCAATGGCGCCGAATCCCGGCCCATATTCCCGAAATAATACTCATGAAGCCGCATTCCGTTGAATTCCCATCCAAATCGCCTTCTCAACTCAGCCGTTTCAGGAGACTTCTGCTCTTCGGCGGTCTTCGCCGAAGCCAGCTGATCGGCCAATTCGTTGGTATTCTTGACATAACCCTCATACAGCTTGAAATGATTCTTCAAAAGCTCGTCACTGAACCCGGAAAGCCCCAGCAAATAACCAAAATCCCTCGGCTTATAAGCAATTTTATGTGTCATCACTCACCTCTCATCTCTAAATTTCAGATTAGCTATACCGCCGTTAACACGATATTAAAATAGAATTAAACTTTGTTAATCTGACTTAACGGCCCTTATGGAGTTTCATCACGGTGCGAGCGGCTACTTCCTTCGCTCGCTTGCCATAACGCCCGGACCGCTGGGCGGATGTTTTGATGTGCTCGTATTGGCGCTGTTCCTTGGCCCCGACCCCTTTCAAACGTTTGTTCCTTGGCATATTTGATCCCCTTGTCTATTTTTGGCGCCGCCAACGATAAAGCAGCGCCTACTGCAATCCAGAATTTCTCAAATCGTTCTGACTTCCAAACCGTCAAGAACTCGAAAAACTCGATTAACAGCAGCCCGCTCAGCGAGTATGCAAAAAGAAAACGAGAAATCCATCCCCGATCTTTATGTTTTTTGAAAAGATAATGATAGTTCCGGATCTCCATTTTTTTGAGAGATCCGGCATCCAGACGGCTTTCGGTGGAATAATTATGGGAAAGCCGCGCCTCAGAAATCATGACAAGCCGTGTCTTTTTGGAAACGCGGTAGGAATAATCCACGTCTTCCCGGAAGCTATATCCATAAAACCATTCATCAAATCTCTCTCCTTGCAGGCGGTCGCGTCGGAAATTCATATTGCATCCCGGAAGCAGGTCCACCGGCGTCGTGGCTTCGATTTTTCTTTCGCAAATGGGATAACCAAAACCCGAGGAAGTCATGCGTCCGTCAAAATGGCTGATCAGGAAAATCCGCATCACCATTTTTCGGACCTCCCACTTCACTCCGGACGGCCATTTTTTCACGATCGTGCTGCCGCTTAAAGCGCCGGTCGAGGCATTTTCCTTGAAGTGATGGATCACTTCCCGGTAATACTCCCGGAAAAGGACCACGTCATCGTCCAAAAAACTCACGATTTCGCCGGTGGCTTTGGCCAACCCCGCGTTACGGGCCTTGACAAGGCTCTTTTCCTCCTGGACAAGATATTCGAAGCGAACCGGCTTTTGCGCGTGAGCGGCCTGGATCTGGGAAAGGACTTCTTTTGAGCGGCTATTGGTGCTTTGGTCGACGATGATGATTTCAGCGGGAAGGGCTATTTGACGCATGAGCGAGTTGAGCGCCGAATCCAGATCCGCCGGGCGATTCAATGTGGGAATAATCACACTCACCTTCATCGCAAAACCTCCTCCTCTTTGAGCAGGCGTTCCAAAAGCGCGTGTTGGCTTCGAACAAGACGGGCTTTTCGTCCCTGCAGTGATTGCCGGATACGGTCCCGCCGCGCGAGTGTCGCCCGCAAAAGCGGCCCAAGCTCCCCGATGCGCTCCATCGACAACATGTTTTCCCGGAATCGGAACGATTCAAAAAGACCCGAGATTTTCCGGAAATAATACTCCCCGCGATAAAGCCCGATGGCCGGCACGCCGCTGGCCAAAGCAAAAACAAGGCTGTGAAACCGCATGCCGATCAAAAGATCCAGCCGGCTAACCAGATACAGTCTCTGTTCGACGGTGAAGTCTTCGTTAACAGGCACAAAATCAATACGGGATGACAGATAAGCGGAAAATGTCTCGGCTTCCCTGCGGTCGTCGCAGTATCGGCTGGTTTCCATGGGAATAAAAATAATTTTCACCCGTTTATGCCGAAGGGACTGAGCAAGCGAGCTGATGGCTTCGGCGATTTCCGGATAATATTGTCCGGCGCCGGGCCAGCGCCTCAAATTGATTCCCAAAAAAAACGTCTCCCGGTTCCTTTCCGGAGCCAGCAGCTTGTCCACCGCCTGTTTTTCGCGGTCTAAAAGCCTTGGGCTAAAAGGCAGCGCGTCGTCAACGCCGCGCCACACCTTGTTTTTGAAGCGGGCCACTTCCAATGACGACTCCGAATCCCGCAATACTATTTTTTGAGCGTGTTCAAATATTTCATTGGCCATTTTCCGATGATTATCCTTCTCGAACGGCCCAAGCGTCTGCCCCAAAAGATAAAAAGGCTTTCCCAGTTTCCGCACGAAAGCGGCCAGAACATTCATTTCCAGAAGATAAAAATCACCGCTCAGGTAGCCGCCGCCTACAAAGATCACCTTATCGGATTGTCGCACCGCCCGCACGGCGTTGGGGCTCACTTTGCCCATCGCCGCGGCCAACCAGCGGGAAAAAGGATAAAAATCCGTATAAAGTTTTGTCAAAATCAGCGAGCGAAAGGTTTTCCCGCGTGTCCACGCCAATGGAGTCCAGTAAATCAATTCATAATCCACCGGCCGATCGAAACGAACGCGAAAATCCGGAACATCCGTACAGATACGGAAAAACGCGCGGGGAAACAAATCATTCAAACTATACAGCGTATTTTTTAGAATAGCCTCATCGCCCGGGTTGCCGCATGAAAATCCCCCGATGATCAAAAAATTCATAAGCAATGCCTTTCAGCGTGTTTTTGACTTGTCCGGCCCAGCTTCTCAAACAGATCACCCATGAAGAAACATGCAAAAGAAAGGGATTCTGGCGTTTATCGACCTTGTCAAATCCCGCAAACCATTGAAAGAAATCACGTGCGCCATAACGATTTTCAATCTCGTCCATTCGGATATCCTTCCGGATGGATCTCCAGAAATCAAGCGCCCCTTCCCCGCGGAAAAAGATGTTGTATCGGCTTAGGATTTTCCGTTTCAGCCTCGGCAGCGTGCTGTTATCGATTCGGAAATTGCACAAGGCGGGATCCACATTATTGAGAAGCAGTTCGCATATCGTTCTCAGGCACTTTTCGCAGCGGCCGCAATTGAACGATTCAAACTGCATCCAACAAACCCTTAAGTACGGATAAAACCTCTCGTTCTTCTTGAAAAAAACTCTTATTTTTTCGCTGCGGCTCAGATGATGGTTGTCATTTTTAACGCCCGTGCCGCCCCAATGAATCGCTTCCACAAGCTCCTTTTCGCTGCCGCAGGGATAACGGCAATCCGGCGGGTGGGAACAGCTGGCCATCAAAAGCGTTTGCACCACGTCATAAGACGCCGGCGCCGTCAAAGAGGATAAGAGAAGTCCGTGCGATACCGTGCCATACCAATTTTCCGCGTAAGGTTTGAGGCGTTGGAGGTTAAAAATCTCCCTCACATCCGTAAAGATATAATGAATCGAGACATTTTCTTTGTAAGCGAAATCATCGAACCGCTGCCGGCAGGCGGCGATAAATTTCTGATGGGACAACGGGATATCCGCGCCAAAAACGGTGAAGAGCAGAGGATTTTTATCGCGGTGGCAAAGATAAGTGACCAGGGAGTCCAGGCCTCCGCTGAAAAGCATGGCATGGCGGGTGGGAGTAAACGAATTCCGGACCAGCGGCGCGGAAATCGGAGCCTGGAAGGACCATTTTTTGGAAAACCACCTCTCCAAATACCGGCTGGCACGCTCCAAAGACTCCGCGTAATTTTCATCCAGGCTCGGCATGACGAGCTTCGCGCCCGTTGCCCAGGAAACTGGCGCCATCGCGGCCGCGAAGGGAATCGTATGGATGCTTTCCACAGGCCCGCGATTGGAATCTTCATATTCCACAAAAAAACTCTTCTTGTTAAAAACATCCAATGAAGAGCTGAAGTGATAGGTCAAACGGTTGGGCTCGCTGACTAGTTCATCCAATTTGATAAAATGCGCCATCGCCTCACGCCTCCTCGCCGGCAACCCAATGTTTACCCAAAACTTATCAAAGCATGGATTAATGCCGCGTTAAAATTGGATTAAAACGCTTTAATGATGCCGGCTTAGAAATTGTTCAGGGCGGGATGATACGGCAGGGAAACGATGAACGTCGCGCCTTCTCCGGGCTGGCTATGGGCCGTGATTTGTCCGCCATACTGCTGGGCGATTTTTTGACAGATGGAAAGACCGATGCCGTTGCCCTCATATTCATGCTGGGAGTGAAGGCGGTGAAAGAGTTTAAAAATATGCCCCAGGTATTTTTCATCGAAACCAATGCCGTTATCTTTCACCCGGATATCCACAAAATGGCCATTGGCCGCCGAATCGATGACCACATGCGGCGGCTCATTCTTCTTGGCAAATTTGATGGAATTGAGAATCAGGTTTTGAAAAAGATGATGGATTTGAGACCGATTGGCCAGGATTACCGGCAGCTCTTTGATTTCGATTCGAGCGCGATGATCGGATATTTTCATATCCAGGTCCGTGAGGATTTCCTGGATAATTTCTTTAAGATCAATTTCCTCAAAACCGACTTCCTGCGTGTTGATTTTTGAAAAAACCAGAAGATCCTCGATCACTGTTTTCATTCTCAGGCTCGAGCGGCGCATCCGGTCCAGGTAATCATGCCCCGTTTGATTAAGGGATGCCCCCATATGTTCCTTCAATTTTTCTCCAAAGATAATGATTTTTCTTAAAGGTTCCTGCAAATCATGGGAAGCGATATACGCGAACTGCTCAAGCTCCTTATTGGTTTGAATGAGCTCAGAAGTCCGTTGGGAAACCCGCGTTTCGAGCTCCTCATTGGCCTTTTTTAAATTTTCCCGGATCTGGTAAAGTTCGACAAAAATTTTAACCTTAGACTTCAAAACGCTGGGATCCAGCGGTTTAAAAAGATAATCAATGGCGCCGGACTCATAACCGCGGGAGATGTGATGGGAGTCTTTATTGATGGCGGTGATGAAAATGATCGGCGTTTCCATTGAAGGCTCATACTGCCGGATCAAGCGCGCCGTTTCAAAACCGTCCATCACCGGCATCTGCACATCTAGTAGTATGACGGCAAAGTGATTATCATAAATCAGCGACAGCGCCTCTTGACCGGAACGGGCCTTGATGAGGTTATATTCCGGCGAACTGAGGACGGCCTCAAGCGCCAAAAGCCCATCCTCCCGGTCGTCAACCAGAAGAATGTTGGCGACCGTAGGAATGGGCGTAGAAGGGATTAGTTTTTCGACTTCTTTGACAACCATGTATACATGTAAGCCAGCAGAATATCAGGATCAACCGGTTTAGTGATATAGTCCGAGGCGCCGGCGCCCAGACTCATTTCACGGTCTCCCTTCATGGCTTTCGCGGTGAGCGAGAGAATGGGTAATTCCGTAAAGCGGGGAATCTGCCGAATGGCCTTGGTGGCTTCGATGCCATCCATTTCCGGCATCATGGTATCCATCAACACAAGGTCAACATCGGGATGCTCGTTGAGCATCTCGATAGCCACCCTGCCGTTTTCGGCGCTAATGACTTCCATCTTCCGCAGCTCCAAAGCGCTGGTAAGCGCGTAAATATTGCGCTTGTCATCATCCACCAGAAGGATTTTCTTACCGGTGAAATCAGCATCGGGAGGAAGTGTGGGATATTGGGATGTTTCCTCAATTGTCTCCCTCGTCGCGGCTTCCGCTCCCGAATAACTTTGAGGCAGATACAGAGTAAAGATGCTGCCGACTCCGGGAGTGCTCTCCACATCGATATGGCCGCCGAGCAAACGCGCGATTTCACGGCTGATCGTCAGACCCAGACCCGTGCCTCCATATTTACGGCTTGTCGTGCCATCGGCCTGTTGAAACGCTTCGAAGATGAGGTTTTGTTTTTCGCTGGGGATACCGATGCCGGTGTCCTTGACGGAGAAAGCCAGCAGACAATCGGCCCTTTGCACCACTGAAGAAAGCATTTGCTTTTCCTTGCCTTCGACGACGCGGATATCCATGGTCACTTTGCCGCGCTCGGTGAATTTCAGGGCGTTGGAAAGCAGGTTTTTCAGGATTTGCTGCAAACGGTTATTGTCGACATACATCTCTCCTGGCACTTTGTCCTGGATCTTGATTTGAAGGTCCAGCCCTTTGTGCTCGGCAACCGGGCGGAAGTTCTGCTCGATGTAGTCATGCACATCGCGCAGTTTGACGCTCTTGGCCTCAATCGACATCTTGCCGGCTTCCACCTTGGATAGGTCGAGAATCTCATTGATCAAGGTCAAAAGATCACCGCCCGCCGCGTAAACGGTGGCGGCGAACTTGACCTGTTCGGGAGTGAGATTGCGCTCCTTGTTGTCCGAGAGGATTTTTGAGAGAATCAAGAGGCTGTTGAGCGGCGTGCGGAGTTCATGCGACATGTTGGCCAAGAATTCCGACTTGTACTTGGAAATAAGCGAAAGCTGTTCGGCTTTTTCTTCCAACGACAAGCTGGCCAATTCAACTTCCTTGTTTTTGACTTCAAGAAGTTTAGCTTTTTCTTCAAGTTCCTTGGTTTGCGCTTCCAGTTCCTGGTTGGAGCGTTTCACTTCCTGGAGCAATTCTTCCGTTCTCATGCCGGAGGAAATAACGTTCAAAATAACGCCGATATAATCCATCAGCTGATCCAGAAAGCTCAGGTAGTTTTCTGAAAATGGTTTGAAGGAAGCCAGCTCAATGACGGCCTTGAGCTGTCCTTCGAAAAGCACCGGCAGGACCAGGATATTGGAGGGCTTGGATTCGCCCAGGCTTGAGCTGATCTTGATGTAATCCTTCGGCGGGTTGGCCAAAAGGATTTTCTTCTTATCGAAAGCGCATTGCCCGACGACACCCTCTTTAAGACGGCACTTTTGAGCCAGCGTCGTTTGTTTGGTGTACGCGTAACTGGCCATCAAACTCAAAACCGGCTCGTTCTGCTCCACATCGAGCGTATAGAACGTTCCGTGACGCGCTTCTACCAGCGGCGACAGTTCCGACATGACCAGTTGAGCCACGGCCGCCAGCGACCGTTGTCCCTGCATCATGCCCGAGAACTTGGCCAGGTTGGTTTTCAGCCAGTCTTGTTCGGTGTTTTTCTGAGTGGTTTCACGGAGCGTGCGGATCATCTGGTTGATGTTGTTTTTCAAAGCGGCGACTTCGCCTTCGGCTTCCACTGAGATGGACCGGGTCAAGTCACCCTTGGTAACGGCCGTGGACACTTCGGCGATCGCGCGCACCTGAGAGGTTAGGTTACCGGCCAGCTGATTGACGTTATTGGTGAGATCCTTCCAGGTGCCGGCGGCGCCGGGAACTTTGGCCTGACCGCCGAGCTTCCCTTCGATACCGACTTCACGGGCCACGGTAGTAACCTGATCGGCGAAGGTTCTCAGCGTGTCAGTCATACTGTTGATGGTTTCGGCCAAGGCGGCGACTTCA
>JACQQX010000042.1 GCA_016206805.1 Candidatus Omnitrophota bacterium
AAATCTTTCTTTTAAAAGTTCTTTTGCTTGTAAGAAAAGAACTTTTAAAAGAAGGATTTCTCGCTTCGCTCGAAATGACATTACCTTGGGGACGTCCCCAAGGTGCCAAAGGCCTCCGGTACCTCCGACCCCTATTGAGTTCACCTGTCCTAACGCGCGGCGCTCCGGTAGGGTATCCTGTCTGGCGGCGTTGACAACGGCGTGGGCATGGTCTGGCGCACGCTGTGCGCCAGCCACGCACGTTGTCATCGAATGCGATTCCCGCGCTGGGGGAATCGTACGTCCGCCAGATAGGATACCCTACCGGAGCAAACGAGCGATTGGATTCATAAATGAAGTGAATTCATAAGTAGGCAGGGTTGGGGACTTGTGATAAAATTTACGTCCTTTATGAGCAAACTCGACATTCGCAACATAGCCATTATCGCGCATGTGGATCATGGCAAGACGACCCTGGTGGACGCTATTTTTCGGCAGACGCATGTGCATCGCAACATCGCCGAGATGGGCGAGCGCATCATGGATTCCATGGATTTGGAGCGGGAAAGGGGCATCACCATCCGCGCCAAGAACGCCAGTGTCATCCACAAAGACGTCAAAATCAATATCGTCGATACGCCCGGGCACGCGGACTTCGGCGGGGAAGTGGAGCGCACCTTGCGCATGGTGGACGGCGTGCTGCTGGTCATCGACGCCAAAGACGGTCCGATGCCGCAGACGCGTTTTGTGCTGCGCAAGGCGTTGGAGCTGGGCCACAAGGCGATTGTGGTGATCAATAAAATTGACATGGCTGACGCCCAAATCAGTGAAGTGGTCAATCGCACTTTTGATCTTTTTTGTGAATTGAACGCGACTGAGGAGCAGCTGGACTTTTCCATTGTTTACGCTTCGGCGCTGCGCGGAACGGCCACGACAGACATCGATAAACCTTCTGACAATATGTTTCCGCTTTTGGATGTTATCCTGGAAAAAGTCCCGCCTCCCCAGGTTCAAATCGAGGCGCCGTTGCAGCTGCTGGTGCTGTCCCTTTCCCAAGATTCCTATAAAGGCAAAATGGGTATTGGTAAAATTTCAGCGGGAAAAGTCAAGAAGGGGGAGCTGGCCGCGCTTTCGCGCCGTGATGGAAGCCTGGTGAGCGCCCGCGTGACAAGCATTCTCACTTATTCGGGACTGGACCGCGTGGAAGTGGAAGAGGCTTTTGCCGGCGACATCGTCGCCGTGGCCGGTTTTTCCGATATCGGTATCGGAGACACCATCACCGATCCCAATCGCCCCAACCCTCTGCCGCCTCCGGTTATTGATGAGCCGACGGTGCAGATGACTTTTGGCGTCAATACCAGCCCCTTCTCCGGAAAGGAAGGAAAGTTCGTCACCTCACGAATGATTCGCGACAGGCTTTTTAAAGAACTCGAAACCAATGTTTCTCTGCGGGTGACGGAAACCGGCAGTCCTGACACATTTCTCGTCGCGGGCCGCGGGGAATTGCATTTGGCGATTTTGGTGGAAACCATGCGTCGCGAGGGATTTGAAATGCAGGTGTCGCAGCCTGAAGTTATTTTGCATGAGAAAAACGGGGTAAAAGAAGAGCCGTTTGAATTTTTGATCGTCGACGTTCCTTCCGAATACCAGGGCACCGTGATTGAAGATATCGGCCAGCGGCGCGGCATCATGAAAAATATGTCGCAGGCGCCCCTGCCTGCCGGACAGGCAGGCACCGGCGAGCTGCACTTGGAATATCAGATTTCTACGCGGGGAGTGATCGGGCTAAAAGGCGCTTTGATGACCAAAACCCGCGGCACCGCCATCGTGCACCATGTGTTTGATGAGTATAAACCGATGGTGGATGACCTGACCAATACGATGCCGCACGGTTCGCTGATTGCCAGCGAGACCGGGACCTCGAACGCTTACGGACTGGCCAACGCCCAGGAACGTGGCGAGCTTTTCATCCGTCCCAACGTCGAGGTGTATCAGGGGATGATTATCGGCGCCAATTCCCGCGGAGAAGACTTGGACCTAAGCCCTTGCAAAACCAAAAAATTGACCAACATGCGCTCTTCGGGCTCCGATGACGCCATTGTTTTGACGCCCCCCCGCGAACTGACGCTGGAACTGGCCATCGAATACATCGGGCCCGACGAATTGGTGGAAGTCACTCCCAAAAATATCCGTCTCCGTAAGAAAATTCTCGATCCCATCCACAGAAAGCGTCTTAAAAGATGAGCGAGCGACTCCAAGTCGTCCTGGCGCGTGTGGGGCTAGCCAGCCGCCGCGGGGTTGTTTCGCTGATTGAATCCGGCAAAGTCACCGTCAATGGCGTGGTCGTGCTCGAAAAAGGTTTCCGGGTGGACGCCCAAAAAGACAAAATCACCGTGGATGGCGCCGAAATCCCATCGGCCGAACCCCAGAAAAAACTCACCTATATTTTTAATAAACCCAAGAACGTCATGACCACCATGCAGGATCCGCATGCCGAACACGCGGTGGCCGAGTTTTTTGAAGATATTCCGGCGAGGCTTTTTCCGGTGGGGAGGCTCGATCGCGATACGACAGGGCTTTTACTCATGACCAATGACGGGGAGCTGGCTTTTCGTCTGACGCATCCGAAGTTTGGCGTGGTGAAGCATTATCGCGCTGTGGTTCGCGGGGCGGTGGCGGATACGGAAATCAAGAAAATGGAAAGTGGCGTCGACTTGGAAGGGGATCAAACGGCCCCCTGCAAAATTACGGTGGAAAGCCGCGATCCCGCCAAAACAGTCCTTTCGATTGATTTGCATGAAGGCAAGAAGCGCCAGATCCGCCGGCTTTTTGATCAGGCCGGCTATCGTGTCCTGGAGCTGGAACGCTGGGGATACGGCCCGCTGCTTTTGGCCGAGTTAAGACCCGGACAAAAACGGCTGTTGACCGTCAATGAGATCAGCCAACTCCGCAAGGCCGCGGGCCTTAAATAGCATGGCCAAAGAAGTCCTTATTTACACCACGCAATATTGCCCTTACTGTTTCGCCGCCAAAAAATTATTGAAGGCTAAAGGTGTGCGCTTTCGGGAAATCGATGTGACCAATGATGACTCCATGCGTGAGAAGCTTATCCAAATGACGGGCGGGCGCGAGACGGTGCCGCAGATTTTTGCGGATGGCCGATCGATTGGCGGTTACCAGGAGCTGGCGGCTTTATACGAATCCGGAAAAACGCTTTAAGCGAGTTTCCATCCTGGTTTGGAAAAATATTTAATTTGTTGGACTTTAAAACGGACGTCTCGGAAGAATATTTTTGCGGGATTTTGTACTACCCGTTCAACGAATCCTGCACGCTTGGGGATCGATTGATTTCCTCTTCAAGGCTTTGTCTGAACAAAACCGGAAAAACCGGCTTTTCAAGGTAAGACGAGCGGATTTTTTCGTTAAATAACTGTCGCATCCCCAACCTCGCTTGATGTCCCGGCAGCTTTGAAGCCCAAGAGCCGTGTAGGTGTAAACAAATTCATCACCCATAAAGCCCTCTGTGCGGTATAGCTTGATTTCATCTTATTCCCGCGCCCCACTCTTTGTCAAGGGGATCAATCTTCTTTTCACATCTCTTGGATTTTCTCACAAATCTGAGTATAATCAGAGCATGCCACGAAAGATTCTGTTTTTATCGGTCCTTGCTTTTTCACTCATGCTGTCCGCTTGCGCGACCACCCGGCCCAGACAGACCGGCGACCTTTCCGCGCGGGTGAAAGAATTGGAAAGCCAGCTGGCGGCCAAGGATCAGGAGGTTCAGGACCTTCAGGCTCAACTGGATAGCGTGAACCAATCCCTCGGCGGCGATTTCTTAAAAGGAGAAAAAACCAGCACCCTTATTCGCGTCTCAGGCGTTACCGTCAAAGGCCTCCAAAAGGCTCTCAAGAAAGCCGGTTACGATCCGGGTCCCGTTGATGGCCATATCGGTCGAAAGACAAAAAAAGCCGTCAAGGCGTTCCAAAAAGGTCGCGGCCTTAGATCGGACGGAGTTGTCGGCGAAAAGACCTGGAATCTTCTCAACCAATAATCATCTGACAATAATGGTTTAATCTTATGTTTGTGCACATGGTGCTTTTTAAAATCAAAAAGCGGAATGTCCCGGTTTATGCGGCTGATTGCAAACTTTGGGAGCGAGAAGCCGGTAAGCAGAAGGGATTTGCCGGTTATCACACCCTGTTCCGGACCAATGAAAAGGACCAGGTTGCCTCTTTTTACATGTGGAAGTCCGAAAAAGACCACGTGCGTTTCATGAAAAAACATCATGACCGCCTGGTCTCCCTCTCATCCTGCCCGGTGGAAGTGCTGGGCTACTACAACTTCAAGACATAAATCCGATGCAGCAGTTTCATTCCGTCGCCCTCCTCATTCCTGAAATCAAAGAGCTCCTGACGGAGAAAAGTTATGTGTTGCTCAAGCAGGTGCTGAGAGAATGCAATCCTCTGGATTTCGCCGACAGCTGGCGCCAGTTCACCGAAGAAGAGCGCATTCAAATCTTTAAACTCCTGCCGTCCACCGCCGCGCTCAAACTTTTTGAAATTCTCGACATCAACGATCAGCGCGCGCTTTTGGCGAAGATGAGCGAAGAAAATGTGATCCCGCTTCTGGAAGGGATGCATTCTCCGGACCTGGCGAAGATTTTCCACAAGATGTCTCCGCGCATGGTCAAAAAAATGACGAGTTTGATCAAGCGCCAGGAAGCGCTGACCCATATTGATTATTTGATGACCTTTCCCGAACGTTCGGCCGGAAGCCTCATGCATCCGGAGTTTGTCAAATTGACGCCGAAGCTGACGGCCCGGCAGGCGATCGCGCGGCTATCGGCGGTAGCGCGACCCAATGAAAAACAGCACTTGTACCACCTTTATGTCACGGATGACAAAGGGGTTTTGTTGGGCGCTTTGACGCTGCAGGATTTGATCGGCGCGCCCGAGGACGAGAAGCTCTCGGAGCTGATGACGTCCGTGGACATGATCAAAGTTCATCCGGAAGCCGATCAAGAAGAACTTTCCAAGCTTTTCTCGAAGTATCGGTTGAGCGCGGTGCCAGTGGTGGACAAAGAGGGCGGGCTTATCGGCGTCGTCACCACCGACGATATTATTTCCGTTGTGCGTCAGGAAGCCACCGAAGATATCGCGAAAATGGCCGGTACCCAGGCGGCTGAAGTTGAAATCGGCGCGCGGTCTATTTTCAAAGTCGTGCGGCTGCGCATGCCCTGGCTTTTGGTGACCCTTTGCAGCGGCACACTGATTTCACTCATCATCAAGGGGTTTGAGCCGGTGCTGGCCAAGGTGATCGCGCTGGCGGCTTTTTCGCCGCTGATCGCCGGAATGGGCGGCAATGTGGGCACGCAATCGGCGACGATTACGGTTCGCAATCTGGCGCTGGGAAGACTGAGCCGCCAAAGAAAGTTTGTTACTATTTTCCGCGAATTTGGTGTGGGTGTGACTCTGGGCGGTGTTTATGGGGTTCTTTTGGGCGTGATCTCCTATCTTTTTTACGGCTCTCAATACGGCCTTCATTTCTCCATTGTTGTCGCGGTGGCCATGATGTGCGCGATGACGATCGCGGCCACGATGGGCGCTGTCGGCCCGCTTTTATTTGACCGGCTGGGCATCGATCCGGCGACAGCCGCCGGACCCATCGTGACCACCACTACGGATATCATCAGCAACTTCATCTATTTTTCTCTCGCGACCGCGCTATTTTTGATGTGAGCTATTTTTTAATTCTTGCGGCATTATTCATTCCTCTGGCCGCGCAGGCTGCCGAACCGGAAGGTGTGGCGGTGTTGGAAGCCGCCGGTCGCGCCGAAGTGTGGCGTTCGGGATCGGGGAAATGGAGTGAGCTCTCCGCCGGCGCTATGCTGAAAAAAGGCGATAAAATAAGGGCTGGCGGCGAAAGTTTTGTGGAGATGGCGCTGGATGAGAAGTTTGAGACGATCTTGCGCCTTGACCATGGTTCAAGGATTGATGTTTTAAGTCTCGCCCCGCCGCGTTTCGCCCTGGAAAGAGGCCGTTTTTTTATTTTTGGAGAAGGGGAGAAGGGAAGCCCGCTCAAGGTGTTGACCCCGTTCGCGGTTTGCTCCACGTCATCGATCGGGGGTTTTGCTCTTGAGACTTCGCGGAACGGTCTGCGGGTCTGGGTTTACGGCGGGCAGGTCAGCGTGATTGGCCGACGGAAAAGCGTTTACCCGGTGAAAGAAGGTTTTAAATTTTTTCTTCACGGCGCTTCTTCGCGTGTTTTGGAGCGCATGACTTATCCGGACTATTGGGAATGGACCGCGTGGTCGAGAAAGGTTTATGAGCGAAAAGACGATCGGGACGATTACCTTAAATCCCTCCATTGACCAGCACATTTTAGTGCGCAATCTGGTGAAGGATGACGCTAATCGCGCGTTATCGGTGGGCCGTTATCCCGGCGGCAAAGGGGTGAATGTGTCTAAAGTCGTGCGGGAGCTGGGCGGTCACACGCATGCTTTTGCGCTACTAGGGGGTTCGCCCGGGATGTTTTGGAAGGACTTGATCAAGGACTTAGACATTCCTTATTCGGCGCAGATCATCAAAGACCGCACGCGCATCAATACGATTTTGACGGATTTAAAAGACAAAACCCAAACCCGGATCAGCGCGCCGGGGCCGCATGTCAGCGCCGAAGAGCTGTTGGCATTTGAAAAACTGCTTTGGAAAACGCGTTCCAAGCCGGCCTTTTGGGCGTTTGGGGGCAGTTTGGCGCCGGGGATGAAGCCGCGGACTTATTATGAAATGATCAGCCGTTTACAGGCCCGCGGCGTGCCCTGTTTGCTGGATGCCGACAATGAAGCGCTCAAATGGGGAGTCAGGGCCAAGCCTTTTGCCATCAAGCCCAATGAGTATGAAATGGAACGGCTGACAGGGAAGAAATTCACGAGCGTCAAAAGCTATGTCCCGGCCGCTCAGCGTCTTGTCAAGGAAGGCGTTCGGGTTGTCATTGTGTCGCTGGGTAAAAAGGGGTCGCTTTTTGTGACGCGCGATGAAGTTTTTCAGGTGACCGTTCCACGCGTGCCCGTTAAAAGTAAGGTGGGCGCGGGGGACTCCATGATCGGCGGCTTTCTGCTTGGGCTCACTCGCGGCCAAAGCTTGCGGGAGGCAGCCCGCCTAGGAGCAGCCGCCAGCGTCTCCGCCGTCATGCGCGAATCCCCGCGCCTCTGCCTCAAGTCTGACATCTCTAGGCTCCTAAAACGCATTAAAATTCGGACACTTTAAGCAAGACCTGGACCCCTCCCCTCGGTTGCGGTAACGAAGCCCGTATCGGTATTCGGTGACGGTGACGTCAAGATCTGGGACGAAAGACGTTACCGATAGACGATACGGGCTTCGTTACCGCAACCGCAACCGCAACCGCAACCGAGGCTTGACGGGTTGGGGGGAGGGGGTATAATGGCCGAAAGAAGAGGAGGTTTTTATCATGTCCGTTATTGAATCCAATGGCAAGTTGCAGGTAGGTCATAAGGTGCCGGATTTTTCCGCGCAGGCGTTGATGGCGGATGGGAGCTTTAAGGAAGTGAAGCTTTCGGATTATCACGGCAAGTGGGTCGTTCTCTTTTTCTATCCTCTGGACTTTACCTTTGTGTGTCCGACGGAAATCAAGGGTTTCGACAAGCATTATTCCGAGTTTAAAAAATTGGGCGCCGAAGTTCTGGCGGCCAGCACCGATAGCGTTTATTCGCACAAGGCTTGGGTGGCCAGCGAATTGGGGAAGGTGCAATTTCCCATCATCGGCGACACCGGGCATCAGGTTGCGCGCAATTTCAATGTTTTGATCGAGGGGAAGGGCATCGCGCTTCGCGGCACTTTCATCGTCGATCCCAACGGCGTTTTGAAATCCGCGGTGGTCAACGACCTGCCGGTGGGCCGCAGTGTCGATGAGACTTTGCGCACGCTTCAAGCGCTGCAAACCGGCAAGCTGACCGGTTGCGAGTGGAAGCCCGGGGAGAAGACTCTCAATTAATAAGAAAGATCTCGCCCTCCGGATCGTCCGGACGCTTAGGCAGAACGATTACGACGCTTATTTTGTGGGCGGGTGCGTTCGCGATTTGCTTTTGAAAAAAAAGCCCAAAGATTTTGATATCGCGACCAACGCCCGCCCGCAAGTCATTCAATCACTCTTTCCTAAAACCGTTCCCGTCGGCATCCAATTTGGCGTTGTTCTGGTTCTTGTCGACGGCGAACCCTTCGAAGTAGCGACTTTTCGCGCGGATAAAGGCTACCAAGACGGCCGGCGGCCGACCGGTGTGCGTTTTACGGACGCCAAGGAAGACGCTTTGCGGCGTGACTTCACCGTGAACGGTCTTTTTTATGACCCGATCGCCAGGAAAGTGCTGGATTGGGTGGGCGGGCAGAAGGATTTGAAGCGGAGAGTCATTCGCGCCATCGGAGACCCTAAAAAACGTTTCACCGAAGACAAGCTGCGCATGCTGCGGGCGGTGCGCTTTGCCAGTGTGCTCGGTTTCAAGATTGAACCCAAAACATCTGCCGCGGCGAAGAAGATGGCTAAGTCCATCCAGGTGGTGAGTCAGGAAAGGGTTCGGGATGAGCTGGTGAAGATGTTCACCGGTCCGCATCCGGCGCTGGCGATGACACTGCTGGATAAAAGCGGTCTTCTCAAAGAAGTCCTTCCGGAAGTCCATAAGATGAAAGGGGTCAACCAGCCCCGCGAATTTCATCCGGAAGGCGATGTTTTTGTGCATACGCGGATTCTGCTGGAACAATTAAAAAACCCGGATGTTGTGCTGGCTTTTGGAGCCCTGCTGCATGACATCGGCAAACCCCCCACCTACACCCGGCAGGACCGGATCCGTTTTAATGGCCATGACCGTGTGGGCGCCGCGATGGCTTCTCGTATTTTGGAGCGCTTGCGCTTTCCCAATGACCTAAAAGACAAGATTACGGCTTGTGTGGAAGGCCATATGCGGTTTAAAGACGTGAAGGCCATGCGGGAAAGCACCCTTAAAAAGTTCATGCAGCGGGAAACGTTCGATACGGAGCTGGAGCAGCACCGAATTGACTGCTTGGCCAGCCATGGCGACCTGAGCAATTGGCGTTTTCTGAAGAAAAAGCTGAAAACATTGACCCGGGATCAGATTAAACCCGCCCCTTTACTGACGGGGCATGATGTCATGGGCCTGGGTTACACGGAAGGGCCCGTTATTGGCCAAATTCTCCGCGCGGTGGAAGAGCTTCAACTGGACGGACAGCTCAAAACCAAGGAAGAAGCCGCCGAATGGGCGCAAAAAAGCGCCTCATCCTTCAAAAAAGCCTGAAATTCCCGCCTGTTATTTTTGATTAAAATTATTGAAACTTTGTAAAAGGATATGTTAAAATAATAACACTTATAAGG
>JACQQX010000040.1 GCA_016206805.1 Candidatus Omnitrophota bacterium
CAAACGCTTTAAATCCTCTTGGCTCATGCTGAACTTGTCCTCTGTGTTCATGATGCCCTCCAGTGAGGGACATCATAGGCAATTTTGAAGAGGACATTTTAACTTTGGTAAAAGCGGACATTATCACTTTGGTATTACAGTCCATCTTATGGTTCATCTTATACCCTGACCTGCCGGCCCTAGTTCGGTGGTTATGACTCTCTTAATCCGCTCCTTATCTTCATTTTCTTGGTCGGCTTTGAAATAGATTTCGATAAGCAGAATTTTATCTTCATCGGGATAATGGGCATAGATGACGCGGATGCCGCTGGCGGCGCCCTTACCTTTCAGAGACTTGCAAGCAAACTTTTTGGCTTTGTAAACTTTGGGGTATTCAAAACCTAGGGCGGGGATTTGGACAATGCCTACGTTTTCCTGGCCAAGCTTATGAACCGCTTTTAAAGCAGTATTTTGGAAGGTCTTTAAGTCTTCCCTCAGGGATAGGTATTTCTTTAAGAGCTTTTTGAGGTCTCTTTGAAACTCCGGACATTCAATAACTTCACTAAACGGCGCCTTGGGTGGCTCCATAGTCTCTCACAGAGTACTGGGGTGTCCGGTAGAAGACGGACTCATAGTCAATCGGCACCTGATCATCCGTCGTCACCCAGGGGATGTCTCCGTGTGAGTACTCGCTGATTTGGCGTGCTCCCATATGAGAAAGTCTTTCCAGCACTTCATCGATCAGCTTGATTTCATGGGCCTTGAGCTTTAATAGATCTGGCTCGCGATAGGGAATATACTTTTTTTGGTCAAACCCGGATCGTTGGGATTTGACGGCCATGACCTCCCCCAACTCGATCATCCTGCTTAAAATCTTCACAGACTCAACAGGCGTCGGCCCGAAAGTATTCTTGATATAAGTCGCCCCGATCAGATGTTCCTCATATTTTTCATAAAAATCAAAATCAATGAAATATAAAAGCTTCCAAATCACGGTCTCACCCACATTAGGCCTTGAACCCACCCGATTAAGGATATACAAAAGGACTTCTCTGAATTTATCCGCCTTCACTTTTGGAACACTGATCCGCATCTGCTGGGGCAGGCTTGTTTTACCAAGTTTTTTTTCTTCAAGAACAACCTCTATGTCCTTCCGCAGGTCCAATAAAACATCCGCCGAAATCTCAAATGCTTTTGAAAATTTAACCAATTCTTCAGCACTCACTTCCCGCTGGGCATTTTCAATTTGCGTCAAAGCAACGCGATGCAAAGCAATCCGCTCCGCCAGCTCTTCTTGAGACAACGCGTGAGCTTCCCTCAACGCCTTGATGCGCTGTCCCAAATTTTTCTGGAATTGAGATTTTTTATATTTTTCCATAATGATGACCCGAAGTATACCATATGTAATATAAATTTACAATATAGTGTACAATATTAATACATATTAGGAATCGCGCTTAAACCAGTCCTGGATTTCCGGCACTTTATTCCCCTGGATCTCAATCGCGCCGTTTTTGACAGCGCCTCCCACCCCAAACATCGTCTTGAGCTCGCGCGCCATTCTCTCCAGGCGGGCCGTGCCGTAAGTGTGTAGCCCTGAAATTACCGTCACACACTTGCCCATTCTTTTTTCCATTCGGATTTTCGGCACCGGCGATCGCGAATTCATTTCCCGTTCATCGTCTACCCCTGAAAGAAGAAGGACGAAAATTTCCGCCCTGACCGCCACCGTGACCACCCTGGCCACCGTGACGATGCTGTTGTTGGGGCTGGGGATGATAATGCCGCCGCTGGCCGCCGCCACCGGATCGGGAAGGCGCGGAATGGGTGGAGAACTTTTCCGTCGGCACTGAGGGATGCGTCGCGATAGGAAGCGTTCCGCGTATCAATTTTTCGATGGCACGAACATCCGCGCCCTGGTCGGGAGTGGCAAACGCGATGGCGTGGCCTTCCCTGCCGGCCCTGCCGGTGCGACCGATGCGGTGGATGTAGTTCTCACTGTCATCGGGAAGATCATAATTGATAACCAGCTCTATCCCCTTCACATCAATGCCGCGAGCGGCGATATCTGTGGCGACGAGAACACGGTAACGGCCGGTTTTAAAACCCTCCAACGCTTCTCGGCGCTGGGAAAGAGACCGGTTGGCATGGATCTCATTGACCTTGTGTCCCGTGTCACGCAACCCGCGAGTGATCTTTTTGGCGTTGGCCTTTGTGCGGGAAAAAACCAGCACACTGCCGTGATACTGCTCGAGCAGTTTGACCAACAGCTGACGCTTGGCTTCCTGCCGGACAATGAAAAGCTCCTGCACGATTTTTTCAGGAGCGCTTCCGGTGCGCGCGATCTCCACGCGGATGGGAAGCTTCATGTACGCCGAAGCCAGCTTCAAGATTTCCTCCGGCATCGTCGCCGAGAAAAAGAGGGTTTGCCGTTCTTTGGGCAGGTATTTGGCGATGCGTTGGATTTGCGGCGCGAAACCCATGTCCAGCATGCGATCAGCTTCGTCGAGAACAACCATTTTCATGTCGGAGAGATTGACGGTCCTGCGCTCGATCAGATCCAAAAGCCGGCCGGGCGTCGCGATCAAAACCCGCGTCGTTTCCTTCCTCAAAACCTGGATCTGCACGGTCATATTCATCCCGCCGATGAGGACCACGGACCGGGCATTGAATGGCGCGCCCAGTTTTCGCAGCGTGTCGTCCACTTGAAGCGCCAACTCCCGCGTCGGAACAATAATGAGCGCGCGTCCCGGCCCCTGCGCCAGTCGCTGAATCATCGGAATGCCAAAAGCCAGTGTTTTTCCGGTGCCCGTTTGGGCAATGCCCAAAACATCCTTGCCCTCCACCGCGATAGGAATGGCTTTGTATTGAATCGGGGTGGGAACGGTGAATTTCATGCGGTCAATCACTTCGAGAATGCCCGGCGCGATGCCCAGGCCGTAAAAATTATTGTTCATGATGCTTTCCTTTGTGTGGCATAAATTCTTTTCAAGTCCCAGGCCCAGCCCAGATGGGCCAGGACCGCGATCGTCCATTTGCTGGGATCCCAGTGATACCAGCGGACGCCGTTTCGATAATCGGTCGGAAAACGGTGGTGAAAATTGTGATACCCTTCCCCGTTCGTGAGAAGCGCGACAAACCAGTTGTCCCGCGCGGTCGAACGCGCGTCATAAGGGGTCTTCCCAAAAGTATGAGAAAGCGAATTAATGCAAAACGTCGCGTGATGCACCAGCACCAGCCGCACGCAAACCGTAATCAGAAGTGTTGCCAGCGCATGCCCCATCCATGCTCCGATGGCTACCGGCAAAACAAAACCCGCCAGAAGCGCCCACACCAGATAATGACGATGTTGATGGGCGACCAGCGCGTCTTTTTGGAGGTCTTTCACGTTGCTAAAATCGGGTTCATGCTTCCAAAAGAGCATCCAGCCGATATGGGCGAAGAAAAAACCCTTTCGGATCCCGTAAGGATCCAGGTCCGTATCCGCGTGGCGATGATGATCCCGGTGAGTGGAGGCCCAAGTGAGCGCTGATTGCTCAAACGCGGCCGCTCCAAAGAATAAAATCAGGAAACGGACAAAGGTGTTGGCCTTATAGCTCGCATGCGAAAAAAGCCTATGATAGCCAACCGTAATGCTCATCCCCGTCACTGTCGTGAAGAAGAGAAAGAGCGTCGCGTCAGCGAGCGTGAACGCATGGCGCCACAGGTAGAGCGGCGCGCCGATGACAGCGCCCGCGGTCGTCACGACGAAAAATAAAATGGTTGGCCAGTTGTTCTTACGTTCCAAGGGGGATAGTTTAACCTATTTCAGGAGTAAAAAGCCGGAAATATTGTTAGAGCGACTTATCGATGGCGTCGAGCTTCTCGGAGAGTTCGAGCCAGTTTTTTTCCGCCTTTTCAATGGCCTCTATCAAAAATGCCAGTCGCTTGCCGCGAAGCGGAGACCAGGAGTCGGGAACTTCAGAAAAATCTTTTTCGGTGATTTCTTTTTCGTCTTTATATTCGTCCAGAAGCTTTTCGGCCTTCTTGAGCTGGCCGGATAACTTACGCCTTTCCGCTTGCAGCTCTTTTCTTTTTTCATAATCGGATACTTTTGCTTCACTGACGGCGGCCTGACCGTTTTTCTCAAGCTCAACGGTTTCTTCCGGATCTTCGGGAAGCTCCGGATGCACTTCATGGTGCAGGCGGTTGGCCAAATGGTAAACATAGTCTTCGTAAGTGCCCGGATAACGGAGCACTGATCCGTTATTCACTTCAATAATCTGGTTGGCCACCAGATTCACAAAGGTTCTGTCATGGCTGACGAAAAAAAGCGTCCCGGAAAAACTCTTTAGCGCCCTTCCCAGGGCTTCAACTGTCTCAAAATCCAAGTGATTGGTCGGTTCGTCCAGTAAAATCACCTGGCTTTTGCTGAGCAACAACCCCGCCAGGCACACGCGGGCCTTCTCGCCGCCGCTCAACACCCCACCCAACTTCTTCACATCATCCCCTTTAAAAAGAAAACTGCCGGCCAGATTCATAATCTCCTGTCGTGTGACGCCGGGAGCCGCCTTATCGTAAAGATAGGTATAAATGTCTTGTCCGGGGTGTACCGCCAACGAAATATGCTGGGCGTAATAAGCCACTTTTAAATTATGTCCCCAGCGGAAACTGCCCCCCTTCACAGTCAAGTCCTCGGCCAATGTCCTTAAAAAAGTGGTTTTTCCTTGTCCGTTGTCTCCCAAAACAGCTACCCGCGATCCCTGGTCTACTTCCAGAGTGATTTTCTTAGCGACCGTTTTTTCCGGATAGCCAATTGATAAGTTGTCGCAGCGCAGCGCGATGCCTCCCCGGTTTTCAACGGCGGGGATTTTGATATGCACATTGCTGAGCGGATGGCCAACTTCGATGGTTTTGAGTTTCTCGATCTGCTTCATTTTCGAACGGGCCTGGCTGGCTTTAGACGCCTTGGCGCGAAAACGATCGACGAAAATCTGAAGCTGCTTTTTCTTGGCTTCGATATTCCGGTTCATGCTGATCGCCTGGGCTTTCTGCTCTTCTTTAAAGATCAGGTACTCTTCCACGGGCCCCGGATAAAGCGTCATGTCTCCGTTTTCCACTTCCAGCGTATCCTCGCAGGTTTTTTTCAAAAACTCGCGGTCATGCGAAACAATCAAAAAAGCGCCGTTATAATCCTGCAAGAAATCTTCAAGCAGAATAAGGGTTTTGAGATCCAGGTAATTGGTCGGTTCGTCGAGAATGAGAAAATTGGGATCAGCCAGGAGCATCGACGTGAGCTTCACGCGCGTGCGGTAACCTCCCGAAAGCTCCTCGATGCGCGCGGTCAAGGTGGCGCCTTTCAACTGAAACCGACCGGCCACTTCCCCGCAACGCCACTCTTCCTTGCCGGTATAACGCATCAAGAAACCAATCACGGTTTCTTCCACGTCATAAGGGTCATGCTGTTCCAGATAGCTCAGGCGAAGGTCCTGGCTCTTTGAAATGGTGCCCGCGTCGGCTTCTTCGTGCCCGGTAATGATTTTACAAAGTGTGGACTTGCCGGCGCCATTGCGGCCGATAACGCCAATTTTCTGGTTTTCCAGAAAAGCGGCCCCTGCGCCGTCAAAAATGACATGCGCGCCGTAGCTTTTATGGATATTATTGAGTTGCAGCAGTACTTTGGCCATAAGTGAATATTCTATTTTACTGAGGTTTCATTAAATACAAAAGGCCGCGTTTGCCAACGCAAACCGGCCTTTTGTATTGATTAATTAGCGGGGGTTGGATTTGAACCAACGACCTTCGGGTTA
>JACQQX010000044.1 GCA_016206805.1 Candidatus Omnitrophota bacterium
CATTTCCGGTGGGAAATGGCGCGTCCCCAAGACAGGACATCCAGCCGGAGCTCACTGGCTATTGAATCCATTGTAGCTCGTCATTGCTTGGGGTGGGAATTTGGGTTATGATAGGGCACGATTATGCTCTCGACTTCAGCGCTTTTAATCATTCTTATTATTCTTTTCTTCTTTTCGGCCTTTTTTTCGGGGTCGGAGGCCGCTTTTATCGCGCTGAATAAGATTCGGCTGCGGCATCATATGCAGGAGAAGCGGCCGGGCGCTTTCCGGATCTATGGGATTATTTCGCGGATGGACCGGTTTATCGCAACTATTCTCATTGGCAATAATCTGATCAATACGGCCATTGCCGCCATCGCCACTGTCCTTTTTACGCGGTTTTTGGGGGAGGGGAATGGGCTTTTCGCCGCGACGCTGGTGATTACGGTGTTTCTGGTCATTTTTGGAGATTTGATCCCGAAGGTGGTCGCGACCAATCACCCGGAGGGGGTGGCGTTTCTGGTCCGGCACGCGATGTCCTTTTTGATTTTTGTTTTCACGCCGGTGGCCAACTCGCTTACTTTTATCGGCAATGGATTCATCCGTCTTTTTGGCGGCAATCCTCATTACCGCTCGCCGCTCATCACCGAAGAAGAGATGAAGATGATGATCCGCATCGGCAAGGAAGAAGGTTTTTACGGCGATAATGAGCGCAAGATGCTGGAGCGGATTTTTCATTTTGATGAAATCGAAGTGCGGGATGTGATGACTTCTCTCGAGAAGATGGCTGTGGTGCCCGTGGACGCGCATCCGGATGAATTGGAGCGCGTGCTACTGGAAGAAGGCCATAGCCGTATCCCGGTTTATAAAGGAGATAGAAACAATATTGTCGGGATTATTTATGTTCGGGACCTTCTTTATCTTTTCAAAAATAATGCGCTCTTCCGTTTGGGCGATCTTTTGAACGCGCCGTTTTTTGTTTCTCCGGCCAAGCGAGTGACCGAGCTTTTGAAGGAATTTCAGGCCAATAAGGTCCAAATCGCCATTGTCCGCGACCCCAAAACCGAAAAGGCGATAGGGCTGGTCACTTTAGAAGACCTTTTCGAGGAAATCGTCGGGGAAATCGAAGAAAAGACCTCCGTGGTAGAATAACTCTTATGGCCATCCTTCCTTTTAAGGGCAAGAGCCCTCGAATTCATTCCACGGCTTTCATCGCTCCCGGCGCGCATCTGATTGGGGATGTGGTGGTGGGGCCGGGGGCCAGCATTTGGTTTGGCGCGGTGTTGAGAGGGGATATGGGGGCCTTGCGGGTGGGAGCCAATAGCAATATCCAGGACAACGCCGTGCTGCATGGCGATCACAACATCCCCTGCATTATAAAGAAGAATGTCATTGTCGGGCATCAGGCCACCGTTCATGCTTGCGTTGTGGAGGATGGGGCGTTGATTGGGATTGGAGCTCGCGTGCTGACCAAGGCTCGCGTGGGGGCGGGAAGTTTGATTGGCGCCGGCGCTCTAGTAAGAGAAAACCAAAAGATAGCTCCGGGTTCTCTTGTGGTGGGGGTTCCCGCCAAGGTTGTTCGTCCTTTAAGCCCAGCCGAAATGGCTAAACAAAAATTACAAGCCAAGCGTTATTACTATTACGCTCAAACTTATAAAAAATACCTAGGATGAAAAATAGTAATCAGTAGACAGTGGTCAGTAATCAGAAGAAATCGCATAATTTTTTCCTGATACCTGATGGCTGTCTACTGATTACTTAAGTTTTATGACTCGTCTTATCATCGTTCGCCACGCGGAATCGGTTTACAATTGCGAGAATAGAATCCAAGGACATTGTGATTCGAAGCTCACTCCCAAGGGCGTCGCTCAGGCCCGGCGACTGGCGCGGCGGGTGAAAAATTTTAAAATCGATAAAATTTATTCCAGCGATCTTGGCCGCGCCTATACCACGACGATGGAGATGAATAAATTTCTCAAAGCGCCGATTACCCGCGACCCGCTTCTGCGAGAGATTTATCTCGGGGATTGGGAGGGGATGACGGCTGAGGACGTGGACCAGCTGTATGATAATGGTTATCAGAAATGGCTGAAAAAACCTTCCGCGGCGCGCATCCCCAAGTGTGAAAAGCTCGGTCATTTTCGCCGGCGCGTGACGACACGCTTAGACCAGATCGCCCGGCAGAATCGCGGAAATAATCTTTTGGTTGTCACCCATGGCGGGGTGATCATGGCCCTTTTGTCGGAATGGCTCATGGCCGATTTTGATAACTTGCTTCTCAATCTTCAGGTGGACAATACCAGCCTCACCTGGATCGATCATACCCAAAAGCGCGTGAGGCTCCACGCCATCAACGACACCGGGCATCTTGGCCCCAAGGAAAAACGTGACACGGTCTTCTTCGGCAATCCTCAATATCCTTAATCTCACGCCAGAGGAGCTTCGAAAGAAGTTCACGGAGCTGGGCATTCAATCCTACCGGGCCAGTCAGGTTCTGGGGTGGATTTATGAGAAAGGGGTGTATGATTTTGAGCGCATGACCAATCTTTCGGTGGATTTGCGCCAAAAATTGAAAGAAATGTTCGTGATCGGCATCCCGCAGGAAGCGGAACGGGAGTCCTCGGGCGAAGATCAAAGCACGAAGCTTTTGTTAAAGCTGTCGGACGGGAATTTTGTGGAAACCGTTTATATTCCCCGCGAAGGCCGGCGGACCGTTTGCGTGTCGTCGCAAGTGGGCTGCAAGTTTCACTGCGCTTTCTGCGCTTCGGGCCAGGCAGGTTTCCTGCGGCATCTTTCGATGGGGGAGATTGTTTCGCAGGTGCTTTTGGCGCGCGACGTTTCGGCGGATAAAAAACTGACCAATATTGTTTTTATGGGAATCGGCGAGCCGTTTGACAACTACCGTGAGCTTTTAAGGGCGGTGCGGACCCTGAACTCGAAGGAAGCGCTGGGCATCGGCGCCCGAAAGATCACGATTTCCACCTCGGGCATTGTGCCGAAAATCGAGGCCTTAGGGGAAGAGGGGTTGCAGGTGGAGCTTTCCGTTTCCCTGCACGGCGCCACCGATACGGTGCGCGAATCCATCATGCCGGTCAATCGCGCGTATCCGGTCAAAACGCTGATCTCTACCTGTAAAAAATACATCAAAAAAACCGGCCGCGCCATCACATTTGAGTATATTTTGATCAAAGGCATCAATGCCGGCGAAAAAGACGCCAGAGACTTGGCCAAACTTTTAAAAGGAATGTTGTGCAAGGTGAACCTTATCCCCTATAACCCGATCAAAGAATTTGAGCACGAAGCGCCGACCTATCCCGAGATCGTGCGTTTTCAGCAAATCCTCCAAGCCGCCGAAATAAAAACCACGGTGCGTTTCTCAAAAGGACGAGACATCCAAGCCGCCTGCGGCCAGCTGAGATCGGTAACTTGTCATCCCGAGCAAGCGAGCGATAGCGAGCGCGTCGAGGGATCAGGTTGATTCCTCGACTCGCGGAGTTTACCCCGAGCAAAGTCGAGGGGCTCGCTCGGAATGACAATTTTTGTTAAAATAAACCGATGACTTATCTTCTTAGTAATATTGAATCGCTTATTCAGACAAGCCCTCTTTTGGCATTTGTCGCTGTTTTTCTGGCGGGGGTTTTGGTCAGTTTTACTCCCTGTGTTTATCCCGTTATCCCGCTGACACTTGGTTATATCGGCGCGCGTTCTGCCGGCGGCAAATGGAAGGGTTTCTTTCTCTCCTTGCTTTATGTGCTGGGCATGGCGCTGACCTATGCCATCTTAGGGGCTTTCGCCGCGCTGACCGGAAAGCTTTTTGGTCAAATCGGCTCCAGTCCCTGGACTTATTTTCTCATTGGCAACATCTCTCTCTTTCTCGGCCTTTCGATGCTCGATGTTTTTCAAATCCCTCACATCGGCCCTGTTTCATCCGGGGCCAAAAAGGGCGGGCTTTTAGGGATCTTTCTGGTAGGCATGTTTTCCGGGCTTATTGTGGGCCCCTGCACGGCGCCGGTGCTGGCGGCGGTTTTGATTTATGTGGGCTCCCAGCAAAACGTGCTTTACGGTTTTCTGCTCCTTTTTGTATTTGGTTACGGGGTGGGCTTCTTTCTTATTCTCCTGGGAACTTTTACGGGGCTTCTCACCTCACTGCCCAAGGCGGGCGTGTGGATGGATAGGATTAAAAAGGGTTTCGGCTGGCTTTTGATTTTCGCGGCGGAATATCTTTTCATCGAAATGGGGAGGTTTTTGATATGACAAGCGTCCGAAAGATCGCGGGAACCGTTCTTTTAAGCGCTGTTTTTTTAGTGACAGGCTGCGGCCAAGGACAGACCAGTCAAAACTTTACTTTGCCCGATTTGCGGGGCCAATCGGTGAGTCTGGAAAGTCTTTTAAAGGAGAATAAGGCGATACTGTTGAATTTTTGGGCGACATGGTGCCCGCCCTGCCGAGAGGAAATCCCGGACCTCATCCGCCTGCAGGAGCAATACGGCGGCAAGGGTTTCACCGTCGTCGGCGTCGACGTGGGGGAGTCGCGGGCCAAGGTGGCGGCTTTCGCCGAGCGGATGGGCATGAATTATCCTATTCTTTTGGACAGTGACCAATCCGTGTCCGAAAGCTATCGCGTCGTGGGAATCCCGACCAGTCTCTTGATGCGTTCCGATGGAACCGTGATCGGGAAGTTTCATGCGGCGGGTCCGGACCTTTTTGAGGCGGTGGAAGCCGCGCTTCAATGAGAAACTATTTTCTGGCGTTTGTTCCCATCTTCGTCGCCGTGGACGCTTTGGGGACGGTGCCGCTTTTTTTGTCGCTGACCGATGGAATGTCCACGCGGCATAGGGAAGAGCTGGTTCGTCAGTCGATTGTGACAGCGCTTTTTGTGGCGCTGGCTTTTCTGGCTGTCGGGCGGCTTGTCCTTCAGTGGCTGGGGATTACCATCAATGATTTTTTGGTGGCGGGTGGAGCCATTCTTTTTATCATCTCTATCCGCGATCTTCTGCGTTATGGCAAAGTGTCAGCTGCGCCCATCGAAACCATGGGGGTGGTGCCGTTAGCCGTGCCGTTGATTGTGGGGCCTGCGGTTCTCACAACTTCTCTTATCCTGCTCAACTCTTTCGGAATTTTCCCCACGCTATTCTCCCTGGTGGCCAATATCCTCCTTTGTGGAGCCATCCTCAGAACCGCCCCCGCGCTTTTACGTTTTCTCGGAGAATCGGGCGCCCACACGCTTTCAAAAATCTCAAGCCTCCTCTTAGCCGCCATCGGCGTCATGCTCATCCGTGTCGGCCTGATAGAAATCTTACGCAATATTAAATAAGTTTTTTCTTCCACCCTTAGTTCGCTTTCATTCCACTCACCTATGAATTCAATCGCCCGTGCGCTCCGGGTGGATGTCCTGTCTTGGGGACACGCCATTTCCCACCGGAAATGGCGCTCGACGACAGCGACGTCCAGGGTCGCCTACGGCGACCACCGGGGGCTGGACGCGCTGTCACGCCCCAAGACAGGACATCCACCCGGAGCGCTACACATCCGCTGGTGTGAATTC
>JACQQX010000045.1 GCA_016206805.1 Candidatus Omnitrophota bacterium
AAAATGTAAAATGTAAAATGTAAAAAAAGGAGTCCCCTCGGGACTTTTATTGCGGAGGTCGCGCAGCGACACTTTATTTTGCATTTCTCATTTTTCATTTTAAATTATTCAATGTTCGCTATCAGTACCCTATCAATCCCATTGTAATCTTTGATGAATCTTAAATTTTTATATCGCTTATCCCGATTAATTTCTTTTGCCAGATGTTCTGACTGTCCCTTGCCGATTTCAATGAGAATAAAACCGTCTTTCTTCAAATAAGCCGGAGCTTCGTCTAAAAGCCGCCGCACAACGGATAGTCCATCCGCGCCGCCATCGAGCGCTAAACGCGGTTCTGTCTGTACATCGCGAGGTAAAAGATTTAATTCCGGTTCGGGAATATAAGGAGGGTTTGAAACAATCATGTCCCACGCTGCCCGCTTTTTTCCGCGAAAAACCTTAAAAAGATCGCTGTGAACCAATTGGATTTTCGACCGTAACCCGTGACTATCTCTATTCTTACGAGCGACGCTCAGCGCCTTGGGTGAGAGGTCGAGAGCGGTCATTCTACAGTCCGGCCGGGCGATTGTCAAACTCACGGCTATGCACCCGGAACCCGTGCCTATGTCCAAAATGGAAGGATTCTTATCTGTCATTCCGAGCGAAGTCGAGGAATCAACCTGATCCCTCGATTCGGTCGCTTTCAGCGACCTCACTCGGGATGACAAGATACGAAGCGCCTCCTCCACCAATAACTCCGTTTCGGGTCTTGGCACAAGAACATGCGGCGACACAAAAAAGGTGTGCCCGAAAAATGGCGCCTCTTTCAATAAAACCTGAAGTGGCTTGCCGGCTAGACGGGCTTTAATCGTCCGATCCACGGACTTCTTGGCCCGGGCCGAGAGCGAATACCGTCCCGTAAAATAATCAATGCGGTTGACGCGGCCAAAGTGGCGGATGACAATCTCTAGCTCATGAAGCGGGATCACCTCCTTGTCATTTCGAGCGAAGCGAGAAATCTCGCTCCTAAAACCAGGATCTCTCATCGCTAACGCTCCTGGAGATGACATATTTAACCTTTCTCCCACTCCGCTTCAAAAAGCGCGTCCACGAACTCACCGATTTCCCCCTCCATCACATTTTCTAGATTATAAATCGTCAATCCCACGCGATGGTCCGTGACACGCCTGTCGGGAAAGTTGTATGTGCGGATTTTTTCACTGCGGTCGCCGGAGCCTACCTGTTCTTTTCGCTGCCTGGCCATTTGCGCGTTGCGCTCGCTGGTCATTTTATCGAAAAGTCTCGCGCGCAGAATCTTAAGCGCTTTTTGTTTGTTTTTCAGCTGGGATTTTTCATCCTGACAGCTGACCACAAGGCCTGAGGGAACGTGGGTCACCCTAACGGCGGAATCGGTGGTATTCACGCTTTGACCGCCGGGGCCGCCGGAACGAAACACATCGATGCGGAGGTCTTCGGTTTTGATCTCCACATCCACCTCCTCCGCTTCCGGCATGATAGCCACGGTGACCGCCGACGTGTGAATCCGTCCGGAAGCTTCTGTGGCGGGGACCCGTTGAACGCGATGGGTGCCGCTTTCGTATTTGAAGCGGCCGTAAGCGCCCGGGCCCGTCACCGACGCGATGATTTCTTTGAAGCCGCCCGCTTCGTTGGGAGAACTGGAAAGCGCCTCAAGTTTAAAACCGGAACTTTGGGCAAATTTGGTGTACATGCGGAAAAGATCCGCCGCGAACAGACCCGCCTCCAGCCCACCGGTGCCGGCGCGGATTTCCAGGATGACGTTCTTGGCCAGCATGGGATCGTCTTGGATGAGAAGCGTTTCTAAGTCGTGTGTGATTTTTCTCTTCCGGGTTTCAAGCGACTGGAGCTCTTCGCCGGCCAGCGCCACGATGTCGGCGGACTGGGTTTTATCGGCGAGGATTTTCTGGGCCTCTTCCAGCTCGGACTGAGCCTTGAGATAGGCGCGGTAAAGCCGGGACACCGGCTCCAGCGCCCGGAATTCCTTGCCGAAATCCCTTAGCTTAGCCTGGTCCTGCGATATGGAGGGGTCCTCCAAATTTTTACGGACCTCTTCAAATCGGCGAACCTTATCCTCTACTTTCTTTAAAAACCGCATGAGACCAATGCAAAATGAAAAATGCAAAATGAAAAAAAATGTGTCGCTACCGCGACTTTCATAAAAATTCCCGGAGGGACTCCATTTTTTACATTTCTCATTTTACATTTTTCATTTCTTTTTACCGTACCGTTTCTGGAACTTTTCAACGCGGCCGGCGCTGTCGACAAACTTCTGCTTTCCGGTAAAAAAGGGATGGCAGCTGGAGCAGATTTCGACGCGGATATTGGGCTTGGTGGAACGCGTGTGGATCACACTGCCACAAATGCAGGTAATTGTCGTTTCCTGGTAGTTGGGATGTATCTTCTCTTTCATGGCATTCTCCGTTTAAGCCGTTAGGCTTTGTTTAGACTTTTCAAAAAGTCCTTGTTCGTCTTGGATTTGGATATTTTCTCGATCAGAAGTTCCATCGCTTCGGCGCTGTTGAGCTCATTGAGCACCTTGCGGAGAATCCAGACCTTGGCCAAATCATCCTTATCGACCAAAAGCTCCTCTTTGCGCGTGTTGGAGCGCTTGATGTCAATGGCCGGATAAATGCGGCGCTGGAAGAGATTGCGATCCAGCTGCAATTCCATATTGCCCGTGCCTTTGAACTCTTCAAAAATAACTTCGTCCATGCGGCTTCCGGTATCGACCAGCGCCGTGGCGATAATGGTGAGGCTTCCGCCTTCTTCAACGGCGCGAGCGGCGCCAAAAAAGCGCTTGGGCTTATGAAGCGCGTTGGAGTCGACACCGCCTGAAAGAATTTTACCGGAATGCGGGACGGTGGTGTTGTAGGCGCGCGCCAGACGCGTAATGCTGTCGAGCAGGATAATAACATCCTTTTTGCATTCAACAAGCCGTTTGGCTTTTTCAATCACCATCTCCGCCACCTGCACGTGACGCTCGGCCGGTTCATCAAAAGTGGAGCTGACCACTTCCCCTTTCACGGAGCGCTGCATGTCCGTGACTTCTTCGGGACGCTCGTCGATGAGGAGAACGATCATCACCGCTTCCGGATGATTGGTGGTGATGGAATTGGCGATTTTCTGCAATAACACCGTTTTGCCGCTATAAGGCGGGGCGACAATCAGGCCGCGCTGACCTTTGCCAATGGGCGCCAAAAGATCCATGATGCGCGTCGAAACTTCATTGGGCGCGGATTCCAGGCCCCACTTATGCTGCGGGTAAAGCGGCGTGAGATTGTCGAAAAGGATTTTCTCACGGCCTTCCTCAGGCGACTCAAAGTTGACTTTGTTCACCATCAAAAGCGCGAAATACCGCTCGCCTTCTTTGGGCGGACGGATCTGGCCGGCCACGGTGTCGCCCGTGCGCAGATTGAACTTGCGGATCTGGGACGGTGAAACGTAAATGTCATCCGGACAGGGCAGGTAGTTGTAATTGGGAGAGCGCAGGAAACCGAACCCGTCCTGCAACACCTCGAGCACCCCCTCACCCGTCATGACGCCGCCGTCTTTTTCCGGCTGGGCTTGGAGGATTTTGAAAATGAGGTCCTGTTTTTTCAGGCCGCTGACGCCGTTGACTTTCATCTCGTGCGCCAGGGCGTTCAGATCCGACATTTTCATTTTTTTGAGTTTTGCTAAATCAATATCCATCGAGGGCGTTTCTCCTTATTTGTGTGATTGACGCGTGTTAATTTTTTTAAAAACTTCTTTCACTTTCTCTTCCAAATCTTTAAGCGTCCCGTCATTTTCGATGACAAAATCAGCGAGGCGCTTTTTTCGCTGAAGAGGCCATTGGGTGGAAATAATTTTGCCGGCCAATGCCGGTGAGATGCCTTTTTCCCGTGAACGCTCGATGAGGCGCCTAGTGGAAGCGCTCACCACCACGGTCACGTCCGCCAACTCTTCCATCTTGGACTCAAAAAGAAGCGGCACGTCCAATACCAGCATCCCCGGCTTATCGCGGAATTTTTCAATCACTTCCAGGCACTCAAAAATGACGCCCGGATGAATCAAAATATTGAGCTTCTTCAGGTCATCCGGCCGGGCAAACACCCGGCCCGCGAGTTTTTTCCGGTCGATCTCGCCGCTGGATTTCAAAAACTGCTTGCCAAAAATCTGGACCACCGCCCGGTAAGCGGGCCTTCCTTTTTTCAAAGCCGCGCGCGCGGCTTCATCGGCGTCAAAAATCTCAGCGCCCAGTTTTTGAAAAAAGCGGACGACCTGTGTTTTGCCCGAAGACAAACTTCCGGTTACACCCACAACGGTCATTTCATAGCTCCTTTGGCAATTTTACGGTAATATTCCGCATATTCTTTGGCGCTGTGCTCCCAAGAAAAATCAAGCTTCATCGCCGTTTTGCGCAGTGCCTTGAAACGCTTCTCATCGGCAAAAAGCGTGATAGCCCTATCCATCACCTCTAAGAGATTCTGGGTTTGGGATTTTTCAAACACCAGCCCATTTCCGCGCGCGCCGTGGCTCACATCCACAATCGTGTCCGCGAGACCCCCGGTGCGCCGAACAATGGGCAAAGTCCCATAGGCCAAACCGATCAACTGCCCGAGTCCGCAAGGCTCAAAAAGCGACGGCATGAGAAAAAAATCGGATCCCGCGTAAATCCGGTGCGCAAGCTCCGTGTCAAAATCAAACCGGGTCGCTACTTTTCCGGGATGTTTGTGGAAAATGGCGGCAAGCCTTCTTTTGTACTGGCTGTCCCCGTCTCCCAGCAAAACCAATTGCGCGTTCCATGACAAAAAAGCCTCGGCGATTTCAATCAAAAGATCGATGCCCTTCTGCTGGGCCAGGCGCGAGACCATGCCGAAAACCGGGATCTGGGGATCCCCTTTCAAACCGCATTCCCGCTGCAGCGCTTTCTTGCAGGCGATCTTACCGGCCGGAGCCGCCGCGGAATAACGCTTGGCGATCATTTTGTCTGTTGCGGGATTCCAAATCGTTTTATCAATCCCATTTAAAATCCCGCGCAGCGCATGCCGCCGGCCATGGATCACGCCTTCCAGTCCCCAGCCATGCTCCTGGGTTTGGATTTCACGCGAATAATTGGGACTCACCGTGGAAATGGCGTCGGAAAAGACCAGTCCGCCCTTCAGCAAGTTGATCTTGCCGTGAAACTCAAGGCCCTGCACGGAAAAAAGACTTTGATCCAGCCCCAATTGTGAAAAGTGCCGGGCAGGAAAATGGCCCTGATACGCCAAGTTGTGAACGGTCAAAAGCGTTTTCGTTTTACAAAAAAACGGATCGTTCGCGTAAAGCTGTTTCAAATAAACCGGAACCAGCGCCGTCTGCCAGTCATTGGCATGAATCACATCCGGCCGGAAATCAATTTCTTTGGCCGATTCGAGCGAACGTCGGCAAAAATAAGCGAAGCGCTCGAGATTATCCGGATAATCGCCGTGTTCATTGCCATATAACCCCGTCCGGTCAAAATAAGCGTCATTTTCAATAAAATGCGCGGTAACCGTCGGTGAAATTTTCTTCCGGGAAGCCGTAATCCCACGGTATTTCGGAATAAAAAGCCGGACATCCATCCCAAGCGTCCCCAGGGCGCGCGGCAATGATCCCGCCACATCGGCAAGCCCGCCGGTAGACGCGAAAGGCGTGGCTTCACTTGCTAAAAAAAGAATCTTTATAAAAATTCTCCTGTTTTAGGAGATAGGCGTTAGGTAGTAGGAGTTAGGCAATCTTCCTATCTCCTAATGCCTATCTCCTAACTCCTATAATGTATTTCTTTCATGTCGAGCCAATTCGGTCCGGCCTTTACCGACACCTCCATCGGCACTTTAAAGGACGCGGATCCTTCCATTTCCTCAACCACCATCGCCGCTAAAGGCCCCATTTCCTTTTTCGGGCCTTCAAACAAGAGTTCGTCATGCACTTGCAATAACATTCGGTAACGGGACTTCTCCTTGTGGAGCCTGGCGGCGATGCGCGTCATCGCGATTTTGATGATGTCGCTGGCCGTTCCCTGGATGGGGGCATTGATAGCCGTGCGCTCCGCAAAACTCTTCATCCGCGGATTAGCCGATTGGATCTCAGGAATCGCTCGGCGCCTTTTAAACACGGTCGAGACGTAGCCCTCGCGCCGCGCGCCCTCGATTGTCGCATCCAAATACCTTTTTACCCGAGGGTAGCGGTCAAAATAAGCTTTGATGAAATCCCGAGCCGCGTCCAAAGTCATGTTGAGACTTTTGGAAAGACTGAAAGGCCCCATCCCGTACAACACGCCAAAATTAACGGTTTTCGCTGAACTCCGCATGGTGTCCGTCACACTCTTGAGGGGCACATTGAAAATGAGGCTGGCCGTATACCGGTGGATATCTTCTCCCTCCCGGAATGCCTTGATCAAATTCTCATCTTCCGATAGATGCGCCAAAACCCTAAGCTCGATCTGGGAATAATCGGCCGAAACAAGGCAGTCCTCTTTCGATCCGGCGATAAACGCCCGCCGGATCTTGCGGCCTTCTTCCGTCCGGACGGGGATATTCTGCACATTGGGGTCGCTGGATGAAAGCCTCCCCGTCGCCGTCACGGTTTGGTTAAAACTCGTATGGACCCGGCCTGTCCTAGGGTTGACCAAAAGCCCAAGCGCGTCCACATAGGTTGATTTGAGCTTCGATAGTTCTCGAAATTTTAAAAGTTCACGGGGTAACGGATGAATTTCGGCAAGCTCAAGCAGCACATCGACATTCGTGGAAGCGCCTGTCTTGGTCCTTTTTACCATAGGAAGCCGGAGCTTTTCAAATAAAATCTCGGCCAGCTGTTTGGGGGAATTGATGTTGAATTCCCGGCCGGCGGCCTTATGAATGGTCTTGGTGAGAGCCGCCAGCTCCTTTTCCATTTCCCGGGACAACTCCGAAAGAAGCTTTTGGTCAATGGCTATCCCCGCCCATTCCATTTCGGCCAGCACCTCCACCAAAGGCATCTCGATTTTCTCGAAAAGATCGGTCAAATCTTTGTCTTGGATCTTTCTCCGGAGAATGGCGGCCAGGCGAAAGGTCACGTCACTGTCCTGGCAGCCATAACAAAATACTTTTTGCAAATCCACATCGGCCATGGAAATCTGATCCTTGCCGGTTCCGATCAACTCCTTGATATCCGTGATCCGCACGTCCAGATGCTCCATCGCGATATCGTCGAGGTTGTGATTGGCTTTGGCGGGATTCAGGCAATACGAAGCCACCATGGTGTCGAAAGCGAGACCTTTGAGCTGAATCCCAAAATTTTTTAAAATCAAATACTCGTATTTCAGGTTCTGGCCGATTTTTTGAATCCCAGCGTCCTCAAAAAGACTTTTCAGCGCGTTCAAGCTGGTTTTGGCGTCAAGCTTTCCGCCCGCGGCCGTTGAAAACGCCACATAAGCGGCCTGTTTTTCTTTGAACGAAAAGGAAATCCCTACCGGCTCAGCCACGAGCGGATTGACGTCTGTGGTTTCAAAATCAAAAGCCCACGATTTTTGGCCGGACAGCTCTTTCAATAGTTTTTGAAAAGCTTTTTCATCGTTCACGATCGTGTATTTCAAATCGGCATCATCGGAATTCTTAGTTTCGCCGGCTGGCAGGTTTTTCAAAAGCGTACGGAACTCCAGTCGTTTGTAAAGTTCGACGAGCTTTTCCATATCCGGCTGGCGGAGCTTCAAAGTGTCCAGATCCGCCTCCACCGGCACTTCGGTATGTGCCTGAGCCAGCTCCCTGGACAAATAAGCCTGGTCTTTCTGCTGGGTAAGGCTGGCCCTCAATTTGTCGCTTTTGACTTTGTTCAGATTTTTATAAATATTGTCCAGCGACCCAAACTCACTGATCAGCTTGGAAGCGGTTTTGTCGCCGATGCCCAGCACGCCGGGAATATTGTCGGAGGCGTCCCCCATCAAAGCCATCAAGTCCACCACCGACTCAGGCCCCACGCCAAAACGCTTATGGACCTGGGTCGCGTCATAAATAAAATTGTCCTTTTGCGGGTTGAGGACTTTGACTTTTTTAGTCACCATTTGCAGCATATCCTTGTCGCCGGTGACGATAAACACCTCATGACCCGCCGCCTCCAGCTTTTTGGCCAGTGTCGCGATCACATCATCCGCTTCATAGCCTTGCATCTCAAAAATGGGAATATTAAAAGCGCGCACAGCCTCCTTGATGATGGGTATCTGCTCCACAAGATCCTCGGGCATGGGCTGGCGCTGGATTTTGTATTCCTCAAAGCGCTTGTGACGGAAAGTCGGGCCTTTCAAATCAAACATCACGCCCGCCCCGTCCGGCTGGATGTCCTTCACCAGCCGCTCCAACATCATGATGAAACCATAAACGGCATTGGTCGGCCGTCCCGCCGAGGTGCGAAGTTCCCGGATGGCGTAAAAAGCGCGGTAACAGAATGAATTTCCGTCTATGAGGATGACTTTCATGATGGTTTTTAAGAGGAAATGATAATGAGCAAAAGAAAAACGATAATGACGCCGCAAATTACGTAAAAGTCATTGAAATACCAGAAATCTTTTAATTTTTCCTTCAGGGTTGTCTCGCTCACCGTGCTTTGATGCGCGAAATACCTGCCGATTTTGGGAAATAGTTCGCGCTGTATTCTCCATTTGTTTTTCAGCGCTTCCACTTCATCCTTGCGCAAACGCAGAAAAGCGCCGGCAATCGTGTGGCGCGGGACTTGATGCCGGTCCACGAGCCCCCTCAACTCATCTTCGCTGATTTCCAAAAGTTCGGCGGCTTCACGGATGGAAAGATATTCGTGGGATGGTTTTTCGGTTTCACTCATGAAAGGGTCTCACGTTTAAAAAAATCAGGGTATGCGGAAAAAGAAAGCGGGTCTCTTTTTCCTTTGCTATAAAGCGCCGCTCCCAGCGCCGCGATCATTACCGCGTTGTCCTGGCATAATGAGTTTTCGGGAAAAATGGCCCGAAAACCTTCTTCGCTCGCCGTTTTTTTGAACAACGCGCGAAGACGGCTATTGGCGCTCACGCCCCCACCGATAACCACCGTGCGCAAATTTTCTTCTTTCACGGCCCGCGCGGTCTTTTTCACCAGCGCTTCGCATACCGCCTGTTCAAAGCCCGCGCAAATTTCTTTTTTAATTTTAAGGGTGAGTGGGCTTTTAAGATCCTTCACTCGGTACAAAACAGCTGTTTTGATGCCGCTGAAGCTGAAATTCAAAGAATTTGAAGAAAGAAAAGGCCGCGTGAAATGAAAACGCTTCGTATTTTCCCCGCGGGCAAGCCGATCAATCTCAGGACCACCAGGATACCCCAAACCCAGCACCTTTGCAACTTTATCAAACGCTTCCCCCGCGGCGTCGTCAATGGTACGACCGAGAATGCGGACCCGATGCGGCGCGTCCATGCGGATCAAAAGCGTGTGTCCGCCGGAAACCACAAGCCCCAACACGGGAAATTTCAATCGTTGCGACAAAAAACCCGCGTAAATATGCGCCAACACGTGGTCGACGCCAACCAACGGTTTTTGAATCGCCCAAGCGATAGTTTTGGCCGCCGCGACTCCCACCAGCAGCGACCCCATCAATCCCGGACCACGCGTCACCGCCACCAAATCAACGTCCTTCAAGCCCAGCTTCGCTTTCTTTAAAGAAACCTCGAGGCATTCCAGCAGCGACTCCACATGCGAGCGGGAGGCGATTTCCGGCACCACCCCACCAAAAGGCTTGTGCTCAGCGAGGCTGGAATACACCACACTAGAGAGAATCGTCCTGCCGTTTTTGACAACGGCCACGGCCGTTTCGTCACAGGAAGTCTCAATGCCGAGAACGATCATAAAAATGCAAAATGAAAAATGCAAAATGAAAAAAAAGGTGTCGCCGTCGCGACT
>JACQQX010000043.1 GCA_016206805.1 Candidatus Omnitrophota bacterium
GAATTAATTTTAGTAATTCTTCCCGCCCGAAACATTTATTGAATATTTCAATAATTTCAGCGTCTGTAGCGCAACTTGGGAGAAAAATAGGTAAAGCGGGGGCTTTTGAATTAAGCGTTAATGTTACATAGGAAAATGGGACTACGGGATTGGGCAATCGGATGGCTTTTCTTTGTCGTTTTATATTAAGCTCATATCCTCCAATTTCCGCAGCATACAAATATGGAATATCACCGGCGGAAAACGCATACCCTCTACCACATCGTTGCCATGCTTGATTACCAGCGGAAAGAGCGCCACAAAATTCTATAGCTAAAACGGGGTTTTCGACCACCCCATTCTCAGAATCTTCCGAAACAATGCTTATGATTGCATCGGTTGCCTCTCTTAGCATAGATCCCTTATTTTTTAGAAATTCCAATATATCGTGATTCCAACGGCCATAACCTGGTATCAGTTGGACTCTTAGATAATTTTCAGATCCTTTACCAATTTCATAAATAGGAGCCAAAACAGAGCTAGAGGGATTTACTTCTGCTGAATGAGTAGGAAACAATGCTTCTTTCACAAGAAGCAATGCTCTTTTACACTCTACAATGTTGTCGCCATGAATTCTTAAATTTAACATATTTTCTTGGTTTTTATCCTCACGAGTAAATGTTAACAAAATGCGTCAAGGTCAGTCTGAAGTAAGCGTACCAAGGAAGGAGTCCGCTGTCAATTTTCAGAGGGACCCCCCACTTTTTTGCCAAAAAACACCATTTATTGGGCCCAAAAAAACAAGGCCACAAGGAATTGTGGAAGAAGCCCCCGATCATCGGTTGCGGTAACGAAGCCCGTATCGGTATGGGGTAACGGTAACGTCACAATCCGGGCCGCAAGACGTTACCGATGGACGATACGGGCTTCGTTACCGCAACCGCTACCGAGATTTTAATGTCCTTTACAAGCCCTGAAGGCGCTGATAGAATCAGCCTAGCATGTATGAATCGTTTTTTGCGCTAAAGCAAAAACCATTTTCTCTCACCAGCAACCCCTCTTTTCTGTATTTAAGCCGTCGGCATAAAGAGGCGATGTCCTCGCTTCTGTATGGGATCAAAGAACGCGCCGGCTTTATCGAAATAACCGGAGAGATCGGCGCCGGAAAGACGACGCTTTGCCGCGCGCTTTTGAATCAGCTGGACAAAAAAACGAAGACCGCTTTTATTTTTAATTCCAATCTTTCCGGCACCCAGCTGATGCAAACCATTGTTGAGGATTTTGGGATTCAAACACCCAAAAAAGATAAAGGCTCCCTTTTTTCAGAGCTCAATCGCTTTCTCATCGAACAGCTTTCGGCGGGCAACAACGTGGTTCTCATCGTCGATGAGGCGCAAAACCTGAGCACGCGCATCCTGGAACAAATCCGGATGCTTTCCAATCTCGAATCCGAAAACGAAAAGCTTCTGCAAATCATCCTGGTCGGACAGCCGGAGCTCCGCGACAAACTGGAGTCGCGCAATCTCCGCCAGTTGCGTCAACGCATCACGATCCGTTATCATATTCAAGCCCTGGACAGCGAAGAGATTCCTTTTTACATTCAGCATCGTCTGCATCAGGCCGGGGCCAATGGTTCAGGCCCCTTGTTTGAGCGGGAAGCGCATGATGAGATTTTTAAATATTCGGGCGGGATTCCGCGCCTCATCAACAGCGTCTGCGATAAAGCGCTTTTGATGGCTTATGTGTTTGAAACTCGGACGATCACGGCGGACATCGTCAAAAAATCCATTTCAGAAATCGAGGGGGGCATTTCGTTATGAGCATCATCAACGAGGCTTTGAAGAAAGCGTCACAAACACAGGAAGTGTTCCGCCCTACCCCCGCTGTCACAGGCCGCGCCCCACGCTCTTCCCCGATCAACTGGGGCCCCATTTTTGTGCTCCTGGTCCTGGTGCTCATCACAGCGCCGATTGTGGCTCCGCTTTTCTCAAGACCTTATCATGTGGAAAAAGTTTCGCAAACTTTCTCAGCGACAAGCGCGCCGCGCCAGATTTCCATCCAACAGGATATTCCCGTCAACGTGACGGCAATGCCCTCTTTTTCAAAAGCCCGGCCGCAGTTTGGGATTGAAGAATCTCCTCTGGTGGCCGGCCGCTCACCGGTACAAATCCAACGGCCTTACATGGCCCTCACCGGCATCATGTTTTCCCCTGACCGCTCGTGGTGCATCATCAACGACAAGGTCGTCACCGTCGGCGATAAAATCCAAGGCGCGAAACTCACCCGGATCACCCCTGAAAAGGTGACCTTGGACTACCAGGGCGAGCCTGTAATATTGTACTCCCCGAGTTAATTCTTTCTTTTGGTCAGAGCGGACTGGATAATGGCCGCGGGAATATCGTTTAAGACAACCGTTTTGCCAAGGGTGACCGGCAGGACGAATCGGTTTTTTCCTTCCAAAGTTTTTTTATCGTAACCCATCGCTTTAAAAAGCGTCTCGATTTCGATCCCTTTGTAAGTCAGCGGGAGTTCAAATTTGACAAGCGTTTGCTCAAGACGGGCCGGAAGCGACTGGTCTTTCAGAACCCCGCATGCCCGGGCAATGTCGCAGGCGACCAGCATGCCGATCCCGACAGCCTCGCCGTGAGTCACTTTTGAAAAGCGCGAGGCCGCTTCAATCGCGTGACCGGCCGTGTGCCCAAAGTTCAAAACAATCCGCAGATCTTTTTTATCGGCTTCGTCCTGAGAAACAATTTTTGCCTTGATCTTCGCGCACCGCATAATGACTTTTTCAAGAAGGCGCGGATTGTTGCGTATCCCCTCCTTGCCGTATTTTTCCAATAATGAAAATAGACGCGGGTCTTTGATGACGCCGTATTTGATGACTTCGGCGAAACCATCGCTCCAATGGCGGCCGGGCAGGGTGCCTAGAAGCGCGGTATCACAAAAAACCATCTTCGGCTGGTAAATCACGCCTAAAAGATTTTTGCCTTGCGGCAAATCAATGCCCGTTTTTCCGCCGATGGAAGAGTCCACCTGAGCCGTCAATGTTGTGGGAATCTGCACATAAGGAATGCCGCGCCGGTATACGGCGGCCGCAAAACCAGTGAGGTCGCCCACCACTCCACCGCCCAGCGCCGCTAAAAATATGGATTGGCCCTTGCCGTCGAGCGAAGCCAGATGGCGGATCAATTTGTCATAAACGGGCTGTGACTTCGCCGCTTCGGAAGATCTCCCTCCGGAGGCCAAGAAAAAACTAGGTTCATACCCTTCGCTGGTTAAAGCCTCGCTCAGCCGGGACTGGCAATGCGCGACCACTTCTTTTTGGGTGACGATAAGCGCTACTTTTTGAGAGATGCCGGCTTTTTTAAGATGGGAACCCAGGCGCGGAAGAATGTCGCGCCCAATCACGATCGGGTAAGACCGCTCTTTCAGATGGACGGATAAAGAAGGCATGCGCTTTTAACCGACAACGCTGCCGGAAGGAAGTTCGCGCTCCGGCGAAATAATCGACAAAAGCGGCGAAGTTTTATCGCCATTTTTAGCGGCCAATAACATGCCCTGCGAAGACACGCCGCGAATCACAGCCGGCTCGAGGTTATTCACAACAACGATTTGTTTTCCGATGAGCGCTTCGCGGGAATAAAAACTTTTAACGCCGGCAACGATAGTCTTTTTCTCGGCGCCTACATCAATCAAGAGCTTCCAGATTCGGTCCGCGCCGACTATTTCCTCGGCTTCGAGGATTTTGGCGGTGCGCAAATCCAGTTTTTTGAAGTCCTCGATCGAGACAAGGCTCATCGTTTATTTTTTATCGGACTTGGCGGCCGGAGCGGCGGCCTTGGGTGCAGAGGCCGGAGCGGCAGGAGCGGCGGCGCCGGCTTCAGCGGCAGGAGCGGCCTTTTCCTTCTTCACTTTAATCTTCTGCTGTTTTACCTTAGGCAGCCCCAGAACGGACTTCTCCGAATTCCATAACGTCTTATCTTTCAATACCTTAAGGCGTTCAAAACGCTTCAAAACTGAGCGGTGTTTATTGCTACCGCTAGACCTCAAACTGGAATGAATCGACATAACCTCTCCCTTTTCTAATCGACGCAATATACCACAGTCCCGAAAAATAATCTACCCCGGTTCTCGGCTGCGTTCTCGGCTGCGGTAACGAAGTCCGTATCGGTATTCGGTGACGGTTGCGTCAAAGTCTGGACCGAAAGACGCTACCGATAGACGATACGGGGTTCGTTCCCGCAACCGCAGTCGGTTATGCTGGCCGGCGGCGGAGGAAGCAGTCTTTGTATTTGGCGACGAAGGTCCGCAGGTCGCGGGCAGCTTCTTCTTTGGTGGCGTATTGGCCGGCGCAGACTTGGAAATAGGGGCCGCTAGGGATGATGAGTGAGAAGAATCCGACGCGGCGGATCATCGCGGCTTCCCGCTCCGCCAATTCTTTTTTACGATGAGTCACCAGCTGAATGGTGTAGGGTTTCTTGGCGTCATCGATGATAATGCCGGGAGTTTGGGCGGCAGGCTGCAGTGCTTTTGTGGGAGCAGTCACCGCGCGGCGTATGGGCCCCGTGGTGGAAACAGGCTGAGCGATCCCAGACGGCGCCGGCACCTGTTGGCGAAGCGCTTTGCCGCGCAAAACCCCCAAAAAGAAAAACAGACAGGCTGCCAGGATAAAAACAATCCCCGCCAGGATAATTTGCTCAAGCGTGGTGTTTAAAAGAATGGGTTTTTGTGTCTTCCCTATTGCCGGAAAACGTTCGATTTTTTTTTCTTCTTTTGAAAATTCAGAAAAAAGATCCTGCATACTAAACCATTCTCCATTCCGCTCTAAAGAAAGGGAGTGATCCGGCGCGAACTTCCAAATGCGAGCCGCCAAAAATCACACGAACCGCCCGCGGCATTCCGCGAATGGGAACCGCGTTGGACGCGAACTCTTCCGGCAAGCGATGCCACAAGTTTTCTGATAATGAAAAAAGCGTATGGGCGCGCAAGATGCGGCCGGCGCTGATGGAAAATCCGCCGCGCAGCGAGACCTCCTCCGACGAAAACCGCAGCACATGAATGGTCGTAACGCCCTGCCGGGAAGTGATGAGAAACTCGGCCTTTGCGCTCTTCAGCGGATAGCTCAGAAAAGGGTCCGCCGCCCGAAAAACAGTGTTTTCAAAAAAACCGCTGTTGACTTTAATATCCGAAAGAACCAGACGGCCTTTTCTCCGGTCTTGCGCCGCCGGCAACGGATAAAACTCCCCCGCCCCCGTTCGAACGGCCTCACGGCCATCCTTCATCAACGTGAGCGACTCAAAAGCAAAACCCCCATCCGCCCGCGGGCGGGCCTTGGCAAGTTTGATCGGAAAACCAAGCGCGCTGGTGGCTCTCTGCGAAAAAAGGACGTCCCATAACCCGCCATATAAGAACGCGGCCCCCAAAACCGCCAGCGTCAATAAAAACACGCATGAAGCCAGCCATGTTTTTTTCATTTTTTCAAGAGGCGGCGCATGGGGTCATCCTGCGCGACGTTAACGAAAGCTTGGACTACCCGGGGATCAAATTGTGTGCCGCTGGTGCGGACTATTTCGGCAAGCGCCTCATCGAGCGACGATTGGTTGCGGTAAGGCCGGCCCATGAAGATAGCCTCAAAAGCGTTGATCACCGCGAGAATTCGGGCGCCTATCGGGATCGCTTCTCCCTTCAAGCCTTCCGGGTAGCCGGATCCGTCATATTTTTCCCGGGAGTACAAAATAATCGGCGCGACGGGCTTTAAACTCTCAAAAGACTGTACGATTTGCGCGCCCCGGATCGGATGCTGCCGCAGAATGCGGTACTCTTCGCCGGTCAGCTTGGAGGTTTTCCTCAATATTTCCTCCGGAATCCCCACTCGAGCCGTATCCTTGAGCAGCGTCGCATAGTGAAGCGCCTGGCTTTCTTCCTCGCGCAGTTTCAACTCGTCAGCCAATCGCAACACAAGCTGCGAAACCGCGTCAACCGGAAGCGATTGGGTCACACGCGATCCCAAAATAACCGCCAGCGCCCGGATCGTGCCCAGAGTGACTTTTTTCTGTTCCTCGTATAACTGCGCGTTTTTCACCGCGATCACGGCTTCTTCGGCCAGTGTCGTGAGAATCTCCAAATCAAAATAATTAAAATCTGTTTTGTCTTTTTTATGCGAAACCGTCATGACGCCGATTACATCCTGATCGATCAAGGGAACCGCGAGCAGTTTTTTGCGCAGTACCGCATTGGCGGTCTTCGCGACAGACTTTTCCAGTCCTTTGGCCGGAAACTGCGCCGCGCCCGGAAACACTTTCTTGGGATACCCCACGATTCCCTTGCAGCATAAGCCCATTTTATGAGGCTTGGCGGGCGGTTTTTCAACGAGAAATATGGCGCAGCGCTTCACTCGAAGCACTTGCGCCGTCAAATGAGCCAGTCGGGACATCAGCTCATCCAGATTCAGCGTGGAGTTGATGATGCGATGAACCGTGTGAACGGTGGAAAGCGCCACGGCCCGCGGACGGATCGTGGCCGAAAGCCGGCTGATCTCCTCCGTCTTGGCGAAATTATCGCATAGCATCCGGACCTGGCTGGATAACAACCGGAGAATCTCGCGGGATATTCCTTTTTTCATGCCGCTCAATCCCAAAGACCCCACCAGCCTGTCACCCACCTCGAGGGGGATTGAATGCTCATAATGGGCCGTTTTTCGCGCCGCGCCGTCGGAATTTAAAGACAGGTGCCATTCGGGATGGCCCAATAACGCTCCAAAATCAGCCCGGAGCTTTTTCCAGAATTCCTGCCGAATCAGTTTATCAAAAATCTCTTTTTCGCTTACCGCTAAAGCGTTCATCGCTGGGCTTCTTTCATTGGGCTGTTAAACTTTTTCAAATGGTTCGAAAAATTTTTTATACTCTCCCTGCGCGTAACGGTCCGTCATGCCGGCGATGTAATCGCAAATCACGCGGTGCACGCCTTCCTTTTTCAAGCGCTGCTGGCTTCCCGGAGGCAATTGCTCCGGCCGCTCCAGATACACCTGAAAAATCGCGCGGATGAACCGCCGCGCCTTGTCCGTCATGCGCACCACGCGGTAGTGCCGGTAAAGCTTTTCTTTCAGAAAATCCCGGAGCTGGTCCCGGTCCGCCTTGACTTCTGGACCGAAAGAAATGAGAAAACGGTCGATTTGTGTGGCCTGATGGGCGGTTTTTACGCCGGCTTTCCGGATATTTTTTTCGGACTGGCGCAAAAGATCGGTGACTTCGAGATTGATCAGCGCGCGAATGACTTGATACCGACGCACTTCCGGCTTTACCGAGGCTCCGAGCTTCAATCGTTTCCGCACCGATTTCCAAAGAGCCAGCTTATCCAGATCCGCTTCGCTCAATAACCCTGAGGTTAGCCCGTCGTCGATGTCGTGATTGTCATAAGCAATTTCATCCGCCAAATCAACCACCTGTGATTCCAGGGATGGGGACTTGAAAGGCTCGAACTTCCCCATTCCCCTGGCCTGGGCCTCTTTCACCAGTTCCGGATGCTTGAAAAGGCCCACACGGGATTCGTAAGTGAGGTTGAGTCCCCGAAAATCCAAATAACGCTCTTCCAAATAGTCCACGATGCGGAGGCTTTGCAAATTATGGTCAAAACCTCCGTTATCCTTCATCAGCTGCCGCAACTCGTCCTCCCCCGCGTGCCCAAAAGGAGGGTGTCCCAAATCATGCGCCAGCGTGATGGTTTCCACCAAATCCGAATTGAGGCCCAACGCCTTGGCGATCGACCGGGAAATCTGGCTGGCTTCCAGGGAATGAGTCAGCCGCGTGCGATAATAATCCCCTTCATGATTGACGAAAACCTGGGTTTTGTATTCGAGCCGGCGGAAAGCCGTGGAATGGACAATGCGGTCACGGTCGCGCTGGAAAGCGGTGCGGTAAGCGTGCTCGCTCTCCGGATAAACTCGGCCGCGGCTTTGCCAGCTCAGGGTAGCGTAGGGCGCCAGTGAGCGCTTCTCCTCCCCTTCCATGGCAATCCGGTCGATGTTATGGAACATTCAGAATCGGGGACTTCCCGTAAACATCCATGAGCATGTTGATGCGGGACAAACCGAAGGTCAAAATCTTTTTTTCCTTGGCCAAAAGTTTCGCGTTTTCATCGAGTCCGCCCAATGCCAAAAGGACACGCGTTTGGGAGGTGCGCGATTTTGTTTTGGGTTCACCGGCCACAAGCTCAAGCACTTCCTTCTCACCGGCCTTTTGTTCCACCACCTGACATACCCAGCAGCGGCCATGACCACGGGCGATGATGCGCCGGGAGGAGCCCACCAGCGATCCGGAGGACTCGGGTAGTTTTAAAACTTCTGTGAAATGCGGCAGGACCCGCTTTCTCTCGCCAAACTCAACGATGTCATTTCGAAAAGCTTGAAAAAGTCCCAAAAGACGGTCCGAGGCGTCCATTTTCAACAACTCGTCAAACTCAGTGACCGTCGCGTCGATACAGGCCAAAAACTCATCGTGCTTATCCGTCGATCCCAGCAAAGAAAGCTCTTTCCGGGCATAAACTTCTTTCAACCAAAATTTAAAAATTTTATTGTGAAAACGGTAGAAAACCCCCGTTTTAATGATCAACTCCTGCTCCATCAGCTCCCGGATTTGCGACGAGGTTTCTTTTTGGCTGCGATTCACGGCAAAGGCGATATCTTTGAGCTTGTTGCGGCCTTTGGCCATTTCCACAAGAATGAGCAGCTGGCTCCCTTTGGCGTCCGGACGAACCCAGGGCGCAATCAGTTTTAGAAAATATTGGTACAGCACGCCCTGCGACTCATAAAGAAGTTTGGCCAGCACTTCCGCCACGGTTTGACGTGACAACTCCTTCTCGGACTTGGCGGCAGCCAGCTCCCGGAGCCTGGAGGCAATCGTCTCCAGGAAAAAAGGATGGCCATCGGTGAAGGCGGCAAGAAAATATTTAAGATTTTGGGGAACCGTCAGCGGTAAAAGTTTTTTCTCCAGAAAAACAAAAGAGGTTTCAAAATTGAACGGCTCCAGGTACACACGCTCAAAGTTTCCAAAAAGAAGCGCCAGCTTTTCCGCCAGGATTTTTTTGCTGGCTGAGAAAGAGGAGCTTGCCAGAAGATACATCGTGTCCTTCTGAACCATGATGCGCTTGCCAAAATCCGAAAACGCGTTGCGGGTGCCGAATTCCCCGAGCCGGTGGAACTCATCAAGAATCACGATGCAATTTTTTCCGGTTTCCTGTTTCACAATAGAAGTCAGCGCAAAAAGCTTGGAATAGGCTTCCTCCGCGTGGCGATGGCGAAGCAGGCCTGAGATTTCATGAATCCTCTCGACCGTGCGCGGAATAAAGCACGACGCTTTCGCGGCCAAGCTGTCGAGAGACTCATTGGGGTCGATTTTTTCCCGCTGGATGAGGACTTGATACAGAAGAGAACGGGTGAATTGGTCGACGAAATAATCCAGCGCCTGGAGTTTGATTTCGACGTAAATCACCAGGGTGTTCGAATCGCCGTGCAGATGGACAAATTGACGCAAGATGGAGGTCTTTCCCATCTGCTGGTGCCCGATAATGGCCACATTCTGCCGGTAACCCGACTGCAGAGCGGTGGCCCTTTTCACGAGCAAATCAAGAATGTCTTGGCGGCCAAAAAAATCGGCGCCAACTACGGGATCGCTGAACATGAATAATATTTTTCCAGTTGAGCTCTAATCATACCGTGACAGATGGACTCCGTCAACATAATGAAACGATAAATACACTTATGAATTCCACCGCCCGTGAGCTCCGGCAGGCATCCTCCCCTTGAGCCCCTGCGGAAACGACCGGATGTGGTAGAAATATTCGCGAAGGTTGGACGGGGCAGCCGGGGAGGACACCTACCGGAGCACCGCACATTAGCGAGCTTGAACTCATTGGTAAGAATAGGGCGACCAAGACATTCCCCTATTGAATAGCGGTGGCGAAGACACGGTGCTGTCTTCGCAGGGAGCGTCCGATATTGCGTAGAACCCACGAACGGTATTATTCATAGCGACTGAGAAGACTGCACCGTGGCTGAGCCGGCACTAGATTAGGTCCCGTTCTACCGGGGAATTCATAGATTAAGAGATTTTATGGAGCGGGTGGCGGGAATCGAACCCGCATCTAAAGCTTGGGAAGCTTTCATTCTACCACTGAACTACACCCGCGAAACTGTCCTAAAACCTTGTCAGCGCCTCAAACTCCCGGTAACGCTTCCGGATTTCGACGGGCTTGAGACCGGCAAGCCTGTCGAGACTAAAGCTTTCAACATTATACGAAGCCAAAACACTCCCGTAAATAATGGCCTTGCGGACGATCTTTTCATCCAGGCGCTTGGCCTGCGCCAGATAGCCCAAAAAACCTCCGGCAAAGGAATCCCCGGCGCCCGTCGGATCAAAAATCTTCTCCAGAAGATAAGCCGGCACGGAAAAAACCGATCCTTTTGAAAAACAAAGCACCCCATGCTCCCCTTTCTTGATGACCAGAAATCGAGGCCCATGGCTTAAAATCCATTGAGAAGCCTTGATCAGATTGAATTCACCCGATAGCTCGCGCGCTTCGCTGTCATTGCATAAAAAGATATCCACTTTCTTCAATAAATGGACGAGACTCTTTTTTCGGTTTTCAATCCAATAGTTCATGGTGTCGCAGGCGACAAGACCGGGATTTTTCATCTGACCCAGCACATAAGACTGGAGATCCGGATCGATATTGGCCAGAAATACCACGCGGCAGGCCCGATGAAAATCAGAGAGCTTGGGCTTAAAGTCCTGGAAGACATTGAGTTCTGTCTTGAGCGTCCGGGCGTTGTTCAGGTCATAGTCATAAAAGCCTGTCCATCGAAATGTTTTGCCGGGCGCTTTTTCAATCCCCCCAATATCAATCCCGAGACCGCGCAAGAGCCGGAGGTGTTTTTCAGGAAAGTCTTTCCCCACCACAGCCACCATCGCAACCGGAGCGAAAAAGCGCGCGCTGGCGCTGAAAAAAGAAGCGGAGCCCCCCAAAGCTTCTTTGACCTTTCCAAAAGGCGTTTTAACGGTGTCCAGCGCCACTGACCCCACCACCAGAATATTTTTAGAATTCATTGAGCAATCCTTTCACGGCTTTTCCGGGATCTTCGGCGGCCATCACGGCGCGCACCACAGCGACGGTCTTTGCTCCCGCATCCAAAACCGCGCGGATATTGGAAGCATCGATGCCTCCGATCGCCACGAACGGAATGGCAATATTCCTGGCCGCGTAACGAACCAAATCGATTCCCACCGGCTGATAATCGGGTTTGGTGGGTGTCGCGAAAACGGGCCCCACGCCGATGTAATCAAACCCTTCGCGCTCGGCGGCGAGCGCCTCTTCAGGACTATGCGTGGAACGGCCGAGAATTGCCTTTTTCCCCAACAATAAGCGCGCGGCTTCCAAAGGCCCGTCCTCTTGGCCCAGATGCAAGCCATCCGCCCCCGTCAGCTTCGCCACCAGCGCCCGATCGTTGATCACCAGCGCCACTCCTTTAGGGCGAGTGATCGCCAAAATTTCTTTGGCTAGCCCCGCTAGTTCCGCGTTGGACGCTTCTTTATCGCGAAGCTGGATGACGCTGGCGCCGCTTTCCACGGCGCGGCTGACCGCTTCCAGCAGCGTCATCTTCCGGACAGCATTGGCCTGGGTGATCACATAAAGCTTCCAATCGCGGCAGCGCTCGCTTTTCAATGTCATACGCCTCGAACCTTATTTTTTTGAATTTTTCCGAATAAGACTTGCCGAAGAGCTTAGAACCTTCCTCCAAAACCCGAAGCGATTCTTTGACGCGTTGAATATTGGCTAAAAATAGCCCCAAAAAACCGGTTCTGGTTTTCTCCGACCGCGTCGAATCGCGCCCGACATCTTGAGCCGTGTTTCGACAGTCCAAAAGCGCCTTACGCTCCAGCGGCAGACTTTTCAAAGCCTCCGTCACGGCATGGCGCGCCTCTTTCAGGCTCCGCGTGCAAGCGGGGTCTTGAAGCACAAAACGCGCAATCTCTTCGCAAACCCGTAGACCCTCGCGGGAACGATTAAAATTGGCGTCCAGAATACGCAAGAGGTCGTTGCGCATCTAAATGGTTTGAATTTTTTGGATCAGGCGGGTCGTCGAGCGACCGGGAACATAAGCCAGCGACAACACGCGGCCGCCGCAGGACTCCACAAAGCCGCTTCCCACAATATCTTTTTTCTTCCAGTCGCCGCCCTTGACCAAAACATCCGGCCTCACCGCATGGATCAGTTTTTCCGGAGTCGCCTCTGAGAAAAGTGTAATGAAATCAACGGCCTCAAGCGCCGCCAATACCTCCGCGCGCTCGTTCTCAGGAGTTAAGGGCCGTCCCACACCTTTGAGCGCCCGAACGGATCGATCCGAATTCAACCCCACCACCAGGACGTCCCCTAACGCCTTGGCGCCGGCCAGATAGCGGATATGGCCCACATGCAGCAGGTCAAAGCACCCGTTGGTGAACACGATTTTTTTATTTTTCTTTCGAAGCGGGGCCAGTCGTTTCAATAGCGCGGATTTTGTACGGATTTTCATGAAAAGTTGCTGATCAAATGCATCAGCAGGAGAGGCCTTCGTCGACCAATTCGCAAAGGATGTGCCCAATCATGATGTGGCACTCCTGAATCCTGGATGTTTTCTGCGAAGGGATCACGATGACCAGATCAGCCATATTTTTCAAAGCGCCCCCTGATCGGCCGGTAAAAACAATGGTTTTTAGCCCCAGCGCCTTGGCCTTGGCTATCCCTTGAACCACATTTTTGGAATTGCCGCTGGTGGAAATGCCAACAGCCACGTCGCCCGGGCGGCCCAACGCCTCAATTTGACGCTCAAAGATATGGTCAAATGAATAATCGTTGCCAACCGCGGTGAGAATCGACGTATCGGTGGTCAACGCGATCGAAGCCAGCGCGCGACGCTCTTTTTCATAACGGCCGACAAACTCGGCGGCCAGATGCTGGCTGTCGCTGGCGGAACCGCCGTTGCCAAAAAAAAGGATTTTTTGCCCGCCACCGATCGCCGTCAACACTATCTGGGCCGCTTTTTCAATGGAGGGCACCAGCGTTTCCAAAACGGCTTTTTTGGAGGTGATGCTGTCCTGGATGTTGTCGATGATGCGCTGCTTCATGCTTAACCGAAGAAAGTCCGGGCCATTTGATAAAAAGCCTGGTCAACGGTTTTAAGCTTGCCAACCGCTGTTTCAATGGGAATCGAGACCATTTCATTGGCTTTTAAGGCCACCATCTGGCCAAAACGCCCTTCATGGACCAAGCGCACGGCTTTTTCGCCAAAACGCGTGCCCAGCATCCGGTCAAACGCGGTCGCGCTTCCCCCGCGCTGGATATGCCCCAAAACCGTGACGCGCGTTTCAAAACCGGTCAGCTCTTCAATTTTTTTGCCCAACAGCTCTCCGATGCCGCCCAAACGCACATGCCCAAAATCATCCAGTTTCTTTTCCAGCGTGATCTCGCCGCCTTCGAACTTGGCGCCTTCCGCCACAACGATGATGCTGAAATTTTTCCCGCGGCCGGTTCTTCTTTTGATGGCGTCGGTGACTTCGCTCATTTTGATGGGTACTTCAGGGATCAGAATAAGATCAGCGCCTCCCGCGATACCCGAATGCAGCGCGATCCAGCCGGCATGCCGCCCCATGACTTCCACCACCATGATGCGGCGATGGCTTTCAGCGGTGCTATGCAGACGGTCAATGGCTTCCATCGCGATATTCACGGCCGTATCAAACCCGAACGTAAAATCCGTTCCGGAAAGATCATTATCAATCGTCTTGGGAACCCCGACCACTTTTAAGCCGTCTTTGAAGAGCTTTGCCGCCACCCCCAGCGTGTCTTCCCCGCCGACGGCGATCAGCGCGTCGAGCTTTTTAAAGTTGGCCTTGGCTTTTGCCAAAGCGCTTTCGTTTTTATAGGGGTTGGTGCGGCTGGTGCCCAAGATAGTGCCGCCGCGATGCAAAATACCGGAAACGGCCGTCGCGTCCAGCGGCCCCATCTCATTGTCCACAAGGCCCTTCCAGCCATTGCGGATGCCGAGCACTTCATCGTTCAAAGACACCGCCGTACGGACCACCGCGCGAATCACAGGATTTAAGCCCGGGCAATCACCGCCGCCCGTTAAAATGCCGATTTTCATTTCTTCTTATCTCTCCTTTGCGACTAATTGCGGCATCACGCGTTCCGCCGCCATTTTATCCATCCACTCGCCCATAACCGCCTGGATGAAATCGGTGTACATTTGGGAACGTCGGAAAAGCGGGTTCCTCAATATTTCCTTGTGAATCGGAATCGTGGTTTTGATCGGCTCAATGATGAACTCATCCAGCGCCCGCTGTAAAATGCTGATGGCTTCATTGCGATTGCGGCCATGGGCCATCAACTTGCCAATCATCGAATCGTAATAGGGAAGCACTGTGTAACCGGCATAAGCGTGGCTGTCGACCCGCACGCCGGGGCCGCCGGGCATGTTGTAACGTTCGATCCGTCCGGGGGAGGGCGCGAAATCATTGGCGGGGTCTTCGGCGTTGATGCGGCACTCGATCGCGTGTCCGCGCAGCGGGATCTTATCCTGCTTGCGAATGCCAAGCTTCTCCCCGGAGGCGATACGGATCTGTTCTTTGACGATATCGACGCCGGTAACCAGCTCCGTAATGCCATGCTCTACCTGGATGCGGGTATTCATTTCCAGAAAATAAAACTTGCCGGTGTCATCCAGCAAAAATTCGATGGTGCCGGCGTTGACGTAATTGACGGCCCGCGCCGCCTTGATGGCCATATCCCCCATTTTTTTTCTCAGCTTCCAGTCCACCGACGGGGAAGGCGCTTCCTCCAGCAGCTTCTGATGGCGACGCTGAATGGTGCAATCCCTCTCATACAAATGAACCATATTCCCATGGGAATCCGCCAAAATTTGAAACTCAATGTGTTTGGGTTTTTCAATGTATTTTTCAATATAAACAGCCGAATTGCCAAAAGCGGTATCCGCTTCGTGCTGCGCCGTCATGAGCGCGCTAACCAGGCGAACCTCATTATGGCAAACCCGCATGCCGCGCCCACCGCCACCGGCGGCGGCCTTAATGATCACCGGATATTTGATCTTTTTGGCGATACGCAAAGCCTCGTCCTTGTCGCGGATCGCCTCCTGCGTGCCGGGAACGATAGGAACGCCGATTTTGCGCATGGTTTCGCGCGCGGCCATCTTATCGCCCATGGAACGAATAGCCGCCGGCGAGGGTCCGATGAATTTGATCTGACAAGACTCGCAGATTTCAGCAAAATGGGCATTTTCGGCCAGAAAACCGTAGCCGGGATGAAGCGCGTCCACATCGGTGATTTCAGCGGCGCTGATAATGGCCGGGATATTGAGATAACTTTGTGAGGAAGGCGCGGCGCCGATGCAAACCGCCTCATCCGCCAGATGGACATGGGGTGAATTCTGATCCGCGGCCGAATAAACAGCGACCGTGCGAACTCCCATTTCCTTGCAAGCCCGGATGATGCGAAGGGCTATTTCACCGCGATTGGCGACTAGGATTTTAGAGAACATGGATGATTACTCGAGAGCAAAAAGCGGTTGGCCGAACTCGACAGGGTCGCCGTTTTTGACGAGCGCCTCGGCAACTTTGCCGCGTATCTCAGACTTGATTTCATTCATCAGCTTCATGGCTTCGATAATGCAAACCACCTGCCCCACTTCCACCGCCGACCCGGGACCGATAAAAGGCGGAGCGTCAGGAGCGGGTGAAGCGTAAAAGGTTCCGACCATCGGAGACTTGATTAGGGTTCGCGCCGGAGGGGCAACCGGACGCGCCGCGGCTTCTTTGACTTCCCGGGCCGTTGGCCTGGCCGCGGCCGATTCCGCGGGAATAATCATCTGCTCAAAATCGCCGGACGCGTTTTTTTTAAGACGAATCTTCAAACCTTCTTTTTCCAACTCCAGTTCCGTGAGCTGGTTTTCATTCATCAACTGAATCATTTCTTTGATTTCTTTGATATTCACCCTAGGCCCTTTCGATGTATTGACCGGTCCGAGTATCCACGCGGATTTTGTCTCCGGGATTCACAAAAAGAGGGACTTTGAAAGTCGCGCCCGTTTCCACCGTGGCAGGTTTGGTGCCGCTTTTAGCGGTATCCCCACGTACGCCCGGCTCCGTTTCCGTGACCAAAAGCACCACCGATGGCGGCAATTCGATAAGAATCAGCTCGTCATCCGAAAACCGTCCGGTCACTTCCATGCTCTCCTTAAGGTACCCCACCCGCTCACCCAGTAGCGAGGCGCTCACCACAATTTCATGGTAGCTCTGGGAGTCCATGAAGTTGTATTTTTGTCCGTCGCTGTAGAGGAATTGGATGGGTCTATCTTCGAGGTAAACGTCTTCGAACTTGTCGCCGGAGCGGAAAGCCTGCTCCAGCACGCTGCCGGTGCGGATATTGCGCAGGCGCGTGCGCACGATAGGCTGACGCTGCTGCATCTTGACCAGCTGATAGTCCAGCACTTCACAGAGGCCGCCTTCGTACTTGATGATGATTCCTGCCTTAAATTGGCTTGTCGAGATCACGCGTCAGAACCTCATGCCCTTTCGGGGTGATCAAAACCATATCTTCGATCCGAACGCCAAACTTGCCCGGCAAATAAATACCCGGTTCCACGGTGATCACCATGCCGGGTTTTAAAATCGTCTGGCTGCGCGCGGAAACGCTGGGCGCTTCATGAATCTCAAGCCCCACCCCATGTCCGGTGCCATGTCCAAAATAATCCGCATAACCAGTCCGGGCAATCACTTGGCGGCACGCCGCGTCCACTTGGCTTGCCGGCACCCCGGGTCCCGCTTTGGCTATTCCGGCGCGCTGCGCTTCCCAAACAATGCCATGGATTTTTTTATGCAAAGCGCTCATTTTACCTAAAAAGAATGGGCGGGTCAAATCCGAATGATACCCCTGGTAAACCACTCCCATATCCACCAGCACCATATCGTCCTTACGGATGAGGGTCCCATCGCTTTGACAATGCGGCATCGAAGACCGGGCGCCGGCGGCGATAATCAGCTCAAAAGCCGGCTTCTCGGAACCTCTTTTTTTGGTGAAATACTCGAGCTCCGCCTGAACATCCCGCTCGCTCATGCCGGGTTTCGTGGCTTTTCGAATATGATGATACCCTTTCACAGCGATATCCGCTGAGCGGCGAATCCAGTCAGCCTCTTTGCTATCTTTTATTTCTCTTAACGTTTCGACCAAATCATAAACGGGCTTTACTTTGTCTTGGCCTAGCGCTTTAACCAGACTTTGATAAAAAGCATGGGTCACAATCGCCGATTCAAATCCGACCGCCTTCGCGTTGATTTCAGCGGCCAAATCCGCGACAATCCCGACAACGCTTTTTTTATCCCGCAAAATTACTTTAAAACCCTTGGCTTCCCGCTTAGCCTGTTCCGAATACCGGGAGTCGGTGATAAAAAACCGTCCGCGGGGCGAGACAAAAATCCAAGACTCTGTGCCGCGAAACCCGCTCAAGTAAGTGACGTTGGGCCAAGAGCTGACTAAAAGCGCGTCAATTCCCGCTTTCTCAAAAGACACGTAAAGTTTTTCCAAGCGCTTAACGCTCACGAAGACCCTTTCCCTTGAAGCCCCAGAATGTCACAAATGGCTAGAAGACCCAATTGATAGCTCATCGCCCCAAAACCGGAAATCTGGCCGTGAGCGACGGGCGCTACCAGCGACTGATGACGGAAGGCTTCCCGCGCGTAAATGTTGGACAGATGCACCTCAACCGTAGGCAGTTTGACCGCCGAAACAGCGTCACGGATCGCTACACTGGTATGCGTATAAGCCGCCGGATTGATGAGTATCGCCGCGCAATCTTTCTTGGCCGCGCCGATCCTGGAAACGATCTCCCCTTCATGGTTGGACTGGAAAAATTCAAGCGTCAGGCTGTAAAGCTGGGCCAGTTTTTCCAGCGATTGATTGATCTGCTCCAAACTCACCTTGCCATACACCTGTGGCTCGCGCTCGCCCAACAAGTCTAAATTCGGACCATGTATCACCAGTATTTTCTTTGTCATTTTTTTTCCTTCCGCCTTCCGCCTTCGACCTTCCGCCTCATACGGTTGCCTCCTTAAAACGGATATGGTAATCATGCCGAATCATATAAATCAAACCACCGATCAAGCTGAGCAGCAATAAGAGGCCAAGCCACAAGATGCTGATGGCCGCCGCGTATTCCTTGCCCATGATCGGCGCCAAAAAATAAACATAAGCTCCCTCCCGGATCCCAAGGCCGTTGAACGACGGAAGCATGCTGATCAAATGCACCACCGGCACCAATAGAAAAAAATAAATCAAAGAAGCTTTGGCCCCCAAGGCCACGGCCAGCACATAGAGCACAATAATGCCGCCGGCCTGCGCCACAAATGACAGCAGCATCGCCTTGACCATCAAATCCTTATGGTGTTTAAAACTGTGCAGCCCGTCATAGATTTGACGGATCTTAGGGCCGATTCCCAAGCGGTTGAGAAAAGTTTCCACAAACGAAAAGCGCCGGGCCAGGTTCCTGTTAAAAAGCATGAAAAATGAAAAAAAGGAAAATAGCAGCAGCGAATAAATGAGAACCGGAACGGCCGGATTATTGATTTGCTTCAAAAAGAAAAGAAAACTGATGCTGGGGATCAGCACAAATGTAAAAAGACCAAATACACGATCCATGACCACGGTGGTGACCGTCTGAACCGTCTTTTTAGTGACTCGCGCGGCGCACATGGCCTTGACGATATCCCCTCCGACCGAAGTGGGTAAAAAATTATTGAAAAAGTAGCCGACAAAAGTAAGGCTGGTGGCCTCACGCAGCTTCATGGACACTTCTTTGGCGGCAAAAATAATCTGAAGGCGCTTGGCCAGGATAAACGTCGTGCTTAAAAACAGCAGGACGGCAACAACGCAAAGCCGCATGTCCATGCGGCTTAAAACCTGTTTAATCTCGGGCAGGTCTTCCCGGATGATGAAAAAAAGAAGTGCCAAAAAGCCGGCGCTAATGGCAACCCGCAGGAAAAGGCTTTTCATGAAGCGGCTATTATATCAATAAACACTTGTAGAAATCTACCTCACTCTCACCTGACCTATCCATTCAATAGGTCGTTGAGCTCCGGGTGGATGTCCTGTCTTGGGGACGCGCCAAGACAGGACATCCACCCGGAGCGCCACACATTATTGAGTGTGAATTCATAGGTAGGAATAGAGCGACCAACACATTATCCCCC